>CAZFLK010000044.1:0-36891 GCA_964519245.1 uncultured Verrucomicrobiota bacterium
CAGCATGATGAGCTTTGCCCGGCTCAAGGGCATCCACTCCGGCGTTTGCGAGGTGATCGACAAGAATGTGCCGGGCGACCTGGTCGAGTGCGGAACGGCCCGGGGCGGCTGCGCTGCCCTGATGGGCCTCACCTGCCGCCAGAGAAACGCGTCCCGGAATCTGTGGATCTTCGACACCTTCGAGGGACTGCCATCGCCGAGCGAGGACGACCCGGACTACGAACTCGCCAAGACCCGCGAGGGCACCTGTCGCGGCGAGTATGATGAAGTCCGAGGCCTCCTGGAAAAACTCAACGTTCTGGACGGGGCCGCCTTGGTGAAAGGTCTCTTCCAGGACACGGTGCCGGGTTCCGATGTGGCAACCATCGCGCTGCTCCACCTCGATGGCGACTGGTACGACAGCACCATGGTTTGCTTGGACCATCTCTACGACAAGGTCAGTCCCGGCGGCGTGATCCAGATTGACGACTACGGCCATTGGGCCGGCGCCCGCAAGGCGCTCCACGAATTCTTCGACAAGCGGGGCATCAATCCGGAGCTGCGTTACCTCGACTACACCGGTCGACAGTTCGTCAAACCGGCGTAGATTTCATCGGCGAGAGAGTCCTCGGTCGGGAGCTTGCGTCTCCCTGTGACTCAGGCTTTGACGGACTCAATCATCAGATGCCGGCTGAGCAGGCTCTGCTTCGATCCGGCCTGTTTCCAAAATTCCCTCTCCTCGTCTGTCTTGGACTTCTTCAGCTTCCCGCCGCAATACCACTTGGCCGGCAGCCCCAGCAACGGCTCAAAGAAATGCTTCGCCTTCGACAACGGCTCCGGAATCAACCGGGGCGCCCGAAAGCCCGCCAGTTTCAGAAACACGTAGAGCTGCGGGTAGGTCCAAGGCGTGATGTGCATGTGCGTCCCCGGCTTCACCTTGTCTGCGAGAGGCGGGAAGGAAGGAAAGAATCCACGGAAGGCAAACTGCATTCGCGCTTGGGGAAACCAGACGTTGGGCGTGGTCACGATCAATCGGCCTCCGTCATTCAATGCTCGGTGGAAATGCCGCAGCAGCAGCAACGGGCTGCCCACATGCTCGATGCCCTCGCAGCAACAGATCAAATCGTAGCCGGAACAATCTGCGGGCAGCCCCTCGTCGAGATCATGCTTCCAGAACTTGCGATACCCGGGCGCCTCGTCCGCGAAAAGGTCAATGCCGTCCACGGCGATGCTGTTGCCCAGCTTCTCCGACAGCCAGCCGCCGCCGGCAGGGGCGTCCAGAACGGTCTTGAACGGGCCGCCGCCCAGATGGGCGACCAATGCTTCTTTGGAACTCGGATGCATGCGCTGTTAACCCTAGCCGGGCCCGTCCCGCGAATCAATCGGCGTTTGATCTCCCCTCCAAGGGCCCGTCGGTCGCGCTCGCGGCAACAGAAGCCAGACATGGCTTCTCGGGCGCTCCCGGACGGCGGCTTGATGTCTATTCAAGATCCGAGGAACGACGAGGATGGAACCTTGCGCATGCTCGCGGTGGAGCTTGCATTCAACCAGGGCTTCCTTGATACCCTCCACAGCATGGGCCTTGTGGAGAACTGCGACGTTTACGACGCCACGGAAACTCGGCATCTGGCCTTGCCCCTTTGGTGGTACCGACATGTCATGACTGGTGGGCGGAGCATTGTCCGGATGTCGCGTTTCTCATCTGCTCTACCGGCGACCCCTCCTATTTGCAGGCGGAGCCGCCGGGTTTGGATATCGTGGATTTGTCGGCGCCGAGTCCTTATGCCTACAAGGGGGCGGGTCACCACTCACGCGTGCATCCGGTCGCCGACCTTTTTGCGTTGGCGGGCTGCAGCGTCGTGATTTGCAGCCCGGTATCGACATTCAGCCATTTCACCGCGCATGCCCTGGGTCCCGAGGACGTTTGTTTCATGCCGCCGCCGAAGACGCGGAGCGACAATCCGCAGATTGGGTGGTTGAAGATGAAGCAGGACGACAACACCGAGTGGTTTGCGGTTGCGAAGGAAACACGGGAACTGGGTGTTTCGGCTGCCAGCCCGCCGCCCGCGCCGATTGATGCCGATTGGATACGCGCCTGGTGATTGGGCTTGGGTATCCCCGCGCGCGGTCTTAGTTTCTCCGGGAACCGATTGGGTCAACCATGAGCGAATACAGTTATGACAATCCGAGTCCCCGGTTTCGGCAACTGGGCGAACTATACCGACAGGTCCACGAACAGGGGCTGCCCGACGGAGTTGAGGCTGCCCCGGTCTTCTGTGGAGGCAGCCTGCTGCAGCATGTCGGAATCGTGGGCGAGCTTGCGCGGCACACGAATGCGAGCTCAGTTCTCGACTACGGTTCCGGCAAGGGGATGCTTTACCAGGAGAAAGACTTGGCGCTACCCGAGGGTGAGACGATACCCAG
This sequence comes from uncultured Verrucomicrobiota bacterium, assembly GCA_964519245.1. Lineage (GTDB taxonomy): Bacteria > Verrucomicrobiota > Verrucomicrobiia > Limisphaerales > JAYPEY01 > JAYPEY01. The sequence continues at coordinate 2,404 of CAZFLK010000044.1, forward strand.
CGTCCAGGAGTTTTGGGGCGTCGATGAGATCCGGCTCTATGATCCCGGAGTGGAGGAGTTTGCGGAGCGGCCGTCAGGAGAGTTTGAGGGCGTGGTCTCCACCGATGTTCTCGAACACATTCCCGAGGAGGACATCGATTGGGTGTTGGCCGAGTGTTTTGGCTTCGCGCAGAAGTTTCTCTACATGAATATTGCCTCGTATCCCGCCGTGAAGACCCTTCCGAACGGCTGGAATGCGCATGTAACCATCCAGCCGCCGGAGTGGTGGCGGGCGAGGATTGAGAAGGCGGCCGCTGAATGGAAAGGACACGCCTACGTCTTCGATGTCACCGAGAAACGATCCGGCATTCGTGGGTCGCTGACCCGGGCGTTGACCGGAAGCAAGTTGAAGCTTACGCGGATTGAGAAGTGGGACTGAGGGAGCCGATCCCGCCGAGCCATTTGCCGACTCGAATCATGGCCTCGGGCCAAGGCCGACCCTCTTTGCCGATGACCGTGGCGGAGGGATACCAAGGCACGCGATGTGAGCGCACAGGCCAGGCGCGACGAAACCAATCGTCGCGGATCAGGCACAGCGGCAGTCCCATGGCGCCCGCAAGATGAGCCCCCGTATTGCTGATCGTGATCATGCCGTCCAATGCGGCCAACTGCGCGGCGAAGCCGTCCATGTCTGAAAGTTGGTCGATCCCTGTATCATTGATCAGTCGTCCTGGCGCGGCTCGTTCGAGGGCGGCAAGATCCTCGGAGACGTTTCCGTACTGTGCGTTGATGAAAATCGCGTCCGTGCTCCGCACGAACTCGGCCCAGTCGTCGATCGAGGGAAGGTCCTTGCCGAAGTGCGAACTCCACCAGGAAATGCCGATCAGGGGCTTCGATCTGCCGTTTAGATAACGGCTCTTCAGTTCAGCGGCGCGGCCGGCGTCCGCTTGGAGCGGCAGAAATCGCTCCTCGATTGCTGCAGGGGCGGAGCCCAGGACTGATTTCAGCGTCAGGTGATTGGCGGTGACAACGCGTTCATTCGGCGGCGCCTCATAGCTTGCCGGATAGGCCAGCGTCCTCACATTTGGCAGGGTGCGCTGGAACACGGGAACGAGACGGCGTTCGACGACCAGAACACATTGCGCCGCCTTCTGCGCTGCTTGGGCGACAAATCCTGCGAGGTTCAGGCCGACCGCCAAGCCCTGCTTCTCCGACTCCATGAAACGGATAACGAGGGTCGCGTCCGATATGTCGCAGCCATCCCATTCATCGGGTGAACCCTTGCCCTCGATCCGGGCGCAGGCGACGTGGCATTGGGTGGATTTCTCGTACTCTCCCAAACGTTCGGCTGCCAGCCCCATTTCTCCCAGCAAGCGGGTATCCCTGGCCCGCTCGGAGCCCTCCGCGAGAGGGCCAAGGCGACGATGGGCGTCCTCCCAATCCCGACGCTCAACGGCGCGCCGAAAGGCCTGGTAGTCCCAGGCCAGCTTGGGGTGGCGGATGCCGCGCCGGATCTGTCTACGGAGATTCTTGACGGAATCGCCCAAGTGACGGCGGCACCATTTCACCCAGTTGTTTCTTGTAGACTGAAGTCCCGTGGACATGCGCCGCTCAGTGTCCGTGTTTCCCTTGCCCGCCATCAAGCTCCAATGTGCGCGCCTTGTGAGAACAGCCGCAAATTGAATCGCAAAGACCCCGGCTGCCCGATAGCCTCTTGCGCGTCCAATGTCTGTAAACCTTCCCGTCAACCCGCCGGCAACAGAGGCCGGTTTGCGCATCCTGCTGGTCAAGCTGAAGCATATCGGCGATGCGCTGCTGATGACGCCAACGCTTGTCGCGCTGCGGACCAAGTATCCCAACGCGGAGATCTGGGTGGTCGTGCGCAAGGGAACAGAGGGCATTCTTGCGGGATGTGGCTCGATCGACCGATTGCTGACCGTCACGCCAATCGAGTCCGGCAAGCGCGGTTTCACCAGTTTTTGGAATGACTTCCGCACGTGGTTGACGCTCCGCCGGCAGCGCTTTGACTATGCGTTTGAACTCACGGACGGCGATCGCGGTCGCTGGCTGGCGGGGATGAGCGGCTCGCGCCATCGTTGCGTCAATGTCTCGCACTACGCGCTCGGGACGTTCTGGAAAAGTTGGTTCAACCGGGTTTCCGATTCTGAATGGACGAACGGGCATCGGGTGGAGAAGGACTATCATGGAGTCGGCGATTTTCTCCCGCTGGATGATGAGATTCCGTCGTTGTGCTTCGAATCAGAGCGAGCTGCAATTCCGGAGTGGTCGGCCTCGCTGCCGAGCGATTTCGTCATTTTTCATCCGGGCACTCGATGGATCAAGAAGCGGTGGCCGAGGGAGTATTGGATTCGTCTGGGCGAATCGTTGCTGGAGCGGACTGACTGCATCCTGATCAGTTGCGGTCCCGATGAGCAGGAGCGGAGGTTTGCTCGTGAGCTTGTGGAGGCTCTGGGCGAGGAACGTTGCCGCAGCACGGATGGCCGATGCAATTGGGCCGAACTGGCGGGACTCCTCTATCGAGCCCGATTGTTCGTCGGGGTGGATACGGCGGCCATGCATCTCGCGGCGGCCTGCCAGTGCCCAATCGTGACGATGTTCTGCTACTCTGTCGTGAGTCAGTGGCGTCCTTGGCAGGCGCCCCATGAGATCCTTCACTTGGGGGATAAGATGCCGCTGCCAGGAAAGAATCAACGCCCGTCGGAGGAGATCATGCGGCAGTTGACGCCGGAAATGGCCCTCGCGGCGGCGGAGCGGCTGATGCGCCGTCCTTCGACTGGGGTCACGCCCTGATGAAGACCGCATTGTGCGGCACCGTCTGGTAGGACTCCTCGCCCTTGAACAGCTTCTGCCCACTCTGAGTGAAATGGCAGTGGTCGATCTTGTAGCCGACGCTGGCCATGAAATCGACGACGACGTTGCGTTGGCCTTCGTTGATCTCCACCTGCAGGGACTTGGGTCCTTCGGAGGATCCCAGGAGGTTGCTCATGCCCTTGAGAATCGGCAGTTCGTTGCCGTCCACGTCGATCTTGATCATACTGGGTCTTGGAACCTCGCCGGAGGCGATCAATGCGTCGAGTGACATGGATCCCACCAGTTCTGCGAGCTTGGGCTTGAAGGTCCGGTCACCGGATAGATTCGTGTGGCCCAATTGAGTCAACGAAGCGCCGCTCTCCATCGAATTGTAATTCAAGCGGAACAGTCCGGTGGCGTCCCCAAGAGCCAGGGCCAGAGGTGTGATTCGATCCGCCAACCCGTTCAGAAATATGTTCTCCAGCAAGGTTGCAAAGTTGAGTTTGTGCGGTTCGAAGGCGAAGACCTTGGCCGTTGGCGAAATGCGCGCCGCGTAGAGCGAGTAGAGCCCCACGTTTGCTCCGATATCAAACAACACGGCGTCGTCTCGCACGTTGTCGCGCAGCCACTTCAGTGTGCCTTCCTCCTTGGAGAAGAACGTGGTGTAGCGGAAGATCTCCATGCGCGACTTTGGACGGAAAACAAAACGTTCGGATCCTTCGCGGACTTGGATCGTAGGGGAAAGCGAACGCGCAATGATGACCATCGCGCGCAGCGTTTTCTTCCAGAGGTACCATTCCGGTTTGCCAAAGAGGGAGAAGCGCATTAGGGAATCGATTCGATGTTGAGAGTCAGCGTCTTCCTCGCGGCGGTCTCCGGCCCGGTCATCGGCTCGACCGCATGCCACGAGTTATAGGTTTTGATGAACAGGACACACTGGTTCGGATTGAAGGGAAACGTCTTCACCGCCTCGACCTCATCGAACGTCATGTACTTGTTGTAGTGATTGTAGACCCGCGTGCGGTCCTTGGGCATGACCACTGCTGTGCCTCCGCCCCAGGCCGGCTCGTCCCATTCCCCCTCCTTGATGAAGGCAATCACCAGCGTGATCAACTTTGTCGGTGCGTCGGTGTGGGGCAGGATGCTGCCGCCGTTCGCCATCATCGCGGAAAACTCGAACCGGCTTCGAATCACCGTTGTGTTCATCGCGCGGCGAAGCGGTCCGCGGCGCTGATAGCGCATGCTCCGCGCATACTTGAACTTGTTCAGCCGTAAATCGATATTCTGCTCCTCCAAGAAGCTCGCAATCTCTTGGACGAACTCAGGGCTCTTGACGCGCTCGTAGAAGCGGCGCCAACACGGCGTGCGCCGCAGAAAATCAAAGTAGTTCTCGCGGTTGTTCAACTCCGAGAGGGAACATTTGACGCCAATGTTCTTCGATCGGGCGAAGAGCGACAAATCAGGGTAACTGTCGGCGAGTTCCAGGTAGGCGTCCGGCTCCAGGAAATCCTGTATGAAGCAGATGGGATAGGGCTCGTAGTCGAAGCGTGAGTTGTTGAAGTTGAACTGGATCATCTGAATGCGGCAAAACGCCTGACTCCACCCGCGGCTAACCCGTCCTGGATGACTCTGCGCCCGTAGCCGGGAACGCTAGATTGTGAAGCAACGAGAGTCAAGTTCGTGGCTGGCATCCAAGGCAGGACCGCCGGCAGGGATGAACGGTGAAGCAGACTCCTCTACGATTTTTGAATGTTTCTGGAATCTGATAGCATCGTCCCATGAAGAGTCGATTCTCCACGTTACGCCGGTCTTGTCGCGCCGGCCTCGTCGGGCTGGCTGCACTGCCGATGGCCGCCATAGCGGCCGAACCGCCGCGCGTTGAAACGTTCGAAGCCCAGCCGCTGCAGTCCCAGGTGCAGCGCCTTCAAGAGGCGGCGCGTGTAACGCTGGAGCGGGCTCAAGCCCGCGACCGATGACGGGCGCGTCGCCGGACTCGTGCAGGACGGGCTGGATCCACTGTTCGCCGCGTCGATCACGATCGGCAAGGGTGGCTCCATGTCGGCTCACGCTGCCGCGAAACCGATCGAGCTCCAGGAGCAGGGCTGGCGCACGCACCTGATCAAGGTCATCAACCTTGCGGAGCAGCCTGAGGCGTTGAGCGAGGGGAACCCCAATGCCGGTCCTCTCCCCAACACTCCGGCTGACCAGGTGGAGCGTCGCTGGCTAGACCTGAAGCTCTACAACAGCCGCCCGTTGAAACCAGGGCTTGGCGGATTGGGGGCTTGAATATCGCATTCTCCAGCTCTACAACAGCGAGCCGGGCCCGAGGCAAGCGCGTCTGGATTTCTCAATAGACGGAATCGGGGCTGATTCGAGTGTCATCAAGCGGTGGGACTTCGATACTGGAATGGAGGGTTGGTTTGTCCAGCGGCACATGGCTGTCAGGGCGGTGGATGGCGTCGTGATCGGACGGAGCACGGGCAATGATCCGTCCATCGCCGCCTTGGTGCGCGCCTCAGGCGGACGGTTCAAGGTTCGCTTCAGCGTCCGGACCAGCGACGGCTCCTACGGGCAGGTTTTCTGGTGGACGAAGGAGAAGCCGGGCGCGGAAGGACAACGTCGCCTCAACGTTCTGCTGAGTCAGAACGGCGGACAGTGGAAAGAGTACGAGGTGGAGTTCAACGTCCTAGGTGGGTTGCGCGGGATTCGCATCGACCTCGGCATGAAATCGGTGGACCTTGAGTTGGACTGGGTTCAACTCGCGTGCGTTGGAGCGAACAGCGCGAATTGCGCGGCCGTCGATGTCAATGTGACAGCGGTGGAATCGCGGAAGGTCACTTTGTGGGTTCAGGATGAGAACGGAGAACCTTGTACGGCGGCCTTTGTCATCGAGGACGATAATGGCCGCGTTTTTCCTGCGCAGGCCAAGCGGCTGGCGCCCGAATTCTTCTTTCATCCCCAGGTCTATCGCGCCGATGGCGAACGGATTCGTTTGCCGGATGGCAAGTACACGATCCGGCGTTCGCGCGGTCCGGAATCGATTCCTGAAACAAGAAAGCTGACGGTCGACGGCTCGGACACGGTTCTCAGGTGCGAGGTGAAGCGCTGGGTCGCCCCCTCGAAGCGCGGCTGGTTGTCGCCATTACACGAATCCCACGGAAGGCGTCTTGACAGAAGACATGGCCTGACACATCCAGGGCGAGGACTTGAAGATTGGAGCCAACCTCACCTGGGGGCCGGGTTTTGGTTGGCAGAAGCAATTCTTCACCGGGCAACTCGACAAGGCGTCGCGCTATCCTTATCTGCTGCGTTACGATGTTGAATTACCCGGCTTCGGATCGCATCGCTCGGGTCACCTTTGCCTTCTCCGCCTCAGGGAACAAATCTACCCGGGGGGAGATTCGAAGGACCACGGGCCGACGTTGGGATTGAACACCTTGAAGTGGGCGAAGCGACACCCATCCCCAGCATGATCACGCCGAGCCAAGGAACGATCCAAGGCTTGAACCAGTCGAACATCGAAGGGCCCATCAGGGCCAGTCCACTGAGGACGACGACCAAGACCGGAAAGATGTTGGCCAGAAAATTGAGCGCGCGAACCATGTGAGCCGCGAACTCTAACCGAGTCTTTCGGTTGCGGACCAAGAGAATCAGTCCTTCTCCCAAAGCGGCTCAAACTATCCCAAGTCGACTGCCTCATATATGAGCCCTTGCTGACATGCGATCTTTCGAGGATTGAGTCCCCCGCCTTGTATGCTAGCTTGCGCGTGGATTCGTGAGTGAGAGCCATGCCGGATGAATCAATCAACCAGGACAGCGACACGGTTGCGAAGACGCACTTCGTGCTCTACGACAGCGAGTGTCCCTTGTGCACCTTTCAGATGCGCATCCTGACCTGGCTGGACTGGTTCAACGTCGTCAGTCTGCTCCCGATTTCGAGCGATAAGGCCCGCGAGGTCGCGCCGACCATCGAACGCGAGGACCTGATGGAGGCCATTCATTGCGTCACGCCGGACGGGGCCATCCATCGCGGCGCCCGCTGCCTCCGCTTCGTCGGCATGCGCATGCCGCTCTTGGTTCCGCTGGCGTTGATCCTCTGGTTGCCGGGCGTGATCTGGATTGCGGAGAAGGTCTACATGTGGATCAGCCGCAACCGCTACATCCTCAGCCGGGTCTTCGGCTGCAAGGGCGCCTGCGCCGTCATGCCGGCCCGCAAACGGGACAACGAAGGCGCGAAGGCCGTGCCCTTCGAGGGAGATTCCCGATCGACCAACAAAGCCTCCTAAAAACGGGTTGACGCCGCTCCGCCCCGCCGCTAATTTCCCCGTCCTCTCAGCCGGAGTCCAGCGTAGCTCAATGGTAGAGCGGGTGGCTGTTAACCACTAGGTTGTAGGTTCGAGTCCTACCGCTGGAGCCACTACTCTCCGAATAATCCGGCATACTTCGTCAATACTCCTTCACTGCTCCGCTTGACAGCGTGTTTCAGCGCTTCCTCGGGATCGAGGAGAGACCTGCCTATTCTGCCTGAGGGAATAGGGCGACCGATGCCGCTGATCTCGCGCCGGGCGGTTATCGCCCCAATAAATAGTCGGGATATCCCCAAGTCCGTTTCTTGGAGGCCTTCTTGCTCTTTACGGAACGGACTTCTTTGGCGAGGCGACGGAGGTTTTTCTCAATCAGCAACGGATCGCTGGTTTGTTTGCGCCACTCGGCCAGACGCCGCTGGAGATCATTTAGAGTCTGCACATGCGCCGGGTCGTCAGCGAGGTTGTGAAATTCGTAGGGGTCGTTCTTCAGGTCGTAGAGTTCGTAACGTGGCGGCTGGCGCATGCGTGCGTAGGCATTGCGAACCTCCGGTGACGATGCGGCGATGACGGCGTGGTAATCGACTGTCACCTCGGGTGAACTGTTTTTCACCTCGCCGACCATCTTTGTCAGGGTCGCGTCGTAGTCGGGGTGAACTTCGCCCGGCAGAAGGTTTTCGATGAGCTTGAAGCGATCGTTGCGCACGGCGCGTTGAGGAAAGAAGTTTTGCGCGCCATGGGTGTGATACTCGGTGAACAGGTGAGTGCGCCAAGGGGCTGTTTCACCGGAGAAGAGTGGCTGGAGTTTTCTCCCGGGAAGATTGGGGACAGGTTTTGCTCTGGCGGCGGCCAGCAGGGTGGGCATCAGGTCGAGGGTGGACACGAGTTCCGTACGCACTTGAGGCTTCACGTGCCCCGGCCAGCGCAGCATCAGCGGGATGCGCACGCCGCCTTCGAAGCAGGTGCGTTTGCCGCGGAACATATCCGCGCCGTGATCGCCGAGATAAACGACGATGGTGTTCTCCGCCTTGCCGGATTTCTTCAACGCGGCCAACAGATCACCCACCAGCGTGTCCATGCGGCTGAGACAGTTGTAGTAGTCGGCGATCATCTCGCGCCACGCAGGCGGATCAATGCCCATGTAGGGCATGGCCCGCACGTCTTTGGCTGTCTGCGGCTTCTTTGGCAGACCGCCGGCCTGACGCACCCAGGGATCGTGCGGGTCGGGATAGTTCACGCTGAGGAAGAACGGTTCGTCGCCGGCGTGGATGAATGCGGCGGCGCGTTTCGCATAGTCAGGAAGGTTCTCCCGCTTGAAATTCGCGGTCTTGATTTCGTGAAAATCGAAGGGGAAGGCTGAGGCGGGATTGATGTGCAGCTTGCCGATGATGCCGGTGCGGTATCCGGCGGCCTTCAGGCTGCGCGGCAGATTGGGCGTGACTTCCCTGTAAAGGCGGAAGTTCCACGTCGCGAGCCCTATCTGTCCGTGTTGATGCGGGTACAGTCCCGTCAGGAAACTGGCGCGACTCTGGCTACAGCCGGCCTGCGGCACGAAGGCGCGGACAAAGCGAATACCTTCGCTCGCGAGCCGGTCCAGATTTGGCGTGCGCGCGTAAGGGTCGCCATAGCAGCCAAGTTCCGGTCCGTTGTCCTCGGAGACGATCAGCAGGATGTTTGGCCTGCCTTCTGCGCTCTGGGCGACGGCTGAGATGGCGAACAGGCTGAGGATGGAGAACAGTGCTTTCATTGGGCATTGAACTGCGCCAGCGGAATACAGGCGACTTCGATGTCTTCCTCGTTCTCGGAGCAAATCGCCCACAGGTGTATTCCGAATACAACGGAGTGAGGATAGGCGCTTCCCCTGGCCTTGCCCTCGTATCGTCGCGGCGGCGGCAACGACAGGACGTTGAGAGAGCGCAACCGGAGAAAAGAGGAGGGCTTCATGCTCAGGTCTCGGACTTTGGCCGAGGATCTTGCGGATGACACGATTTCATTTGCAAAACAATCCTCCGGCCTGATCGCGGGTTTCTTCCATCCCATCCGTCTCCGTTGGCGAATCGAATCAGCGATTGCGAAACATCCGGCTGCCGAGGCAGAGGCGCGCCAAATCGCGGAAGCCGTAACCTGACTGGATGACTTGTTTGGAGATCCGCTCCACTTCGGCGTTGTCGCGAAAGGTGAGTTCACGGCCAAGGGCATAAGTAAGAAGCTTTCTGACGAGGTTGCGGGTGAACATGTCCTGGCGGGCGAGCAGTTCCCTCCGCAGTCCGCTGTCATCCCGAACCAACCCGCCGCCCGGAAGTTCGCCGACGCCGTCGATGGGCCTGCCTTGGCGTTCCGAGATTCTGCCGTCTTCACGGATGATCGGGTAGCGCTCCCGGAAACCGCCGATCGGGTCGTAGAATTCCAGCGCGAAGCCCCACGGATCGATCTTGGCGTGGCAGTCGGCGCAGGCGGGAACGTCGCGATGTTTGGCGAGTTGTTCGCGGATGGTCGCGGCGCCGCGTGTGTCCGGCTCGATGGGGGGAACATCCGGCGGCGGGGCGGGAGGCGGCGTGCCAAGGATGTTTTCCAGCACCCAGATGCCGCGGACGACCGGCGAGGTTTCAACCCCGTTGGCCGTGGCGGTCAACACGCTGGCGTGGCCGAGCAGGCCGGCTCGGCGAATGTTGGGAGGGAAAGCGACTTTCTGAAATGTGTTCCCCGTGACATTGGTCAGCCCATAGTGTCGCGCGAGGCTGCCATTGACGAAGGTGGACCGGGAGCGCAGCAGATGCGTGACGGGTCGATTGTGCTTGAGCGCATCGGCGACAAACAGACGGGTTTCCGTCTTCATCGCGGGTTCAAGCCGGCCGCGATAGTAGGCGGGGAACTGTTTGTCGCCCGGCGGCATGGATCCGATCTTGTAGAGATGAAGCCAGGCGTCGGAGAAGTGTTCGACAAACGCGGCTGAACGCGAATCATCGAGCATCCGGTCAACTTCCGCGGCGAGGACCTTCTCATCGAGCAATCGACCGTCGACGGCCAGATTCGTGAGTCGCGTATCGGGCATCGAGCTCCACAACGCGTAGGAGAGACGACTCGCAAGCTGATAGCCATCCAACGGACCGGATTCAGCGGGATCGCCCTCATCGAGAAAGAGGAAGCGAGGCGAGGTCAGGATCGCCGTTAGTCCCTGCTTGAGCGCTTCGATCTTGTTCACCCCCGCCGCCATCTGTTGGCGGACGAACCCAATCTGATGCGCGACTTCGCCTTGCCGGACGGGGCGACGGAAAGCCTTGCTCGCAAAGGAGACGATCACCTCTGCGACATTGATTGCCCGAGGATCGGTCTCCGCGCCGGCGATTCTTCGGTGGCCGGCGGGAGGCCATTGGTCATGAATCGGCCCCTCGATCGTCAGCCCGTACAGGCGAACACGCGGGCCTTGATAGAGATCCGAGATCCACACCTTCTGGACAAGCGCATCCTCCGGGACCTTTGCGCCCTGCTCACGAAGGCGGTCAACCTTGGTTTGCGAACGGCGCTCGGCCTCCGGATGATACTGCTCCGTGAGCAAACGCATGATCCGTTTCGACGCGCCGGGTCCGTTGATCCAGTGCACAAAAGGCAGCGAGCCGGCCGGCATCCAGACCGTTTTCTCGATTTCCATCCGTTCGTTGTCAGGAAGATCGTAGGCGCCGATCAAGACCCGGCCTTCCGAGACCCGTTTGCCCAGGAAACTCTCATCCGGCACATGCCACAGACCTAGCTGCAGCGGAACGGAGAGATCGTTGGGAAAAATCGCGGGATCGTAGGGATGTTTCCGCCCAATGGCCGTCGCGGTCACGCGGATCCGGTAATGCCCGTCGACGGGAACGCCTTTGCGGGCGAATTCCCTGGGATAGGTCGGGCCGCTGTCGACCGGTTGGCCATGGGCAATGTCGAGGTGTTCATAATCCTCGCCCCAGACGCGATAGCGAACTGTGCCGACATTCTTCTTCTCGCCGTTGAAATCCCGCGGTTTGAAAACCCATTCTTGTCGCACAGGCCGTTCCCGGCCGAACACCAGGGCCATGTCCAGGTATTGCCGGGCCGCATCCATATAGAGCCCGAGTTGATGTTCCGACAGCGCCTGCGAGGAGCCGAGATTCGCAAAACCATGCGTTCGCGGATCCGCAGGGAACAGACGGGTCATGTCGGCCGCATCCGTATCGACGCCAAGCAGATCACGGATCGTGTTGTTGTATTCGTAGCGGGTCAGCCGACGCATGACCGTCGAGGCGGGTTTGGCGGAGGCTTCGGCAGCGGTCAGGTAACGCGTGATTTCCGCGACGGTTCTCCGCCGCTCCGCGTCAGACGGACGCTTCACATTCCGCTTCTTCGGCGGCATTTCGCCGAGATTCAATTGCTCGAGGATTTCCTCCAACGTCGCGTGCTGACTTACGTCGTTGGGAGATTTCAGAAACGGCTCCAGATTGCGATCGCCCTTGCCGGTGTCCGCGTCATGGCAATCAAGGCAGTAACGCTCCACGAACTTCACAACCGCCGGTTCAAGCTCGGCGGCATTGCCGGCGAATCCTACGCAAGCCAGCGCGACTGCAAGGAGCCGTCTCATGCCGCTTCCAGCCCCGTCAACGTTCCCGTCGCCAAATTGAATTTGTCCGTCTCCACGCCAAACCTTTGCAGCATGGAAACGAAGAGATTGGACGCCGGAGTCCCGCCTTTCTCGTAACGAAGATGCTCCCCGTGTTTGAATCCGCCGCCCGCCAACAGGAGCGGCAGGTTCTTGTTGCTGTGCGAACTGGCGTTGCCCATCCCGCTGCCAAGGAGCGCCATGGTGTTGTCGAGCAGGGTCCTGCCGTCGGGTTCCCGCACGGCGTCGAGTTGGTCGAGGAAGCGTCCGAACTGCTTGGTGTGAAAGCGTTCGATGATCGACAGTTCCTTGATGTAGCTGGCCGCCTTGCCGTGGTGGGTCAACTGATGATATCCACGCGTGATCGGAAAGCCTCCCGAGTTGGCGCCCAGGTCTCCTATCGAGAACGTGATGACGCGGGTCGAGTCCGTCTGCAACGCCAGCGTTATCAGATCGTAGTAGAGCGGCACGCGGTCGACGAAATCGGAGCCGTTGGCGTCAGCGGGCAGCGCGTAGTCCGCCTTGGGCTTCGGCTTGTCCAGCCATGCTTCAGATTGCGTGAGCTTACGCTCGAGTTCGCGAACGGAGGTGAAGTATTGATCCAGTTTCTCCTGGTCTTCGCGCCCGATTCGACGCTGGAGAATCTTGGCGTCGGACTCGACGAGGTCGAGGATGCTGCGTTTCTCCCGGTGCGTCCTTCGCATGACATTCATTTCTCGGGGCCCGGGAGCCTGGAACAGCATTGAATACAGCGTTGCCAGATTGCTCTGCGATGGCAACGCCACGCCGGAACTGTTCCACGAAAGCGCGCTGCCCTCATCCTTTCCGGCGGCGAACTGCATCGAGGCATAGCGCGTGTCGGCGCCGACATGCTCGGCGGCTTTCTGATCCACCGTCACGTTCTTCTCGGCGTATCCCTTGGAATTCTTCGAGCGAATCCCGGAGAGAAAGGCATGGACGCCTGTATGGCCGCCGACGCCTTCGGCGCCGTGATCGAGTTGGGAGAAAATCGTAAACTTGCTGCGATGCTGCTCGAGCTGTTGGATCAACTCGGGGGCCTGATAGTCGCGGGCGGCTGCCGCCGGAAAAAAGAGCTGGGGCACAAAGCCAAAGTTCGTGCCCACGCAGACCATCCGCATGGGCGGTTGCAAGGACTTTCCAGCGGCCATGATATTCAGCTGCGGCAGCGCGACCATGGCGCCGCCAACTCCGCGGAGGAAGCATCGGCGATTCAGTGAGTTGTCGGTCTTGATCAACATCTTCAATCAGGTTTCGAATATATTGCCACAATCATGGGACAAGTTTCAGCCCGATTCACGACAGACCGCTCTCCGAAGCAATCCCAGGGTTCCGCAAAGCGCGGCAAGAATTCCGTAGCAAGAAAACTTCATGGAACTATTTGTCCGGGTTTCTCCGAATGTTTGATTTAGCTGCTTCGCGAGCTTTCTTGCGCGCTTCGCGTTTCGCTTTTCTTTTTGCCTTCTCGTCCGGAGCGGATTCATCGGCAACTTTCAGGTTTTTTTTCAACGCTTCCGGCACGGTTACTTTTTTGCCCTGGATCTTGAGTTGTTTGACGATCTTGATCTGTTCGTCGATCTGTCCGGGTTCTGCGGCGTTCCCTCCGGGAATGAACTCTCCAAAAGGCCGCCCAATCACTTCGAGGTCCTGCTGCATGAGATGGCGCATCTCTTTAACGCGGGCGGCCTGTTCTTTACGATATGCCAGATTCCTCATTTCTTTCGGATCCTTCTTCAGGTGGTAGAGTTGATCTTCGTCAAAGAAGCCGGGGCGATCCGCCCCCCTGACTCCGATGCCCAAACGCCCAATGTAGGACATGGCTCTCGGCAGGTTTTGCGGCGAGGCTCTCTTGATGGCCGCGATTTGTTCCTTGGTGTAGCGAACGGCAATGTACGACCAGTCTTTCGTGACCGTTGCCCGTGCGGCTCCCATTTCGAGATAAAGATGATTCCGCCAGTCCTTGGCTTTTCCGTTCTTGAAAAGAGGGGCGAGGCTCTGTCCATCGATCCGGTAAGTTTTCGGTTTCTCCGCTCCGCCGAGTTCGAAGAAAGTGGGCGCCAGGTCGATATTCTGCACGAGTTCATCGCACACCTGTCCCGCGGGAATCCCTCTTGGCCAACGCATGATCATGGGCACTTGAGAACTGCCATGTGAAAAGACGGATGCCTTGCCGTCGCGACCGTGATCCGGCGCAAAAACCACCAACGTGTTGTCATCGATTCCGAGTTCCTTGAGCTTCCTGAGAATCGCCCCGAGCGAATCGTCGATCCACGCTTCACCAGCCACGTGGCTTTCGGGATCGAAGCCCTTTTCAGTGATTGTCCTGAGAAGCTCTGCGCGAGGTGTCATGACCTTTGGAAGACGTTCCACTTCCCCCTCTCCGGTGATGAGCGGGTGATCCATGGATTTTCGCCAGGACCTGTCCGGCCCGTGCAGCAGGGTGCTGCAAAGATGAAGGTAGAAGGGGCCGTCCTTGTTCTCTTCAATAAACTCCAACGCCGCCACCGTCGTCCACTCGGGGTTGTGCGCGGCATAGGGCTGGTGCGTGTTTTCCGGGTAGACGTTCTTCGCCCAGGAAAAGCCAAGCGTTTTGAGGTAACGACGCATCCAGCGTTCGTTGTGTTTGAACTGAGCCGAGGTTTCCAGCCCGGGACTCGCGTCTTTGGGAATGTTGATCCATCTGTCTTTGCCTTTGTAAAACTCCGGAAAATCCAACCTGGAAGTGAGGTGCAATTTCCCAACGAACCCGGTGGTGTAACCGGCTTCTCGGAGAACGTTTCCGACGTTCATCTTGTCGCGCTCCAGCGCCACGTTGAAATTGGGAAGCCCCTGATTCTCTTTGCCGCCGACCGCTTCGGCGTAAAGTTTGCTGTGCGAAGCGCCGGCAAACCGACCGGTCAGAAAGCTGTATCGAGATGGCGTGCAAACCGTGCTGCTGACGTAGGCGCGGGTGAACTTCATTCCTTCCTCTGCCATGCGGTCGAGATTGGGGGTGTAGGTATCGCCCCCGAATGCGGCGATGCTCGACGGGTTCTGATCGTCGATCAGAAACATGATGATGTTGGGACGTTCACCACCAGCGGCTGTGGCAACCACAGCCCACCAGCAGAAGATCGACCATGAGATGAAGGTTTTCATGGTGAGATTGTTGGATAACAGCATGTTTGGTGGATCGCTCTCCCTCAAGTGCGGAAAAGGGTGGCTTTCAGTTCTTCAAGATTGTCGTTGTTGTCGGTTGTAGGCATCGGTATGGAATCCAACGTCTATTTCGGGTCCACCGAAGGACGAAGTATTGGACAAGAATCTTCAGAACCCTGAGGCCTCCCCAATCACTGGAGCGTTTCTTTTGAGAGTCTAACCAGTGGCCAATGGGGACGATCACTCTCCAATTCTTTAGTTGCGTTCCGTAGCCGCGCTCGCCAGAGCGTGGTTGTGGCGCCTCATGATCCGGGTCCATTCGTTCATCTTTTCAATTCGGCCGGCTGCAGTTTGCCGTCGCCGTTGGCATCGAACTTCGTGAACCGTTTGGTCAAAGCGGGGACATTGCGGCCTTTCGGGTTGCCGATGAATTCCTCCCGTGTGATCGCACCGTCCTGGTTCCGGTCACGGCTCTTGAAGAACTGATCGATCTTCGGGCGATTCGGAGGCTGAGAACCTTGGATGCAAAGCACAAGCGCAACAGGACCAGGGCCAGGACTTTCCTGGAGTTGAAAGTGGATGGCCAAAATCACACTGTTCGGCCTGGCTTACGCGTCGTACTAATAGGCCCTTACCGATGACGACCTCACGACCCTGTCTTGCCAGCGCCGCCGTTTGCATTGTTCTCGGAGCGTCAAATGTCGCTTCGGCGAATGACGCCTATCCATTGACGCCGAGCGACATCAATGTTTCGCTCTTCGCCCGCGACCCGCTGGTGCGCAATCCGTGCGCTATCACGTTTGATTCACAAGGACGGCTCTGTGTCGGGATGGGGCCGCAGTATCGCTCCCCCGAGCCGGATACCGCGGGCGACTCGGTCTACATCCTGACCGATCGGGATGGTGACGGAACGGCGGACGAACGGAAGCGGTTCGCGACCGGTTTCAATTCCATTCAGGGACTGGTCTGGAAGGGGCGGGACCTCTGGGTCGCCAATGCCCCGGATTTGACGATTGTCCGCGATTTGGATGGGGACGATGAGGCGGATGAATATGTCCGCCTCTACACCGACCTGGGCAATCTCGAACACGGCCTGCACGGACTGAATTGGGGGCCGGATGGCAAACTCTATATGTCCAAGGGCAACTCGAAGGGACACAGTCGTCCGCCCAAGCCGGTGGCTCCCAAACCGTTTCGGGATCTCTGGGGAGTTCATCTGCCGGACGCGCCGGACTTTCCCAAGCCGGTTGTTTTTTCCAAGGGCGAATACGAAAACAGTTACCACGATCCCCGTGATGACTGGGGCTTGTGCGGCGGCATCCTGCGTTGCGACGCGGACGGTTCAAATCTTGAGATTGTTTCCCGCGGTTTTCGCAATCCGTGGGACATCTGTTTTGATGACGGCTTCGACTGGCTGGGCACGGACAACGACCAGACGTTCGGCGACAAGATCTTCAACCCGTTCTATGGTTCGCATTTCGGGTGGGGGCACATGTGGAGCTACGATTGGAAGGGCGACGATCACCTGCCTTCCGCGCCCTCGGCCGGACCCCTGTTCGAGGGATCGGGAACGGGCGTGATTCATTGCAATGTGCCCGGCTGGCCGGCGAAGTATCGGGACATCTTCCTGATCAACGATTGGCTGCGCCGTGAGGTGTATATCTATCGCTCCCGGTGGAAGGGCGCCTGGATGCAACCGGCCAAGGAGAAGTTTGATTTGTTCGCGCATGCCGGAGGCGGGCGATCCATGAAGCAAAGCGCGGGGCGCAGCTTTGATCCGGTGGACATCGAGGTTGGCCCCGACGGCGCGGTCTACATCTCCAGTTGGGGCCGGGATTACGGAGCCGTGATGAAGGACGGCGAGATGGCCAATCAGGGCCGCGTCTATCGTCTTTGGCCCAGGGGGTTCGATCCGACGCCGCGAAAACTCGAGCCGATCGCCGAACTCTCCGCCGCGGGATTGATCGAGGAATTGAAGGGCGTTCTGGCGGCGCGCCGGGTGGATGCGCAGGAGGAACTGGTGCGCCGCGGAACTTCGGTTCGGAGGGAGTTGTTGGCGGCCATGAAACGAGAGCCGGAAAACAAGCGATTGGAAACCTGGGGACTCTGGGCGCTGGGGCGAATGCCGGAGGGTTTGCCGTCGATGAAGCTCAACAGTGAAAACGCCCGCATCCAATCCCTGCGCATCCTCGCCCACCGCGGGGACGCGAGCGTTGCGAGGGAAATCGCCGGGCAGTTGCAGGATGACAATGCCCGGATTCGGCATGAGGCGGTATTGGCGCTGCATCAATTGGGCGCGAGCGATCATGCGGACGAATTGATCACGCGCTCAGCAAATGAGGCTGACCGCGTTGTTTACTACTCAACATGGCAGGCGCTTCGCGCATTGTCGCCGCAATCGCAACTCCGGGTGTCACTCAAGGACAAACGTCCGGCTGTCCGGCGCGCCGCCCTATTGGCCCTGCTGGAGGATGATCGGTTGGGCGACGATGAGATCCGGCTGTTCTCGAAGGATGCGGACGCGGGCGCGGCGGCGCTGGCGGTTCGACGACTGGGCGGCAAGGCGACGACCATCATCAAGGGTCCTGCGCTCGCGGGCAGGGCCGGTAGCGGCAAAAGCCCTGCGAAAAGAACAAAGGTGTCGGCGCTTCGGCCGCTTTACGTGGTTCACAGCGTCAAAACTGTTTCCGGGCGGAAGTATGAACAGGCGACTTTGGAGGACGGCGTCAAGGCCTACACCGATCGCGCTTACCGGATCACGGACATTCCAAAGATCCTGTTGGGTGAGACTTTCATTCGCGGAGCCAACGACGACGCCGATCAGGTCGCCGGAACGGGCGCGACCCTGCATCTGCGCTATCCCTCGACCGTCTATTTGGCGGACGACACGCGCGGGGAAAAGCTGCCCAAATGGGCGCGCGGAGTTTTCGAGAAGACGGATATGACGCTGCAGGTCGAAAAACGACACACGATCTATCAGGCCAGCTTCCCGGCGGGCAAACACTTCTTTGGACCGAATCGCGAGGACGTTGAGAGCCGCAAAGGGAACTACATTCTGATCGTTCAGCCGCAGGTGTTGCGCCCGCCCGCGGAACCGACCCGGGTCGCCGACGTCCTTCCGTTGGTGGCCAAGGCCGGCGTGGAGCACGGCCGCAATCTCTTTTTCCAAATGTCCGGCGCGACCTGTTCGGTGTGCCACCGCATGGAAGGGCGGGGCAATGTCTTCGCGCCGGACTTGTCCGGCATCGGCGGGCGGGCGGACGCGGCGTTTATTGTGCGTTCGATATTGGAACCCAGCGCAGAGATCACCGAAGGCTTCGCGGCGCAGACTGTCACGTTGAAGAGCGGCGACGAATACTCCGGAATCGTTCTCGGGGAAACCGGCCGGGCGTTGCGGTTGGCGGTTGGCGGCGGGCACGCGCAGGAGATCATGAAGACCGACATCAAGACTCGCGTCGGCACGCATCAATCCGCCATGCCGGATATCTTTCACGCCATTCTCAAGCCCGCCGATGTTGCTGCCATTACCCGCTATTTGCTGGAGGCAAAACCTGTCGCAGTCGCGGCCAACAAAGCCTCGGCAAAGCCGGTCGAGAAACCTAAGAAGGAACGGGCCAAGGCGGCCGCTCAAAACGCTCGACCGGACCGGTTGAGAGGAAAGACCTTTGGAGGCGCCAAAGGCTTCAAACTTTCCTGCGCGGATGACCGTCTCACGATCGCCTTCAATGGACAGGAAGTGGGCGCCTACCACTATCGCCACGAAAAAGTCTGGCGTCCGTTCTTCGCCAATCTGAAGACGCCCGGCGGTATCCAGGTCACCCGCAACTTCCCGCCTCGGGAGGGCGATTCCCGCGATCATTGGGACATGCATCCGGGTTTGTCGCTCGGATTCGCCGTGTTGAACGGCGTCAATTTCTGGCACAACCGCGAAGGCTCCATGGTCCATCAGGCTTTCGACGCCGTGAACGCGGCTGGTCGGCGGGCGGAGTTTATCGCCCGGAACCGCTACCTTGATGGGGATGGAAATGAACTTTGCACCGAGACGGCTCAATACCGTCTGCAACGCAATCAACACGGGTTCCTGATCACGATCGACACCCGGCTCCACGCTTCGAAGGATATCTTCTTCGGTGTGAAGGAAGAGATGGGCCTCACACTGCGCGTCGCGACGCCCATCACCGTCAAGTACGGCAAGGGATCGATCCTCAGCGCCGCCGGCGGCGCGAACGGCAAAGGCACCTGGGGCAAGGTCGACCAGTGGTGGGACTACTTTGGGCCCGTCGGCAAACGAAGCGTGGGCGTGCAGATCATGAGCGCTCCGGACAACCCCGAAGTCTGGTCGCACAGTCGCGACTATGGAGTCCTCGTCGCCAATCCCTTTCCCGTGGACATCAAGGAAAACCGGCACAAAAAGGTGAACCTCGCCAAAGGCAACGAACTCCGCCTCCGTTTCGGCGTCCAGATTCATGAACATGCCGACCGTTCCGACTACGATCCGAACGCGGTGCATCAAGACTATCTGAAGCACCATGAGTGAACCGATCGGCATCATCGGTCTTGGCCTCCTCGGTTCCGCTGTCGCCGAACGCTTGCACGAGGCTGGCCGATCGCTTCGTGGATTCGATCCCAGGCGGCCGGATGATCTGCCGGTCGAGTTGTGTCCCGACGCAAGCCAGGTGTTTGTGAATTGCTCGCCGGTCATCTTCAGCCTGCCGACCAGTCGTGAATCCACGCTTGTGATCGACGAAGTGGAATCCGTTCTCAAACCGGGACAGATCGTGCTCGATACGACCACGGGCTCTCCGGAGGAAATGTCAGCCTTGGCCGAACGTCTGCAGCAGCTGGACGTTCACTACCTCGAAGCCAACGTCGCCGGATCCAGCGCGCTTCTGAGGGCGGGCGAAGCCGGCATCCTGATCGGTGGCGACGAGACGATTGCGGAGGCGCTGAAACCGCTCTTTGCGGACCTGACTGACGCCGGAGCGCACTACCTCGGTCCCGTGGGAAATGCTTCCCGCTTCAAGCTGGTTCACAATCTCATTCTGGGACTGAACCGCGCGGTCATTGCCGAGGCCCTGCAGTTTGCCGAGTCCCTTGGCTTCGACAGCTCCCGGGCGGTTTCCGTGCTCAGGCAGACCGCGGCGGCGTCCGTGGCCCTGACCGGCAAGGGCGAGCGTATGGCGGAGCGCCGCTATCACCCGCCTCAAGCCCGCCTGGCCTAGCACATCAAGGATGTCGATCTCATGTTGACTGAGGCCAAACGCAGCGGCGCGAAAATTCCCCTGACGACCTTGCATCGCGATCTTCTCCAACAGGCCAGGGAACTGGGCTTCGGAGACGCCGACAACAGCGCGGTAATCGAGGCGTTCAACCGCGAGAGCATCTGACTGCCGCCCAGGCTCCTGATTGATTACCTTTTCAATTCGGCCGGCTGCAGCTTGCCGTCACCGTTGGCATCGAACTTTTTGAACCGCTTGGTCAATGCGGGAACGTTGCGCCCTTTCGGGTTGCCGATGAATTCTTCCAGC
Organism: uncultured Verrucomicrobiota bacterium; assembly: GCA_964519245.1. GTDB lineage: Bacteria > Verrucomicrobiota > Verrucomicrobiia > Limisphaerales > JAYPEY01 > JAYPEY01. Next base: position 22,794 of record CAZFLK010000044.1, read on the forward strand.
GTGATGGCACCGTCCTTGTTCCGGTCCCGGCTCTTGAAGAACTGACCAATCGTCGGGCGGTTCGGAGACGGGGAGGATTTCGCTTTTCGTGGCTTGGGTTCCGCTTTGAGCGCAGCCACAGAACTTTCGCCGCCGGGATATTCCGCGTTGATGTTGGCGAGATGGTTGAGCAACTCCGTTTTGAGTGAGGCGTAGACCTCTGGGCGCTTCGTCCGCAGATCGTTTTTCTCGGCAATGTCTTTGCTGAGATCGAAGAGGGCGAGATTGGCGCTCTTCAGCTTCGTGGAAAGGGCGTTCCAATCCGGGGAGTGGTCCCTCCCTACGTCGGCCCAGAGTTTGTAGTCGCCTTTTCGCAGTCCAATGTTGCCCCACAATTCAAAGATCATGGCTCGCTCCGGGATGGTCTTCTTTCCGGCCGAAAGCATGTGCGGCATCAGGGACATCCCATGAACAGGGTTCTTGCCGTTCATCTTTGGGACCGTGATGCCCGCGGCGTCCAGCAAGGTGGCGAAGATGTCGCAGTGCATCACCTGATCCTGCGAGATCATTCCTTGGGGCAAGCGGCCTTTCCAATTCATGAGGAACGGCACGTTCAGTCCGCCTTGGTAGGTGGTGGCTTTGCCTCCGCTGAACGGGCCGTTGTTTCCAGGGAACCGGCCGCCCGCCGCGCCTTCTTCCATGGTGCAGCCGCCGTTGTCGCTGACGAAGACGATGAGCGTATTGTCGGCGATGCCCAGTTCATCCAACAGGTCGACCAGGCGACCGATGTTGTGGTCCATGTGTTCGAGGATGGCGACGTAGTCGCTGCGCAGGAAACTGACGCCTCGGTCGAGCGCCTTTTTTACCCAGGCCTCGGGCGCGGAGGCGGGCTTCGATTCATCAGTGCGCAGCGGACCATGCACGGCGTTGTAGGCGAGGTAGCAAAAGAAAGGATCATCCTTGGCGGCGCTCTTCCGAATGAACGTTTCAGCCCATTGGGTGAACAACTCAGTCGCGTGCCCTTCAGCGGTTTGATCCGGCTCACGATTGTGCATGATCCGCGACCTCCCGGGTTTGATCCAATACGGATGCGCGCCTTTGAGAAATCCGTGAAATTCGTCGAACCCGCGATCATTCGGAACTTCTCCATCCAACTCGCCCAAGTGCCATTTGCCAAAGGCTCCGGTCTTGTAACCGGCTTCGGAGAGATGCTCCGAAAGCATCTTCACATCGCGCTTGATGCCGCGATATCCCGGCGATCCGAGCGGCTGTTTGCCGGGGCCGCGCCACATGCCATTTTCTGTCGAGAATTGACCGGTGAACATGCAGGCGCGGGACGGCCCACAGAGCGGGACGGTATGGTAGTGCGGAAAGCGAACACCTTTGGTCGCCAGCGCATCCAAGGTCGGAAGTAGCGCCTCGGTCTTGTCCCAGTTCGACGGCAAGTCCCCCCAGCCATGGTCGTCAGAAACAATGAAAAGTATATTGGGCGCAGCCGGCGGGGATTTCGATCGCCGCTGCTCTTGGGCGTCGACTGCGGGCTGCGCCGTCAGAATTGCCACGATGACTGTCGTCAGGATTCTCATATCAATTGACTATTTCGATTTAAACACGGCTGCGTTGCTGATTCTGGAATAGGGACTGATGAGGCCGGAATGTTCGCGCGCGCGGACGGTGTAGTAGTGGTTCCGTTCGTGATCGGGGACGGTGGTGTCGGTGAACTGCATCGCGCTGAGGCTCCATATGCGGGCGCCACTCCAGTGCGTCGAGGCTGCTGTTTCTTCCGCGCCGCGCCGGCAATTGAGAAAGGCGGTGTCGGTTTTTCCTTCGTAGGAGACGATCTCAGGAGCGGCCATGGTGTGGTTGCCGGCGATCATGAGCCGGCCGCTTTGAGGAAAACCCTTGGTGGAGGCGACAGAGATCGTGGATGAGTCGGCATTGAGATGCCTGCCCGTGAGCAGAGTATCAACGACCGGAACGACAGCGATTTCCTCGAACACGCCCGTGCGGTCGAGGAAAACGCGTTGAAGGTTGGGTCGCGGCGAGGGGACGCTCCGCATGATGACGTATTCCTTGGTCTCGTGATGGTTCTTGGCGGGTTGCCAGGTGAGCAATGGGCCAGCCGCGCGATTGTTGGCGACGTGGGGATTGAGCGGGGCCGCGGGTTGTTTGACAACGGCGAGATACATGTCGCCCATTTTCTTGTTGGGCGAGTCCTTGTCGGACATGAAAACGAGCTTGGTGCCGTCGGGACTCCAATGAACGGTGGGATGCGTGATATGGCCGGCTTCCCAGGAGGCATGGTGATAGCAGAGAACGCGCAGGGATTCCGAACCGGTGAGGTCGGCGATCAGCACGGCGCCGGGATAGCTATGCCCGGCGTTGTCGATGGCGACATAACGGCCGTCTGCGCTGATGGCGGGATGGGAGCCGAGCCATGTGAGTTCCTGAGTGACGTCGCGGCGTTTGCCAGTCGCGATCTCGTAGATGCCGGCGGAACACTTGCCGAGCCACTTGGATGGATCGCCTCCTTTCGGATCGCAAATGATCATGTGTTTGCCGTCGGGGGTGAAATACTCGTGACCGCCTTCGCCGATCAGGCGGGCGCCGGAGCCGTCGGGCCGAAGGACATATTGCTGGCGGGAGGACTTCATGCGACGCAGGTCCATGCGGCCGGGGATCCAGCCGATGCGGCCGTGTTTGGTCTCCCCCGTGAAGTCGAAGGAGCCCGTTCCGTCCAAGTTGACAAAGGAGGACAACATGACGTCCTGCTTCTCACCGTCGGGTTGCTTGATGAAACGGGTGAACAAAACGCCCGTCCCATCCGGGCTTACACCGAGTTTGCCCATCTTCGCATCGAAGGGGCCGGCAATGCGGCGCGAGGCGAAGGCGGCCACATCGACTTCGTGCAGCTCCGCCAGATTGTTGACCGTGGGCGCGCAGATCAACGAACGCCCCGTGCGAGACCAAACGCCGTAGATCGTCGGCTTGTTGGTGACGCGGGTGATCCTGGAGCCGTCGGCTTCCATCACATACAGATGCCACGCGCCGTTCCGCTTGGATCTAAAGAGCATCTTGGAACCGTCCGGCGAGAAGACCTCCTTGATCCGGTCGGGAATGATCTCGACTTCGGGATCGGTGGTCAGTCTCCAAACCTCCACGCCGGTGACATCATCGCGGCAGTCGCTTCGCTCAGACGGCCACACACGCTGATCCTTGGCGCAAACGACAGCGGCCGATGCAATGAGGATGAAAATCGTTGGATTCAATTTCACGCGTCTGATTCGTTAGTCGCTCATCCGCCACCGGGAACATCTTTCGACATGTTGATTAAGGCCAGTGAATAGGGGCACGACTTGATGCAACGCTCCAATGAACCGCTACTCCAGATGATCGCCGATGCCGTTCTTGTTCTTGTCGGCAACCCCGGAGAGGGGATGTTCCACCACCGCCTTCCAGGCAATTTCACGGAAGATCTTGTCGAGGTCGGCGCTGAGGAAGCTTGGGGCATTCTTGAACTTGATAGGCTCCGAGATGAGTTCGGGGGATTTGCCGTAGAGCGTGGCGTAGAAGACGTAGCCCTCCAGGCGTTCGAGGCTGGGATGGATATGACCGATCGGGTCTCTCCAGATGGAGGGTTCTTTTCCGCCAATCACCTTGTACAGGCCTTTGAAACCGGGAAGTTCGCCCCGGAGAAAACGCTTGGCCGCCTCGGTCATCGCGGCGTGGGTGGGCAGGATATACACTTCCTTGGTTGATTCGCGCAGCGTTTTCACCAAGCCGCCAAAGCCGGCGATCGCGTCGGCGCTGAGTTGATCGTAGACCGCCTCGGTGAAGAAGGCTTCCGATTCGGGGTTTGCCTGGAGCTTGAAGACCTTTCGAACATGACCCGGCGCGGGCCAGGCATCGGAGCGATAGAACTTCATGCCGGGGTTGTATTTTTCGCAGAAATCGATCCAACAGGTGTAGAATTCCGGGCGGTCACCGGTGTAGGGACCCCAGATCATCGCCTCCCATTTCGCGTTGGAAACAGCGGCCAGCAGCTTGGGAAGAGGCTTGCCGTCAAATTGGAAAATGCCGTTCTCCTGCTCCCATTTGTAGCGCGCGCTGCCGGTGACGCCACCGCCTGTGTGCAGGCACAGGGGCTGCTCGAAGCCGGCCGCCCGGGTGATGGCGGGCAAAGTCCTGTAGCCGGGCGCCATGAAGCTGTGGCCCGTCCCCACGATGCGCTGGATGCCATCGGCAGGCTTGGGGAAGGACATGGCGTCGTTCGCGGCTGAGCTCCGGGCTTTGGGGCCGCTCTTGTAGATCTTCATGATTTCTTCAGGCGTCTTGAGGCCCACCGCGTGCGACGGAAACTCCTCCTTCTCCCATCCGGGATCAACTGTCACCGAGCGCGCTTTGCCCTGACCGGATCGTTGGAACTCTTTCCGGGCGGCTTTAAACTCCTTCTCAGTCAGCTTGCCATCGCCATTCGCATCTGCTGCCGGAAATCGCTTGAGCAATTGCTTCAATCGCGATTCAGAGAACTGTTGGGCTTGTGCGTTCGAACACGGCGCGGTCGTCGCCAGGGCGAGGATCGCAAGGAGGAGGACTGGGTGGTGTTTGTTCATGGGTGTCAGGATTGTCATATCGATTGCCTTTTTCGTAATCTTAATCTTTCTCTTAATCTTGATCCAAATCTGTCGTCAAACGTCTCGATCCGCCGAGTTCGCACGAATCAATCCAACGAGCATTGAAACGATTTCCACCAGCGAAGTCTTGCCCTCTTCAGCCTTGGCTTCATCCATCTTCTTCTTGGCGACCAACACGTCCAGACACGCGGCGCATTCCAAGGCCGAACCTCTCGCGATGTCGAAGAACTTGCAACGATCCGCCGGAGTATGCTTCCCATTACCCTCTGCGATGTTCAACGGGACGGATGTAGAGGCCCGATCCAACTGATTGTGGGCTGCAATGGATTTTGGGACAGAATCCAAGAGATCGTCAGCCCATGCGACAAAGCGGATGGATTCTTGGTAAACCTTCAATTTCTCGTGATCGAACTGCGGCATGAGTCGGAAGAATTAAGATTAAGATGAAGAGTAAGATTAAGATTCTTTCACCGACAAAACGATCGGACAGATTTGCCGCCTCTGGATGATCCGGAGTCTTTCATGATATCCCCAATTACCTTCTTTTCCCGGACTCGAAAAAGGCTTCTATCGCCCCCATCGGCTGATGGTGGGAGGGAATCGCTTTGCGCAGCTTCTTTTTGATCGCTGCGTATTCCGAGTTACCCGCGAGGTTCGTCCATTCCCACTTGTCCTTCGTATGATCGTACAGTTCTTCGGTTCCGTCCGCGTAGGTGATGTAGCGGTAGCGTTTGGATCGAACGCCGTAGTTCTTGTACCCGAAAGTGGTGACCGTCGTCTCATCCCAAGCGGCGTTCGGGTTCTTCATCAACACCGAGAGATCGTTGCCTTCCAGCTGTCCTTGCGGGGGCTTGAGTCCTGTCAAGGAGGCCAGGGTCGGATAGATGTCCAGCAGGTTCGCCGGCTTGTCGGTAACGGTTCCCGGCTTGGTGACGCCTGGCGCGACCCAAATCAGGTTGACCCGCGTGGCCCGCTCCCAGAGGGAGTACTTTCCCCAACGCCCTTTTTCGCCGAGGTGGAATCCGTGGTCGCTCCACAGCACGATGATGGTGTTGTCGGCATACTTGGATTTCTCAAGGGCGCCGACGATCCGGCCAATGAGGTCGTCCACCATGGAGGTGCACGCCAGGTAGGCCCGGATTGCGGGCTTCCATTGATTCATTTCCCTGATTTTCTTCAACCAGGGATTGTGGGCCATCCTGGCATGAGCCGCCGGCACGTCATCCAGGTCATCTTCCCGGAAACCTTCCGGAAGCTTGATGTCCTCCAGCGGGAATCGATCGAAATACTCCTGAGGCGCGTAGTTGGGAAGGTGAGGCATGAAGATGCCGGCTCCCAGAAAGAAGGGCTCCTGCAGTTCTTCGTCGCGCAGCTTCTTCGTCGCCCAATTCGCGGTGATGCCATCCGGGTGGTCGTCCACCGTCACGTCCGGGCGCAAGGGGCCCCAATCCACCTTCCTCGTCCATCCGCCCAGGGGCGGCTTGGAGTTGAACTTGAGTCCCGCGAAAGAGGGAAGGTCCTGCGTCTTGCTCGGGTAATACTCATCGAAACCCCGCCCTTTGACTTCTCTCTGGAAATGACCGCCGTGAAACAGTTTTCCAACGCCGGCAACGTAGTAGCCATTCTTTTGGAAGAACTCGGGCAACCGAACCGAGTTGTTGAGGATGGGATTTCTCGTAAACGAATTCTTGTTGATGTAATTCCCGGAGGTTGACGGCCTGATCCCGCTCATGATGGCAGACCGTGAAGGGCCGCAGGCGGGCGCCGCGCAATGAGCATTCGCGAACAACATGCCCTTTTTCGCCAGCTGATCCATGTGTGGCGTCTTGGCCTGGGGGTTGCCCTTGAGCGTGTCCGTCCAGTCATTCAGATCATCGATGGCGATGAAGAGGACGTTGGGCTTTGCGGGACTGTCCGTGGCTATTGCGCAGAGAAAAAGCAGAGACAGAGTGAGGACTGTGGTATTCTTCTTAATCTTCATCTTACTCTTAATCTTGATCTATCTTCTTAAACTTCCCGATCCGGCGAATTTGCCCGAATCAATCCAACCAACATCGAAACGATTTCCAACAGCGGGCCTTTTCCCTCTTCGGCCTTGCCTTCTTCGATCTTCTTCTTGGCGACTAAAACATCCAGACACGCGGCACACTCCAGGGCCGATCCTCTTGCGTTGTCGAAGAATTTGCAGCGGTCTGCCGGGGTATGCTTTCCGTTGCCTTCCGCGAGGTTTAGGGGAACTGATGTGGAAGCGCGATCCAACTGATTGTGCGCGGCGACGGACTTTGGGACGGATTCCAATAGATCGTCGGCCCAAGCGACAAAACGGATGGACTCTTGGTATACTTTCAGTTTCTCGTGATCGAATTGAGGCATGAGTCGTAGTGGAGGATTAAGATTAAGATGAAGAGTAAGATTAAGAATGGCTATCCCGCAAAACCGTTGGGCTCGGATTTGAGTTTCTGGTTCTCGTGATCGGATTGGGGCATGAGACGGAGGATTAAGATTAAGATGAAGAGTAAGATTAAGAACGAAACGATTCTCACTTCTTCAAGGCCGGGTCGTAGGTGATGTTGCATTTGACGAGGCGGCGGTTGAGGACATCCATGACGAACAGCTTGTCCTTCCAGACTGCCAGACCGGATATGCTTCCGAAGGGCAGTTCGGGATGCGGATACGCGCTGCCCTTTCCTTTGCAGTCTGCGTTGCCGTAACTGCCGAAGTCGCCGACGAGCTTGCCCGTCGCCGTATCCACCACCTGAACGCTGTGTTTGGTCGCGATGTAGATGTAGCCCTTGTCATCCAGCGCCTGGTTGACCCGGTGCGTGCTGCAGATGCAGTGGGGATTCGGCGGGATGAATCCCATTCCATGATCGCCATCCCAGGGCTGCGACCAAAGCGGTTCGCCGCCCGTGGGCGCAAACTTCGACAGGGCAAATGACCGCATCGGGAATCGCTTGGGCGCTCTGGCCTTGGCCCGGTCGACACGTTCTTCGAAGCCTCTGCCGTCGGCGGGCATGTGGACGATGTACAGGAAACCCTCCTTATCGACCTGAATGCCCTTCACGCTGGTCAGCTCCAGCAGCGCCTTGTGCTTCAATTTGCCGGTGGCGTCATAGACGTCGAGTTGCCGGTGCAGGGCATAGTTCGGCAACATCATCCCCGACTCCTTGTAGCGGTCCAACTTGTTCATGTAGTAGATGTTGCCTTCACGATCCACGTCCATTCCGGAGTAGACATCCCACCAGCACGTCAACTGCTTCCTGAGATGCGCTTTCTGGTAAAACCTGCCTTTGACGGGAACCGCATCTACCAGCAGTTCATGCTTGCCTGTGGACGCGAAGGGAATCGGTTTGCCGGCGCGGTCAAATCGCAGAATGCTGATGCCTTTCTCCCCGAGTTTCCATCGGTAAACCCGGCCATCCTTGCCGAGCACGGAATCGAGGAACAGGGGTTCCTCCGGATGCGGGAAACCTCGCTCGAGATTGACCGCGCCCCATGGCGAGATGAGGCCACTCTCTTCGATGTCGATGAAGTAGGAGTCCCAGGTCTTCAGCGTGTTTCCCTCTTGGTCCAGGCGATACACCTTGCCGAACTTCTTGTGGCGGTATCGGGCGTCGTCTTCCACATACACGTGACCCGTTTCCGTATCGATGTTGAGGATGGGCATGCCGCTATCCTGTCGCGGATTGGACAGGGTGGTTCCGTCATCCTCCCATTTCGCCTGCAGCGAAAGGTCTTCGCCGGACAGTTGCTGCAGGCTTCCCGGCCCGCCGCCGTTGGCCACCCAGACCAACGGGGGCGACACCCCGGCATCGACCGCTATCTGCATGACGTTCCTGTGCACGGGGGCGGATTTGGCCAGCAACTCCGGAGTCTTCCAGCTTTGCAACTTGATCACCTTGCGCGGAGGCGGAGGCTCTTCAAAGGCCGACTTGTGCAAGGCATTCTGAACGAATCGGATGCTGCCTTCGGTCTTCAGGTCCTTGGGCCTCTCCTGGGAACCGATGAGCACGTAGAGACACTTGTCGCGATCCATGGCCAGCGCGGTCGGATCCAGGATCCGCTGCTTCTTTCCCTGGTCCAGGTAATGCGTGATGGAGGCAACGCGTTTGCCGTCGATCGTGCAAACTTGCAGGCGGTTGTTCCCCGCATCCGCAACCACGATGTGATCCCCGTCCACGACGATCCCGCTGGCCTCCTTGAATCCGCCGACCACGCCCTGCTTTACGGCTTTCGGACCGGGCTTCAGCCCGAGTTTCCACACGTAGCTGCTCCGTTCTCCCTTGATCGGGAAATGGTAGCGGGCTTTGTTTACCCCGCCTTCCAGGTTGTAGTGGTGGTACTTCGCCTCGAAAGAACTTTGCCCTCCGGAGACATACATCGAACCGTCAGGGCCAAAGTGAAAATAGGGATAACGCAGCGAGCCGAAGGGTAGGTAATTCTTGATGGCGCTGCCCCGATTTCCCTGCACGTGAACCGCAAAACCGGAGTTCCAGCCCTCCTTGGGCAGGCTGCCATCAGTTCCCATTCTCATAAGCTTGCCCCGGTAAAGATCCGAAATAACCAGGTCGCCATCGGGTGCCAGCGCGATCTTCTTATGCGAATCCCAGAAGGTGCCGTAGAACGAGGGTTCGCCCCAGCTCAGGTCAAATTTGGGAACGATCAATTCCGTTCCGTCCTCCCTCATGATCTTCTGGGTTATGTCCCGCACGTTGGCATAAGGCAGGGTGGGATTCAGCGGCATGATGGTCCGCAAATACGCTCCGCTCCGGTCAAAGACGCGCACTTCCCCCACGCCGCCGACCCGCTTGGGTTCGCAGAGCACAAAGAGCTCGCCCTTCTCCTCATCAACCGTGACGTCCCAGATGATCCCGCACGCATGCGGATCGCCCTCGAGGAAGAACTTCTCAAGTTCCACCCGAACCTCACCGGTCGTGACGGGATGTGCGGAACCGGGCCCCAGATTTGTGACCTGCTTTCGTTTGTCGTTTTCCGTTCCGTCATTCGCTTGTACGCAGCCGGTCAGGCACGACAGACAAACCGTCAGAAATAGTATCGTGGCGTTCGCCGTGGTTTTTTTCTTAATCTTCATCTTACTCATAATCTTAATCTATCCGGACTAAGCCCAACGGGCTGATTTCATGCTAGCCCAGGGCAACGCCGGCAACGCCCTGGGAACGGTGTGGCACAACAGGGCGGGCTGAAGGCCTGCGGCATAAGGACATTCCGATCGTGTTCATTGATTCTTATGAAGCAGACCTTCGGCCTGCCATTATGTGTTTTTGGCCACCCAGGGCGTTGCCCTGGGCTAGTATGCGTTGAGCCCGTTGGGCTCCATTAATGTGGATTTCATCGTGTTCTTGATGTTCATCGGTCCGAAGAATCCCAAAGGGATTCAACCCCATAGCCCAGGGTTGGCGCGTTAGCGACTACCCTGGGAACAGGTCGGGAAATCCACACAACCCTGAAGGGGGTGGACCCAAACCGCGTTTTCTGGTGCAACCCTTTCAGGGTTGGTCGAATGGTATGATCGATACCCAGGGTAGGTCGTTCCTCCCGCCTTCGCTGCGCTACGGCGCGGCACGCCCAACCCTGGGCTTTGGGGTGCAACGCCGTTGGCGTTTTCAGACGGCGTGCGGACAACCGGGCTGGCCAAAGGTCTGCGGCGCAAGGATGTTCCAATTCGTGTTCATTGGTGTTCATTCGTGGTTCAGGAGCTTGTCCACGAAGAACTCGACCAGGGATTCGTATTCGACTTCAGCGCCGGGGTATTTCAGATGGGCCTCGTGCTTGATCGCATCGGACTTTTCCTTGAGGGCGATACCGAGGTTGACGTGGTGGATGAGCCAGCCGCGGACTCGCCCTGGGTCGGTCGGGAGTTTCGCGGTGGGCGACATGCCGTAGCTCATGAAGATCGGGGGATCGTCCGGAGAAACGATGGACAGGGCGGCGTGGCGAGCGGCGGTTGCGTTGGCTTCCTCCAAGGTTTTGGCGCCCCACATGGCGATGCGGACTTTTTCCGGATCACTCTCTCCACCGAAGGGCCGGGAGAGCGATTCGATTTTCTGTTTGTCTCCCAGCAGGGGGCCGATGGTCTTCCGCCAGAATTCAGCGCTGTTGGAGGTTTGACCGCCAGCGGTCGCCACGCAGGTCAGACGGGTGGATTCACGTTCGATGGGATCCTTGCTCTCGGGTTTGGCCATGTCGTCGGAGAACGCCAGCCACATGCAGATCTGCGCGCCGGCAGATCCGCCGAAGGCGGCGACACGTTCCTTGTCGATGTTCCATTGCTTCGCCTTGGAACGCATGAGTTGCAAGGCCCGCCGTGCGTCGTTATGCGGGGTGGGCATTGGCGTGGCGGGGGACATGTACCGGTAGTTGATCGCGGCCACGGAAATGCCGGCTTTAAGGAGTTCATCGCGTTCGTTTGGCTTGAGCTTCTCCTTGCTCCCCGCACGGAATCCACCGCCATGAATATAGATCGCCAAGGGCATGGGCTTGGCGCTGTCGGCAAGCCAGATGTCGAAGACGTTCCGCTCGTGCTCACCGTATTTCACATTGGCATGGGTTGGTGGCTTCTGCCCCTTCGCTTGGTTCGTTCCCGCGCCTGACTTCTGTCTGCCTTGCCGCTTGGCCCGGGTAGCCGCTTGTCGCATCACCGCCTGCTGTTCCTTGATGGAAAGAACGCCGTCGCCATCTTTGTCGGCTTGGGGAAAGCGTTTCAGGATCATCTTGTGCAGGGCCGCTTCCTCGGCCTTGGACAACTTGCCGTCGCCGTCCTTGTCGACCTGCGGTTGCAGCTTGAGGATTTGTTTCTCCAACGGATTGCTTGCGGCATGCGTCAGATAAGTTACGCCCGCCAGCATGAGGGCGGTGATGAGGATCAGGTTATTTCGTTTCATTTGTTCTCTCGAGATGGCTTTGGTCTTTGTGCCCGGACTACTTGCGGGAAACTCTGATGATCCCCCAAGGGTTTAATGCTGGAATTCGAAACCGAAACTTTCCGTCTGGATGCGTTTCTGGGGTCAGTTGCTGAATTTTGACCAATTGGCCGAGCTCCAACGCTGCATTGGCAGATTCGTGGAGTCTGCGATCGTATTCAGTCGGAGTGAGCATCTCCCAAACGGTCGGGCTTCCATAGAAGAACTGAGTTTGATCGACAATGAGATTGAACGGTTCACTCTCGTTCCAGTCGACCACGTGAATGACGACGGGCGCCGATTCTGACTCAGGAATACATCGCACCGCCGCTACAACCCCAGCGTGATCACCTTGGAGCACAATGGGGCTTCTCTTGAATCCGTAAGTTGAGGTTGGGATGCCTCCGCCGCGACAGAATACTGGCTCATAGTGGTCAAACAGTTCGGGGATCGCCCTCACGAACCCGTAGATGTCGGCGTACTCCGCTGCCGTTCCGAAGTAGCGAGGTCCGCCGTCATTCTTCTGCCAGACATCCCATGGAACCATCATGAGACCTCCCATTGCATAAGTGGTGGCAATGCAACTTCGGGTAACGGGAACGATCATGTCCGGCGGCTTCAATGCATCATATCTGGGAGGGCTGAGAAGTTGGCCCTTTCCGATATCCGGGTCGGGCGCGCACAGCCATCTCCAGATCTTGATCGGACTGATGTTATCCATACGAGTTTCCGCCATTCCGAAATCAGCCCATCTGCTGTAGTCCCGCCAAGCGACGTTGGAGCTGGTATTGCAAGAGAAGGGAACCGGCTCTCCTCCATTTGCTTCAGCAGCAGCGTTTCGAACCCTCTCGTAGAACCTAAGCAATCCTTCGAGCAAGAACTTTTCGTGAAGCTCTTTCAGAGCTGGAGAGATTGAATCTTCGCCTCCGTTTGCAACAACCCATTCTCGATAGGAAAATTGCGGGAGCCTTAAGTCGAGTCTCCAATTACTCCGCTCTTTCTCGGTGGAGAATCTCATCAACCAGGCTGGAAACTTCGAATTCGAAGCGTCACCGTAGCCACCGTCGCGATAAACAGCTTCGGCATAATTCATCCCAGGGTCGTCGACTTGGATGCCGTCTGCCCCCCGCCTTACCATCTCCCGCACATGTTCGGTTGCAATTCTGAGGAAATCGTCACTCCAGACATCACCGATCGCAGGTTTTGTTGGAAGGTGCCCGAGGACCGACAATCTTCCATCTACACTCCGATCTCGACCAAGCGTCCTTACAAATCCTCCAAGTTCGTCCGGCAATATGGAGTTGATTGTGCCCGTGAAATTTAGACCAAGCGCCTTTGCCCGACCGATGATGTTTTCTTGATTGCCGTAGTCATAGACCCAATCAAGACGAGTCGGGAAGAACTGTGGCAGAGCGGCGAAAGTATCATGAGGGTCCCGTTCATTTTCCGGTCGGAATCGGCGGCTCGAGAATGAAATGTCGCTGAGTTTCGGATAGCCAAATCCTCGAACGGAATTTCTCGCCGAATCTGCAACGTGCGAAGGCCTTTCCGATCCTCCGGCATTCATGGGTGGCAACAACACCGTTTCGGCGAGCACGGGTAAGCAATATAGTAGCATCAAGCGAAAGAACCGCTGATTGCTTGAAACGGTTCCTTCAAAGGCTCGCTGCTCGTCTGGATTAACTGTTGTTCGCTTGTGATCGAATGGGGGCATAGGTCGAAGGGATTAGGATTAAGAGTAAGATTAAGAATCGGGTTCTAACCGATCATCCGTTCAAACAGATTGTGCGTGATCTGTTGCACGCGCTTGTCCGGGCCTTGTTGGGTGACGCCGTGTCGTGAGGGGTTCTTGTGTCCGGGAGGGCTGGACAGGCCGTTGGCCCACCAGATGGTGGCGGCGTTGAACACGATGTTGCCCTTGGGTCCATCGTAGATCGTGGCGGTGTAGCGGCCTGGTCTCTTCCCGTTGATCGAGGTTTTGCCTGCCGCAACGACTTGCATACCGGGGAGGTCCATGGCGGGATCGGCGTGCATTTCCCAGCCAACGAGGCCCTTGATCGAATCCCCTGCCTTCATTCCCGTCCCCTCGAAGAGCCAGTGCTCCGGCTTGGTGCAGGTCCAATCGCCAGCGCCGTTGAAAACAGCGGGCGTTCGCGCTCCCATCAATTGAGCGCCATCCCGTCCCAAGACAGGCTTGAACCCTTTCTCGTAAGGCGATTCCCGGCCCAAGCGGCGCCTGACCTGGGGGGAGTCCGGAAAGAACCAACCTTCCCGGCGCGTGGTGCGGAAGGGCTGGCCGCTGCTGGAGGGGGTGAGCGGCACGACGCACAAGACGGCGTTGGCGCTCAGGAACGCGAGGTTCACGCCTTCGTCGCGCGCTTTCATCACGTTGTCGTACATGTCCTCCGTCCAGTACTCATCGTGCCCCACCGAGATGAAACCCTTCGTGCGCAGCAAGCCCGCGGGATCCGCATGCGTGTCGATGTTCGAGATGTAAGAAACGTCGTAACCGTGTTGCTCCAGCCAGAACGACAAGGGGAATTCCCAGGGCAGGAATTCACCCGA
>CAZFLK010000045.1:0-35504 GCA_964519245.1 uncultured Verrucomicrobiota bacterium
GCGACCCGACTGCCATTTGCCGATTTGAGGATCATCTCGTCGCTGGACTTGTAGCCGCCCTCCGTGATACCGCGGGCGTCGAAGTAAGCCCGCCCCCATAAACCCGTCTCCTCCGCCTCCATGGCCTTGTCGACCAACCCCATCGCGACCGCCTTCGACGGACCGTCAAGCCGCGTGACCATCAGCACGCCATTGGTTGGATGGACGCGAAAGGAGTTGGTCGCCAGAAAGCCCGGATTTCGAGCCAATCCAGCCAGCATGGGCTGCGTTCGCTTCAGCGGCAACGCCGCCAATTCGCTGTCAATCGCCGCTTCATTCCGCTGGAACAACGGATCCAATCCCAACGCCCTCTCCTCCTTGAGAGAGGCGTCCTTCCGGATTCTCAACGGCGTTCCGAGGCACAGGACAACGTAGCGAATCTTCGCGTCGACCAGTCGCTCCAGTCCCTCCCGCCCCTTGGCCAATCCATGGGACGGATCCAGCTTCTCGAAACGGAATGCGCCAGTCCCGGTCAAATGATCCAGCAGCGGCCCCTCCAACTGGTCTTGAAATTCCCGGCGGGAAACCGTCTCCAAGCGCGCCATCCGCAACCCCAACAAGTTCCCCTTCGGGACACCTCGTTTCGCCGCGTAATGTTCCGCCACCTCCCTGGACTCCGGCATCCGCTCGTTGTAGACAACCAGCACAGAGTCCGACTCGTCCCGAAACTGCGCTTCTACGGACACGAACGGCAACCAGACCAGAACGACCAGGATACGCAATAGAGCCCCACGAAGACGCGGTCCGCCGCGCAACCCCGAACGTTCCCCGTCCCCTGAATCTCGTTTCACTCTCACGTGCTTCGATCCCTTCACTGACTCAGACGCCGCCTCGCCCGGCAGCCTTCACTTTCCCGCCTCAATCACGCGCCCAGCGAAAACCTCAACCCGTCATACGCCAGTTCCACCCCGGGCGGCATCTCCGCCTGGTCCACATCGTGGTCATAGTGATCCGTCAAGTGCGTCAACAGCGTCCGTCCGGCGTTGATACGGCGCGCGGCGGTCAACGCCTCATCCAGCGACATATGCGTCGGATGCGGCTCCGGCCGCAATGCATCCAAAGCCACAACCTCAACGCCGTGGACAGCGTCCACAACCTCCGCGGGGACCTCGTTGCAATCGTTCAAGTACGCAAAGCGTTTCACCCCGTCCTGTTCGAACAGGAATCCCGTGGTGTCGAACCGACCGTGCGGCAGGACCAAGGGCGTCACCTTCAGATCCCCCAACAAAAAGGGTCCATCGATGACTCGCGGGTCCGGGGCAAAATACCCGGTCGGGTGCGGCCCGTCATGAAAGGCGTAGTTGTAGACCCGTTTCAACGATTCCATGGTCGTCTCCGACGCATAGATCGGAATCCTTCCCTCCAACAAGACACAAAACCTCCGGCAATCATCCAACCCCATCACATGATCCGCATGCGCGTGCGTGATCAGGACCGCGTCCAGCCAATCAATCTTCTCCCTCAGGCACTGCAGCCTGAACTCGGGAGTGGTGTCGATCACGAACCTGACCTCATCGGTGGCCACGTAAACCGACGAGCGCATCCGGTGATTCTTCGGATTCGCCAGGAAGGATTCCGGATATTCCCGGCCAATGATCGGAACACCAACCGATGTCCCCGAACCCAGGATGGTTACATCAAACGCCATAAGCAGGACCGGTATCGCTTCGACCGCGCTGACCTGGCAAGGGAATTCAGTTCCATGCGCTTCGAATTGCGCGCTGCGTTTAAGGTTTAACGTTTGGCGTTGAGAGTTTAACGTTCGTCTCCCTCGAGGGCGCAACCTCCGCCCCCGCCGCAACCAGTTCCCCGCTGAACTAAAAATCCACGACCGTAACGGGAACGTCATGCTGACCGCCCTGCGCATCAAGAACCTGGCCCTGGTCTCCGACCTGACACTGGAATTGCGCCCCGGATTCAACGCCGTCACCGGCGAAACGGGAGCCGGCAAGTCCATCATCATTGGCGCCCTCAACCTCGTGCTCGGCGAACGGGCCGACCGCGGCCAGATCCGCAGCGGGGCCGAGTCCTGCTCCGTCGAGGCCGCCATCGATCTGTCCACTGTCGCCTCGCCCATCGACGCCTTCCTCGAGGACAACGGCCTGGAGCCCTGCGAAGACCGCCTGCTGCTGCTGAAACGGGTTTTCACCGCCGCCGGCTCCAACCGCCAGTTCATCAACGGCTCCCCGACCACGCTCAGCGTGCTCGCCGCCCTGGGGGATTGGCTGGTCGACATGCACGGCCCGCACGACCATCAATCCCTGCTCAACACCTCCCGCCAACTGCTGATCCTCGACGCCTACGGAAATCTCGATTCCCTCCGCATCGAATTCGCCAACCTCGTCGGCCAACGCCGCCGACTCGAGGAGGAAAAGGCCGCATTGATCGTCGACGAGCAGACCTACGCCCAACAACTCGACCTGCTGCGTTTTCAATGTTCCGAGATCGAGGGCGCGCAACTCAGCGAAGACGAGGAGGAGGAACTCGAAATCGCCTACCAACGCGCGTCCAACGCCGCCCGCATCCAGGAGCTTTGCCAGGGCGCGCTGCACGCGCTCGATGAGGATGACGCATCCTTGCTGACCCAGGCCGGCGCGGTCGGACGCGCCCTGCGCGAGTTGCGCGACATCGACGCCAATGCCGCGGATCTGCTCGACTCCCATCAGCAAGCCGTCGAGATCCTGCGCGACCTGCAAGGCGAGCTGTCCTCGTATGCCGACAGGGTGGAACTCAATCCCTCTCAACTCGCCGAACTGGAACAGCGCGTCGATCTCCTGCACTCTCTCAAGCGCAAGTATGGCGTCACCTTGGCCGATGTGATTGCCTTCGGTGACGAAGCCCGCGCCAAGCTGGACGGACTGGAGCAACGCGACGAGGAGATCGACCGCCTCAACGCCGCCCTCGAGGAGATCGACCAACAATTGGCCGGCATCGCCGGCAAGCTTTCCAAGGCTCGCGGCAAGGTGATCCCGCGATTGGAGAAGGCGGTCATTCAGGAACTGAACGACCTCGGCTTTTCCCAAAGCCACTTCGCCATCGATCTGAAGACCGCCACCCGGAAGGATGGCGAGCGCTGGCTTCCAACCGGGGACGACGCGATCGAATTCCAGTTCGCGCCGAACCCCGGCGAACCACCCCGCCCACTCCGCGCCATCGCCTCCTCCGGCGAGATGGCGCGCGTGATGCTCGCCCTGAAGACCGTGCTGGCCGCGGAGGACCAGGTGCCCATCCTCATCTTCGACGAGGTCGACGCCAATGTCGGCGGCGCGACCGCCGCCGTCGTCGGCGGCAAGATGCGGCAGATCGGAGAAAACCGCCAAACCCTCTGCATCACCCACCTCGCGCCCGTCGCCGCCGCCGCGGACACCCACTTCGTCGTCAGTAAACGCGTCGAGGAAGGTCGCACCTACTCCGATATCCGACCCATCGATGGCGCGTTGCGAATCGATGAGTTGGCCCGAATGCTTGGCGGTTCCGGCGAAGCGGCCAGGAAACACGCGCTCGAACTGCTGAAGTAGCGGCGGCGGGACGAAGCTCCCGTTGGGCCGAGTCTTCGATGTGAAGGCGCGTAGGAAAGCGAGGGAGCAGATGGTCGAGCACATCGTCCCCGCCCACCCTCGAACTTCGCGCTGACATCGAGGACATACCACGCTAGGTTCCCGTGCAACCTGCTTCGGCTTCAAGCCTTTCACCCCATGGCGTATCACCACAGCACACTGACCTGGCTCCGCCACAAGGACACGATCCGCACCTTTCTGGTTCGCGCCTTGATCGCCGCGCCCTTCCTTTTCGTTTTGGCGCTGCTGGTCATGGACCTCCTCCAATCAAAACACAATGGCAAGTCCGCCGAGGAATGGATCCGCGAGTTGCCCGCCAACACGGCCGACGCCGAATCCAATCTTGCCGAAATGGGCGCCGACGCGCTGCCCGGACTCAGGCGCATGCTGCACGCCAAGGACAACGCCCTGACCGCCGGCCTCCGCAAGGCAACCACGAAACTCCCCGCGCGTTTCCAGTTGTTCTCCCTCCCGGCCGAAGACCGACGCCTCCTCGCCGCGCTCGCCTGCTCGACCCTGCACGATCAGACCGAGGCGCTGGCCCCAATCGTCATCGATAGGCTGGCCTCGGACGCCGGCCTTACAAACATACACAGCTTCGTCGCCCTCAATTCGGCCGTCGGCGCATCCCCTCGCGGCATACAACGCCCGGGTTGGTCCGATCTGACCATCTGGCTGAACAGCTACGCGCCCCGAGACTACCTGTCCATCTTCTGCGCGGAATCGGCGTCCACCTCCCTTCCCCTGATGCTCGAAGAACTAAGCGTCTCCACCGGGGCGCGCCACCAGCGTCTCGCGCTCACTGTCATCCAAACCTTCCGCGTGCTTGGCGCCTTCCCGCAAGAACTCGACTTCAATCAACCCAGGCTTCCGTTCCGAACCAAGGACCTCGGCTCCCCCGCTCAAGGGCGGAAACTTGGCCCAAGCTTGCTGGCCCTGACCACCAACGAAACCGAACACGTCCGCGCCGCCGCCATCTTTGCGCTGGGCGCGCTGAACGGCGCAGGGATCCTGATCGACGGCGCCAAACAGAGAATCGTGGACGCCGCCTCCGACGATGCCGACCTTGTCCGGATCTGGGCCGCGCGCGCCATCGCCAACCTGCCGGTCGAAACCGAGGGTATGCTCCCCTTGGTGGCGGACCTCGTGGAAGATCCGGCTGGCGAGGTCAGCTCCGCCGCGTGGAACGCCATCCAATTCCACCTCCGAATGAGCGGCGGACGCCCCCGTTTCGGGGAACTCCAAGAACTCCTGAAACACAACTCCGGCGGGGTTCGTTTCGAGGCCTTGCGCGCGCTTGGGCATTGTACTGCCGGAGCGGAGGATGTGATCCCGATCCTGCTCAACCACCTCGAGTCCGCGAAACATGGAAACTGGTATTCCGCCCGCAGCGCCTTCAGGAAGTTGGCGGAGGATCACAAACGCGCCTGCGTCAACGCGCTCTCAAAGGCGCTCCGCCACGAATCGCCGATCATGCGAACGCGCGCCGCCCAGACCCTGGCTGTCGTCGACAAGGACAACCGAACCGTTCAGATTCAAGTCGTCCGCACCTTGGCCAGCCCCTCCATCTTGCACCATGCATCGCCGGAGGTCGTGCGCGACGCCATGATCGCCTTCTGCGCGCTCGACGACCGCGCCGGTTCGGATGGCGTCCCCGCCCTGCTCAAGCATCTCTCCGACAAATCCAACACGACGCACCGCGGCTATGCCGCAATGGCCTTGGCCAACCTCGGGCAGCGGACGCCTGACAAAGCGCTCCCCGTGCTCACCGAACTCCTCGGCGACGCCGACCCCAACGCCGTCGCCGGAGCCATCCGCGGCGCCGCGATCCTCGGCAAGGCCGCAACGCCGTTGATCCCGCAGATTGAGAAACTCCGATCCGACCAGCGACGTTTCAATTGGAGATCCGTCGCCTGGAAGGACGGGCAGGAAGCCATCGGCGTATTGGCCGGAGATGCCATCAAAACGATCCAAACGGCGCCATGAAGCGAAACAGACCCCAACCGGAACGCGGGTCTGTGACCCGCAGCAACCTGCGAACGCCCATGGCCTTGAGCCTCTCGCTGGCCGCCGCCATCGCCCTCTCCGGATGTGTCGCTCCCTCAAGCAGTGAAGTCGATTCCATGGAGGCCGGACAACGCGCCATCCATTACCTCTCCCGCGAGGTCGCCGCCTGGAACCCCGAACACAATTGCTTCTCCTGTCACAATAACGGCGACGGGGCCGCGGCGCTCATCGTCGGCGCCTATCCGCATGAAGAGCGCGACAGGGCTGCCCTCGCGGGCTCAATCGAATGGCTTTCCAAGCCGCAGAACTGGCATGAGAACAAGGGCGATCCTGAATTCAGCGACTTCAAACTCGCACGCATTCAATTCGGAGCAGCCCTGCTTGCCGCAACCGAACTCCATCTGATCACGAACAAGGAACCGCTGATCGAAGCGGCTCGCCAGATTGCGTTGGATCAGGAGACGGACGGCTCATGGAAAATCGAGGCCGACAATTCGCCGGGGTCGCCCGTCACCTATGGCAATGCGCTCGCAACGGCGCGGGTGGTTGAAATACTCAGTTTGGCCGACAAGGCGCTTTACTCCCGACAGATCGCCGCCGCCCGCCAATGGCTCGGCGAGTTCCCGATCCACAACACGACATCGGCGGCGGGAGTGTTGCTGGGTTTGAACTCTCCGGAAGCGTTTCATCTGAACGACGCATACGCGCAATCACGCGAAACAGCCGCCCGGTTCCTGCTTCGCGCCCAATCCAATGCCAACGGCGGATGGGGCCCCTTCCCAAATTCACCCCCGGAACCCTTCGACACTGCTGCTGCTCTCATCGCGTTGACCTCGCCTCCCAGCGCTTCCCTACCGGAGGTCCGCAGAGCCATCGCAGCCGGCCGCGCCTACCTGCTCTCATCCCAATTCGAGGAAGGCGGATGGCCGGAAACCACTCGTCCCGCCGGCGAACAAAGCTACGCCCAGCACATATCCACCACCGCTTGGTGCCTGATGGCGTTGACGCTATCGGCCGACGAAATATCCGTCCAACTGATCGGACAACCTTAAGCTTTCGGATCGCCCGACGAAATGACCGCGACGATGGTCAAGGAGCGGCGACATTCCTTCCTGTCGCCGTGCGGCCAACGGCCACAAACTTCACCTTGGGCCGCCACATAGCTCAATTGGCTCCGAGGCATACGCTTTCCCATCGCTTCTCTGGCCCGAAGCCGGCCCCGGGCAAAAGGAATGTCGCCGCTCCTTGAGCAAGCTCAGTTCGCCACGTCGAACGTCCTCGTCACCGATTTCACCTCGATCCGCTTCGTGACCTTGTCAAAGATGTCCACCTCGAACGGCCGTCCGATCCGGTTTCCGGCCAGGTCCTCCAGCCATTCGTCCGCCACCAATCGATGCCTCCCCTCGCGCCACGGCGTATCCGGCGCAAACTCCCACCGCGCCTCGTGATTCGACACCTCGATCCGCCCCTTCAATTCCGCGCCATCCGGATTCTCAACCCACAACAGCCGATCCAACAAGGCCCGCTCCATCGATTCGCCAAAATCCACGACCAAGGAATCGCGCGTCCCAGCCTTCGGCAGCGTCAACTGCCACTGCTTGATATCCGGCTGCGCGCGGTCCGGCGGTCCGACTTGAAACTCCTTCCGAAACTCCCGCTTCATCGGCGCGCCGTTCTGATCCGGCCAATCCGAACTGATCACCAGCGAATAACGGCCGCCCTCGACCATCGCCGGTCCGACATCCTCCAGCGGCTTCACCTCGCGCTTCACCCGCCCCGGATCGATGAACAACGTCAAACGCGTCCCATCCGGATTCCATAGTTCTTCGGCGACCTCCAGAAACGGGATGTCCACCGCGCGACCCTTTCCATCCACCAGATCAATGTATTGGTAAACCTCGCCTCGCCGCATCGGTTCGGAAAAGTGGATGTAAAACTTGAGCAGATTCTCGGGGAGGACGTCGGAACTGGGATAGACATCGCGCACCATGGAGGAAGGCGCTGCGCTCGCCTGCTCGACCGTGAACGCCTGCGCAAGCTGCTTCCCGGACTTCGCATCCCTCAAGACCCCGATGTAGCTCAAGCCGGGTTCCAGAGGGAAATCGGGCACGAAGATTGCGCTGACGAAACCCTTCGGAGCCAACGCGCCGGACCTTTCATGGGTATAATCTCCGGACAAAGGCGGCTGGTCGCCCGGAGCAAACTCTCCGGAAACATTCAACCGCTCGACCGTCTCCTTGTCGGCCACGTACACCTTGAAGCGCTCAGCCAGATCCTTTTCCGCAGCTTCCCGCGATTGCGTCTCGTCCGGCCACTTTGAAAACACAACGAATCTCCCCCCCTGGAACCCAATCGGGCCGAGGCGAAATGAAGCCGCCGCCCCGGAATCATCTCCCGGGGCGGCGGTGGAATCTCGGGAACCGGCAAAATCGTCGCAACAGCAACCTGCCGCAACGATCGCCAACGAACCCAGCGCAAGGGCGCGCCAATTCACGGCAGCGCCTTGGAAACCAGATCGAGCGACTCGCCGGAACGCTGCACAACAAGGGCATGCTTGCCGTCCAACTTGTCCAATTGGTCGATGCCGGTCCAGGCCTTGATGGTCTCGTAGGACGTCCCGACCGGGCCGCCGGCCCGTTGCTCGGCGATCTGCTTGCCCGCCTCGACCGCGTCGGCCGACAGCTTCATGATGCCGCGACTGCTGTTCGCGATCAGGACGTAATCCTTGCCGCCGGCATTGTAGACGATCATGTCCAGCGGTCGATTGCGGTTGCCGAGTTCGGCGATGGTCGTGCCGCGGATCTTGGCGTTCGCCTTCAGATCACTGATCGGGAAGCGCACCAACGGCGTGCACTGGTAGGCCGCCAACAGATGCGGCTCATTGCCGATGTTGAACGGGACAAAAGTCCGCACCGGCGAATGCGTCTCAAACTTGCCGTGCGCGCCGTGGAAGATCTCCACCCCCGCCCCCTTGCCCGCCTGCTTGAACGGAAACGGAATGGAGCGCAGGTTCGAGGCAAATTCCTCGTTGGACAGACCGGCGACCAAAACCTTGCCATCGACGTAGGCCAGGTCCGTGATCGAGGAGGTGCGATTGTTGCGGCGACGACGCCCCTGCCCCGTCTCCTTGTCCTCCGGAGCATTCGGCAGCGCGACCGAAGCCGACATCAGGCCCTTCAGCTTCAACACGTTGAGCTTGCCGGTGGCGTCCACCTTCACGATCGCCGCCTTGGCGTCGTTGCCGCGTCCGCGCGAAACCGACAAATAGGCGTTGCGGGAAATCGGGTTCACCGCGAGATCGTTGATGAGAATATTCTCCGCGCTCGTGCCCAGGGCCGCGGCGACCTTGGCGTCGATGCCCGACACCTTGAAGGCGCCCTTGCCGCCGGCCTTTGTGTCGCCCGTGGCGATGGCGACGACAGCAGCCGCCTTGGCGTCGCCGACAAAGAGGATGCCCTCCGGCCCAAAGGCCAAGGCTCCGGCGGACTTGAGATCCGCTCCCTTGTCCTTGAGCGAGTTGGTGAGATGATGATTGGCCTGCGCGGATCCGGCGCAAAGCGCGAGACCGAGCGATGCCGCGAACAGTGTGTTTCGTTTCATATTCAGAGGTGGATGCGAGGTGAAGTGTGTGACTGTGACTGGATCGTGTGACTGACTTCCCGACCGATGAATCCTTTTCAACCGCCGACAACCCGACGGTCAAGGTCCAAATGGCCGTCAAAGAAGAACGCACGGATCCAGCGGATGGTTACAACCTGGCGCGCGAAACGACACAATCGCCGTAGCGCAGGCGTCCCGCCTGCGGGTTCGCCGGGCATCCCAGCCCGGTCGTCCAACGCTTGCGGCGGGACGCCGCCACAACCCGCAGCCGGGACGGCCGCGCTACGTTTGCGGCTCTCCCGCTCATTTTCCGAATTGTGCGCAGCCGCAATTCCACTACGCTGCCACCCGTAGCCTCATGGTTCGCAGCGCCAACATTTACCGCACGCTCGCCGGAGTCGTGTTCTCCGCTTGGACGATCACGACCGGGTCTCTGCCGGCCGCCGAGCCCAAGAACCCTTCGGATCCCGGAGCTGGCCGCGCCCACTGGGCCTTTCAACCCCTTTCCGAATCAGCGCCAACCGCGCACAACGCCTGGGCCCGGTCCGCAATCGACGAATTCACCGTCGTCTCCCGTGAGCAAGCGGGCCTCCCCACTTCAGCGGACGCTGATCGCCGAGCTCTGCTCCGCCGCGCCTGGTTCCAACTCATCGGCCTCCCACCCACGCCCGAGGAGGTCCAGCGCTTCATCGCCGACCAACGCCCCGACGCCTTCGAACGCGTCGTCGACGAACTTCTCGCCTCCCCCCGCTTCGGCGAACGCTGGGGACGCCATTGGCTGGATCTCGCCCGCTACGCCGATTCCAACGGCCTCGACGAAAACTTCCTCTTCCGCGAGGCCTGGCGCTATCGCAACTGGGTCATCGCCGCCGTCAATGCCGACCTTCCATTCGATCAGTTCGCCCAACAACAACTCGCCGGCGACCTGCTCCCTTACGATTCCATCGAGCAGCGCGACCACCAGCGCATCGCCTCCGGCTTCCTCGTGGTCGGCCCCAAGGTCCTGCTCGGCGTCAAGCCCGAGCGCCAGCGCATGGAGGTCGCCGATGAGCAA
Source organism: uncultured Verrucomicrobiota bacterium (assembly GCA_964519245.1). Taxonomy (GTDB): domain Bacteria; phylum Verrucomicrobiota; class Verrucomicrobiia; order Limisphaerales; family JAYPEY01; genus JAYPEY01. The sequence continues at coordinate 10,258 of CAZFLK010000045.1, forward strand.
CTCGACACCGTCGGCCAGACCTTCCTCGGACTGACCGTCGGCTGCGCGCGCTGCCACGACCACAAGTTCGAGCCCATTCCCACCGCCGACTACTACGCCATGGCCGGCATCATGACCTCCACCTCCGTCATGGAACGCCGCTACATGCTGGGCCAGCAGCGCGTCATGGAACGCCTCGTCGGCCTCGGCGACAACGGCGAGGAACTCGACGCCGCCTACGAAAACTACTGGCGCAATCGCCCGCAGGTGAAACAACGAAACGACCGAGCCAAGACCGCCTTGGAGCATCTGAAGAAAGACGAGGAAACCAAGGTCGCCGAACTCCTCAAGAAACACCCCGAGACCATCGCCGAAGGTTCCCGCGATCCTAAGACGCCCAAACCCGAGCGCATCAGCGCCCAACAGGCGCTGATCGCCAAATTGACCAAGACCCTCTCCAGTCCACCGCCCATCCCGCCGCGCGCCATGATCCCCGGAGATGTCGACACCCCCGCCGATGAAGCCATCCGTCGCTCCGGTGAAGCGGACAAACCCGGCGACAAGGTCCCGCGCGGCTTTCTCCAGGTCGTCTCCCGTCCAACCAGGCACAGGGCGCAGATCCGTGAGAAACAAAGCGGGCGCGCGGAACTCGCCCACTGGCTGACCGACACCGAGAACGGCGCGGGCAATCTCACCGCGCGCGTCATGGCCAACCGCGTCTGGCATCACCTCATCGGCCGCGGCCTCGTCCGCACCGTGGATAACTTCGGCGTCACCGGCGAAGCCCCCACCCACCCCGAACTGCTCGATCGTCTGGCGCGCGAACTCATCGATTCCAATTGGTCGATCAAGGCCTTGGTCAAACGCATCGTCCTCAGCCGCAGCTTCGCGCTCGCAAGTCAAGCGAACCCCGCCGCAAACGAAGTCGACCCAGAGAACAAATACCTCTGGCGCGCGCATCGACGACGCCTCGATCCGGAGTCCCTGCGCGATGCAATGCTTGCGGCGGCCGGAAGTCTGGACCTCGATTGGGTCGATTCCACCGTCAATTATCTGGGCGACCAGGCCACCGCCGTCGGAGCGAACAAGAATCGGCGTCGCACCGATTTCAATTGTCGCAGCGTCTACCTCCCGGTCATCCGCAACGATCTACCCGAGGTCTTCGAGGCCTTCGATTTCGCAGACCCGCACAAGACCACCGGAGCGCGCGCCAGAACCACCGCCGCCGCGCAGGGCTTGTTCATGCTCAATGACAAGACCGTTCTCGCCGCCGCGGACGCCGCAATGAAACGATTGTTTGCGGAAGTTCCGGACAATGCCCCAGCCCGCGTCGATCGCATGTTTCAACTCTGCTTCAACGAAGCCGCCAGCAAGGAGGAACGCGATCAGCTCCTGAAGTTCATTGTCACGACCGGAAAGCGCCTCAGCGCCGAAGGCGTCAAGAACGCCGATGAACAAGCCTGGTCGCTGACCTTCCAAGCATTGATTTCATCAAGCCGTTTTCAATTCCTCGATTGACCGACCGAAGAATGAATGCCGTCCAAGACCATCCAAACAACAGCCCCGCCCACGACAGCGCGATAGCGTCTTGGACTGCATGGGCGCGCGACTCACATGATGAGCGCCACGGACTTCAGCCATTGACGCCCTTCCGAACACCTTCGCGACTCCTGCGCCTTCTTGCGGCCAAAGAGAGATGAACTGCAACCGCTTCCAATCCGCCGTCACCCGCCGCGAGATGCTGCAATCCAGCGCCGGCGGCTTTGGCTCGCTCGCCCTGGCCGCCATGGCCGGCGGCTCACCTGCTTCCTCCCTTGCCCGAACGCCCGGCCCCACCCCGGCCCTCACACCCCATTTCAAGCCGCGGGCCAAACGCATCATCTTCCTGTTCATGTGGGGCGGCCCCAGCCACGTCGATATCTGGGATCCCAAACCCAAACTCAACGAACACGCCGGCAAACAATTGAACGGAAAGGACGTCGGCTCCGATCGCGACAAGCTCGGCGCTCTGCTCGGCTCCCCTTTCAAGTTCGCCCAGCACGGCCAGAGCGGCCTGGTGATGAGCGAACTTCAACCCCAACTCTCCCGCCACGCCGACAAGCTCTGCGTCGTCCGCTCCATGCACACCAACGGCACGGCTCACGGCGAAGCCCTGCTCTGGTTGCACACCGGCGCGGCCAACCTCGTGCGCCCCAGCGTCGGGGCCTGGGTGAGCTACGGCCTCGGCTGCGAAAGCGACAACCTTCCCGCCTTTGTCACCATCTCACCGCCCCGCGGCCACGGCGGCGTGCAGAACTACGGCAGCTCCTTTCTTCCCGCCATCCACCAAGGCACAGCCATCGGCTCGGCCGAAATCCCGGTCAAGCAGGCCTCCCTGCCCAACCTTGCCAATCCCCGCATCAAACGAGACCTGCAACAAAGCCAACTCGATCTTGTTCAGTCGCTGAACCGCGATCACCTGAAGCAGACCCAGGGCGACCCCGCCATCGAGGGACTGATCGGGAGCTACGAACTCGCCTATCGCATGCAGTCCACCGTCCCGCGGATCATGAGCCTCGACGACGAATCGCAGGCCACCAGGGATCTCTATGGCATCGATCAGGACCCCACCGACAATCTCGGCCGCCAATGCCTCCTCGCCCGCAAGTTTGCCGAGCAGGGCGTCCGCTATATCCAGGTCTCCACCGACTACACCTGGGACCACCACCAGAAGGTCAAGGAAGGCAGCGTCAAGGAGTGCGCCAAGTCCGACAAGCCCATCGCCGGCCTCCTCACGGACCTCGAACAGCGCGGCCTGCTCGACGACACCCTCGTCCTCTGGGGGGGCGAATTCGGACGCACGCCCATGGCCGAGAACACCCACGGCCGCAACCATCATCCCCAGGGCTTCACGGTCTGGATGGCCGGCGGCGGCGTGAAGAAGGGCTTCACCTACGGCGCCACCGACGACTTCGGCTACGCCCCCGTCGACAAACCCACCCACATGCACGACCTCCACGCCACCCTCCTGCATGCATTGGGAATGGACCACCTCCGCCTCACCCACCGCCACGCCGGCCGCGACTTCCGCCTCACCAACATCTACGGCAACGTGGCGCACGGCGTGTTCGGTTAAACCGGTGGGCCACAGCCTCATCGCGCCCACCCTACTACTCCGGAAACTCTCCCACCCGCCCCGCTTTCAATCACGCTGGCGCCCCATCCCCGGGAAAATTCCGGTTGCTAGACCCTGGATACGAGGATTTAATCCCGTTTCTGCGACTACGCGCTCCCTTTTGATTGGTTCACCGATGACTGACAGAAACAATTTCGAACAAGACGCCGCCCCTCACAACAATGGAGGCGGCGACGGCAGGGCCGAAGGTCTGCCGGTTGACGGCCCAGCTCCCGGTCTGACGCCGCCAACGGAAGACACCGAGACCGCCTTCATCCGGCGGCCCAAAATGGGCGATGGCACATCCAAAAAGAAAGACTTTCCCAAGGGACTCTGGCAGAAATGCGACCAATGCGAAAACCTGCTCTACGATCGGGAACTCGAGCAGAATCTCCAGGTTTGTCACCATTGCGGACGTCACTTCCATATCACCGGGCGCCAACGCTTGGAATCCCTCGTCGAACCGGGATCCTTCCAGGAGATGGACGCCGACATGCTGGCGGTGGACATCCTTGAGTTCACCGGAGTCGCCTCCTACAAAAGCAAGCTCGACGCCGCCCGCGCCAAGACCGGCCACCAGGACGCGGTGACCACCGGAACCGGCATCATCGGCTCCCATGAAGTCGCCCTGGCTGTGATGAATTTCCGCTTCATCGGCGGTTCGATGGGGGCCGTGGTTGGCGAGAGGATCACTCGGGCGATTGAAACCGGCACCCGGAAAGGCATCCCCGTTATCATCATTTCCGCCAGCGGCGGCGCGCGCATGTATGAAGGTATGTTCAGCCTCATGCAGATGGCCAAGACCTGCGGCGCCCTCGCCTACCATGCCGAGAAGAAACTCCCCTTCATCAGTGTGCTGACCAACCCCACCTACGCGGGCGTCATGGCCAGCTACGCCTCCGTCGGCGATCTCATCATCGCCGAACCCGGCGCCTCCATCGGCTTCGCCGGCGCCAGGGTCATCAAGGACACCACGCAGGCCGAATTGCCAGACGGCTTCCAAACATCCGAGTTCCTGATGGAACACGGCCTCATCGACGCCATCATCCCCCGCAGTGAGATGAAAGCCTCCATCGAGAACTATCTCGATTTCATGATGGCCGGAGCCTCCGAACCCGCCCCCCGGAAAAAAACGGCCCGCAAGACGCCGACGAAATCCAAAGCTCCAGCCAAGCGCAAGGCAGCCCCGAAGGCCGAATCCAAGGCCGCTCCCAAAACCAGGGCGAAGACCCGCGCCAAGCCAAAAGCAAAGGCTGGCGCGAAGCGGAAATCCTGAAGGCCCAGGGCCCAAGCGCGGGTTCGGTTTCGGGTTCGCCCTGCCTCAGCCGAACAACTCTCGGACTGCGCGTCCCTTGCCGTCCTCCGTCACATAGAAGGGCCGGTTCTCCACGCTGAATTCGGTCTTCGGGCTGATGCCCATGGCCGTCATGATCGTCGCGTGCATGTCCGTGATCGAAACCGGATTCTCCACGGCGACAAGCGGCCGCTCATCGGCGGTTCGCCCGTAGACAAAGCCCTTCTTCATGCCGCCTCCAAACATCACAACACTGGTCCCGCCAGTGAAATGTCGATGCAGCCCGTAGTGCTTCAACTCCGTCATCGCATCCCCCTTGAAACGCGCCTGATCGTTCGCGCTGGACCCGGGTTGGCCTTCAATCAACGCATCCCGACTGAACTCCGACGCGATCACGACCAAGGTCCGGTCCAGCATGCCGCGCTCCTCCAGGTCCAGAATCAACTGCGCGATGGGGCGATCGATCTCGGCGTGCAGCCGCTTCACTGTGGTATGGCCGTCATTGTGTGTGTCCCAATGCAGAAACGGCACATACTCGGTCGTCACCTCCACAAATCGCGCGCCCGACTCAACCAGGCGCCGGGCCAGCAGGCAGCCGCGCCCAAAGCGCCCCGTGTCATACTTGTCCCGGCTTTCCCTCGGCTCCAACCCAATGTCGAACGCCTTGCGTTCCTCCGAGGCGATCAGGCGATCGGCATTCTCCAGGGATCGCAGCATCGATTGCCGCTGATGGTCGCTCATGACTTCCCGATTCGGATTGCGATCCACCAACGCGCGAAAAAGCTTCGCCCGATTCGCAAAGCGCTCGTGCGTCATTCCCTTCGGCGGTTGCACGGAGGCGGCAGCCTGCTCTGGATATGGCAGATTCATGGGCCCGTACTCCGTCCCGAAAAAGCCCGCCGTCGTAAAGGCCTTCAGTTCCTCCTTCTCACCCACGCCTTCCAGGCGTTGCCCAATGTTGATGAACGGCGGCACCACCGGATTCCTCGGACCAAGGACACGCGCCATCCAGGCGCCGATGTGCGGACAGGCGACCGTCTGCGGCGGCACGTAGCCCGTGTGCCAATGATATTGATGACGCGAATGAAGGATGCTTCCCAGATCGGCCTGCACAGCCGAGCGAATCAGCGTCGCCCGATCCATCACCTTGGCCAGGTTCTCCAAACCCTGACAGATCTTGAGTCCGTCGACCACGGTGTCGATGGCCGGAAACGTGCTCAACACTTTCTTTACCTCCAACCCCTTCTCAAACGGCAGGTATCGCTTGGGATCGAAGGTCTCGGGCGCAGCCATCCCCCCGCCCATCCACAACAGGATGCAGGCGTCCGCCGTCGCTTCCGGTTGCCGGACCTTCGGCTTGCCCTTCTCGCCCACGGCTGCGACCGGCTCCCCTGCCATCCACGCCGCCGTCCCCGCCGCCGCCAACTGCTTCAGAAAATCGCGCCGCACAATCCGCTCCGGCGCCTCTGGATCAGGTTCGAATCTCATCACAATGCTGAAACGATACCGCCGGTCCGCCCCGCGAGAAAGCCTGTTTCTGATTGAAACCAAAGTCGATTTCCCGTCATGATCCGCCCATGTCAACCGTGATTACAGGTCCCGTTTACGTCGTTAAGGACAACATCGACACCGACCAGATTATCCCTGCGCAGTATCTCACGCTCGTGCCGACCATCGCCGAGGAATACGAGAAGCTCGGCAGCTACGCCCTCTGCGGCCTGCCCGAGTCCCTCTACGCCGAACGCTACGTCGCCGAGGGAGAACTCGACAGCCGCTTCCCCATCATCGTCGCCGGACGCAACTTCGGTTGCGGCAGTTCCCGCGAGCACGCACCCATCGCTCTCGGTTCCGCCGAGTGCAAGTTGGTCCTCGCCGAAAGCTTCGCCCGCATCTTTTTTCGCAACTGCGTCGCCACCGGCGAGCTCTACCCTTGTGAGCTCATCGACCGCCTTTGCGACGAGCTGGAGAACGGCGATGAGATCAGCGTGGATCTCGACGCCGCAACGGTCACCGTGGCCAAAACGGGCAAGGTCCACTCATTCAAGCCACTCGGCGACGTCCGCCCCGTGGTCGATGCCGGCGGACTGTTCAACTACGCCCGCGCCAGCGGCATGATCGCTTCCTGACCCGATCCCCGCCGCCGCCATCCCGGGCACGCCGCTCCGTGGCGCGATCGGATGGGGCCCGGCCCTTGTTCGGCCGGATCACAGTCCGCCCGGAAGGCGCGCCAAGCTTGCCCGATCAGCCGACAATGACAGGTGCAAACTCGGCAGAAATGGCGGTTCCACCGGTCCCGATTCTTCTTTCCGAGCCAACCGGCTGGGTTTTTAATCGTGGCCTGATCCGATTCGAATCCAACAACTGATCTACATACATGGAAAAGAGCCACCGCAATATTCTGATCGTCCTGCTGGCGCTGCTGGCCGTGGTCTTCGCTTTCAACCGCTGGGCTTTTCGCGAAACCGGCCCCTTCGAGGTGTCTCTCTTCCTCGCCCCGGTCTCGGCGAATGAGGCGGCCGCCAACGAAGTGTTCAACCTCCTGGAAATCGAATGGGAGGACTACTTCGCGCCGCTTCTGATCGAAACCGCCTATTCCCCCTTCGCCACCACGAACAAACGCGACCGAATCGTCGGCATCCTGGCCGCCGGAACCGGGCAGAATTTTGGCAACGACCACGTGAAGTGGCAGCGCTGGCTCTGGAATTCCCCGGAAAACCTTCATCCCGACTACGCCGAATTCAAGGCACTGCTTTACGAACAGATCGATCCTTCCTTCCGCGAGTATTTCCACAAGCAGCGCGCCTCAACGATCCGACTCGACGAGGTCGTCTGGAGCGGGAGCCCGCGCGACGGCATCCCGCCCATCACGAAACCGAAACATCTGGAATCACCGGAGCCCGACTTTCTGCCGGACGATGAGTTGGTGATCGGCATTGAGTTGAATGGCAAGGCTCGGGCCTACCCCCGACGCATGCTCGAATACCACGAACTGGTTCAGGATTCCCTCGGCGGCGACCCCATCATTGGAGCGCTCTGCGGCTTCAGCGGCTGCGCCGCCTTCTACAACGCTTCGGTCAACAACGTCGCCTACGAGTTCGGCAGCAGCGGTTTTCACTACCGCGCCAACAAGCTCCTCTACGACAAATCCACGAAATCGCTCTGGCAGGCCCTCTCGGGACTTCCGGTCATCGGCCCGATGGCCGGCGGCGCCACCAAACTGCAACCGCTGCCGATCGTGACCTCCACCTGGAAAGCCTGGCGGGAACTCCATCCCAACACCTCCCTGCTCTCGCCCGACACCGGCTTCCAGATCGACTACAGCAAGCCCACGCCTTTCGTCGACTATGCCAAGACCGACAAACTGGTCTATCAAGTTCCCAAGACGGATGATCGCCTGAAGAACAAGGCCGAGGTCCTCGCCATTCGCGCCATGCCCGCCACCGCCAAGCAACTCGCCATCTCCCGCGAATTGCTCCTCGCCAAACGCGTCTTCCACAGCGAGTCCGGAGGCAATCCTTATGTCGTGCTTACCAATGACGCCGGCGCCAGCCGCGTCTACGAAAGCGGCGAGATCACGTTTCAAGCCTTCGACGGCAAGACCGCGACGGATTCAAACAAAGGCGCCTGGAAACTGACCGAAACCGCCCTCATTGGCCCGGATGGCGCCAAGCTTCGCCGGTATCCCGCCCATCGCGCCTACTGGTTCGCCTGGCAGGCAGCCTACCCCGACACGAATCTGGTGAAGTAGGTCGGGTTGGCCCGCTTCCAAGGCGCTTGAGCGCGGAAACCCGTTCCGCCGCCGGTCTGATCGTTTCAGCGATCGCTGATCGCCCTGAACGTTCGGAAATCAGCGCGGAACGACTTCCGCACTTCAATCCCCACCCGCCGCCGCCAAGGCCGCGTCGACATCCGTCTCGCGACCGAGATCATTGAAGATCTTGCCCAAGCCGCCGAGAAACGTGCGCACATTCGCGATTGAACTCGTTTCCCCCATCAGACCCACGCGCCAGACTTTGCCCTTCAGTGGCCCCAGACCCGCGCCCACTTCGAGATTGAAATCATTCAGCAAGGCCTTGCGCACCGCCGCCTCGTCGATGCCATCGGGCACGGTGACCGCATTGAGTTGCCAAAGTTGATGACCTTCCTGCGACGCGATCCGGAGCCCCATTGCATCCAAACCCGCCTTCAACGCATGGTGATTGCGCTCGTGTCGGGCGAATCGATTCTCCAACCCCTCCGCAAGTATCAGGCGCAACGCCTCATGCAGCGCGTAGTTCATCGATATCGGCGCGGTGTGGTGATAAACCCGCTCCGAACCCCAGTAGGAGGAAAGCAGGTTCACATCCAGGTACCAGCTCTGAACCTTGGTTTTGCGCGACGTCGCGAACTCATGAGCCCGGGGACTGAGAGACACCGGAGCCAGTCCGGGCGGACAACTCAGACATTTCTGCGTGCCGCTGTAGACAGCATCCACCCCCCATTCATCAATCTTCACCGGACAGCCTCCCAACGAGGTCACGGTATCCAGCAAGAAGAACGCGCCCGCATCGTGAGCCAATTTCGAAATCTCCTCGACCGGCGTCAACGCGCCCGTGGATGTCTCCGCGTGCACGATCGCGACCAACTTCGGCTTCCGCCCTTCCAAGGCTGCGGCAACCTGCTCAGGCTGAATGATTGTCCCCCATTCCGCCTCAACCTTGACCACGCTTGCCCCGCAGCGCTCCGCAACATCGCACATCCGCGTCCCAAAGACGCCGTTCACCCCGATCACAACCTCGTCTCCAGGCTCAATCAGGTTCACAAAGCAAAACTCCATTCCCGCGCTGCCGGTCCCGCTGACCGGGAAGGTCATCGGATTCTCCGTCTGAAACACTTCCCGCAACATCGACTTGATCTCCTCCATCATCCCGACAAAGGTCGGATCCAGATGCCCGACCAGGGGCTTGGCCATGGCGTCGAGGACGGTGGGCGCGGCATTGCTCGGCCCCGGCCCCATCAAGAGCCGGCCGGGTGATTGAAATGCGTCTGGAATAAGCATGCGCTGAACATAAGAATATTCCCAACTTACGGCAACGCCTTTGGCGGGCCAAACGCCCCCCTCGCGGACACCCAAGACCGACCATCAGGCTCATGCGCATCGCCACCTTCCTCTCTCTCGCCCTCGGGGCAACATCCCTTCATGCCGCCTCACTCACCGGAACGATCGTCGACGCCACGACCGACGCTCCCATCCCCGCCCGGGTCTATCTCCAATCCAGTTCGGGCGAATGGTTCTTTCCGAGATCCGCTTCACCGGAGGGAACCGCGGTCGCCTATCGGAAGAATCGCTTGCAGGACTCGGTCGAAATGCACACGACGCTTTCCGCCCATCCCTTCACGATCGACCTCGCCCCGGGCGAGTACACGGTCACCGTCGAACGTGGCAAGGAATATCATCCGCTCACCCGCAAGGTGGCCGTGCCCACCCACGGCGCGAGCGTTCGCCTGCCCTTGAGGCGTTGGATCAACATGGCCGAGCGCAACTGGTATTCCGGCGACACGCATGTTCACCGCCCCATCGAGGATCTTCCCAACATCATGCTGGCCGAGGACCTCAATGTGACGTTCCCGCTCACCTACTGGGTCACCCGGGCGTTCGAGGCGCCCTCCCAAGGCGATAAAAACACCCGGGATCGCTACGGCGCCAAGCTCATCAAGATCGACGACACCCACGCCATCTTTCCACGCAACACCGAGTACGAGATCTTCACCGTAGGCGGCAAACGTCACACGCTCGGCGCGGTGTTCGTTCTCGGTCACACCAACATTCTCGACTTCGGCGCGCCGCCCGTTAAACGCATCGCCGCCGCCCGGGACCGGGAAGGCGCCCCCCTGCTCGATCTGGACAAGCACAATTGGCCCTGGTCCATGGCCATCATGCCCCTCCTCCGCGTCAATTTGTTCGAACTTTCCAACAACCACCTGTGGCGCACCCAATTCGCCTTCACCAACTGGGCCGAACCGGCTCCCGCGCACCTGAAGCTCAACTACCATGGAACCGGACCGGATGTGGAAATGGCCTGGACGCGGTTCGGATTCGAGAACTACTACGCGCTGCTGAACTGCGGGTTCCGCATCAACCCCTCCGGCGGCACAGCCAGCGGAGTCCATCCCGTGCCGCTCGGTTTCGGACGCGTCTACGTCCACCTCGACAAGAAGTTCAGCTACGAAGGGTTCCGCCGCGGACTGAAGCGCGGACGCAGCTTTGTCACCACCGGCCCCATGCTCGAAATCAAGATCAACAGCCAACATCCGGGCTGCCAATGGAATCGCGCCAACAGCCACAAGCCGTTCAAACTGGAATTCTCCGGCAAGGCAACCAACTCAAAACCATTGAGCAGCATTGAAATCCTGTGCAATGGAGAGGTCATCAAGACGATCTCGCCCGACAACGCTCCCTCGATCGGCGGCAGCTACGAATCCGAGGTTTCCTTCCGCGCCAGCGCGACCACGTCAAGCTGGTACGCCGTCAGGTGTTGGCAGGTGGACGAAGATGGCCGCTTCCGATTTGCGCATACCGCCCCTTGGCGGATCGAATTCCCAGGCAAACCGCTCACCCCGCGCAAGGAACAGATCAACTACCTGATCCGGCGCGTAGAAGAACAAATCCAACGCAGCTCGCCGCTCCTGCCCAATAGCGCCATCGATGAATACCGCGAGGCCCTGCGTTTCTATCAACGCCTCGCGACGGAAGCCCGCTAACCCTCCCCGCGCCTCAAATCCGCGTCCCGTCCGGAATCACGCCGCTCTTGGGAATCACCACAATGCCGTCGCGGATGTAATACAACTCGTGATCCACATCCTTGTCCTTGCCCTCCGGCGAAATCACGACGTTGTTCCCAATCCGCGCGTTCTTGTCGATGATCGCATTCTGGATCCAACAATTCTTTCCGATGCCGATCCGCGGCCGCCCCTCCTCCTCCGCCGCACGAATGGACTCCTCGGATTCAAAGTAATCCGCGCCGAAGGTGATCACCCGATTCAACGACGAATTGTCACCGATGAGCGTCCGGATGCCGATGAGGCTGTTGCTGACCTTTGCGTGATTGATGATGCAGCCATCCGAGATGACGGCGTGATCGATCTGCGCGCCGTTGATCTTGGATGCCGGCAGAAACCGGGGACGCGTGAAGATCGGCGCCTCCATGTTGTAGAAATCGAACTTGGGCAGATCCGCGGCCGAGTCGAGATTCGCCTCGAAAAAGGAGGCGATCGTTCCAATATCCTCCCAATAGCCTTGGAAGACGTAGGAGTAGACCTTGTGCGTCTCGATGGCCCCGGGAATGATGTGCTTCCCGAAATCCGTATGCTCGTTGTCCAACAGCTCAATGAGCGTTTCACGGTTGAACACGTAGATGCCCATCGAGGCGAGAAACAAGTCCTCCCCCACTCGATCAATCTCCAGCTTCTCATGCCATGCCGGATCGATCTTGAGCGAATCCAGGACCTCGTCCTCCTTCGGCTTCTCAACAAACCGGGTGATCCGGTTGCTGTCATCCATCTGCATGATGCCGAGCGACTTGGCCGGCTTCCGATCCACCGGCAGCGTCGCGATCGAAACTTCCGCTCCCGAATCAATGTGCTGCTCCACAATCTCCCGCAGGTCCATCCGGTAGAGCTGGTCGCCGCTGAGAATCACGATGTAGTCAAAATCGTTGTTCAGAAAGTGGATCAAGTTCTTCCTCACCGCATCCGCGGTGCCCTCGTACCAGGTCTGCGTCGTCGGCGTCTGCTCGGCTGCCAACAACTCCACAAATCCGCCGGAGAAATGATCAAAGTTGTACGATTGGGAAATGTGCCGGTGCAACGACGCCGAATTGAACTGCGTCAGGAGATACATCCGCCGCAGGCCCGAGTTGATGCAGTTCGAAATGGGGATGTCCACCAACCGATACTTGCCCGCCAGCGGAACGGCCGGTTTGGCCCGCTCATGCGTCAGGGGATAGAGGCGCGTGCCCGCGCCGCCGCCCATGATGACACTGAGCACGTTGGCATTGTTCACTCGTTTCCGTTGGGACTGCGGCATGTCGTTTCCTTTCTTGCGATTCGCTTCGGATCGACGTCTTTATAGGCCTCGCGCGCCCACAACGGCAAGCGACATTCAGGAAAACAACAAGAAACGACCCATCTACAGCAATGTGCGGCATCGTCGGCTACACCGGTTCCCAACCCGCTTCCCCCATCGTCCTAGAAGGACTTCGCCGCCTCGAATACCGAGGCTACGACAGCGCGGGCGTCGCCATCCACAATGGGCGGACGCTCCAAACCCGCAAGCGTAAGGGACGCATCGACGAAGGGCTCGCCCGGGAACTCGCCACATCACCCGCCCCCGGCAATCTCGGCGTCGGCCACACCCGCTGGGCAACCCACGGGCCGCCTTCCGATGAAAACTCCCATCCTCACCAGGATCAGTCCAAGCGCATTTCTGTCGTGCACAACGGCGTGATCGAAAACGACAACGCCATCCGAAAACGCCTCGCCGCCAAGAAACATGAGTTTGTGTCCTCCACGGACTCGGAGGTTCTGGCACACCTGATTGGTGACCATTATGCCCGCCTGGAGGCGTCATCGCTCAACCCGCCGGAACGCTTCCGCGAGGCGGTCGAAGCCGCGCTTCGCGAGGTCATCGGCGCCTATGGCATCGCCGCCATCTGCAGTGACTGCCCCGATTTGATCATCGGCGCCCGGCGAGGATCCCCGCTTATCCTCGGTGTCGGTCAGGGCGAACACTTCCTGGCCAGCGACGCCCGCGCCATTGTCGCCCACACACAGAAGGTCGTCTACCTGAACGACTACGACATCGTCACGGTCCGCCCCGACAACTTCACCGTCACAAACCTCGGATCCGACACCGCCCAAGTGCAGATCAGCCAGATCGAGTTCAACGAGGAGGCCGCGGAACGCGGAACGTTCCCGCACTACATGTTGAAGGAGATCTTCGAACAACCCCAGACCGTGGAGAACGCCCTCCGCGGCCGCATCGACCGAGATGAATGCACCGCCAGGTTCGGGGGACTCAACATGTCCAACGCCGAACTGCGCGAGATCGACCGGATCGTCATCCCGGCCTGCGGCACCAGCTGGCACGCCGCCTTGATCGCCGAATATCTGATCGAGGAATTGGCCCATATTCCAGTCGAAGTCGAATACGCCAGCGAGTTCCGTTACCGGAACCCGCCCTTGGAAAAACACACGCTCGTCCTCGTCATCACGCAATCCGGCGAAACGGCGGACACGCTGGCCGGACTTCGCGAGGCCCGACGCCGGGGACACAAGGTCTTGTCCATCTGCAACGTGGTCGGCAGCTCCATCGCCCGTGAATCCGATGGCGGCATCTACCTGCACGCCGGGCCCGAGATCGGCGTCGCCTCCACCAAGGCCTTCACCTCCCAGGTCGCCGTGCTGACCCTGCTCGCATTGTATCTCGGCCGCTTGCGAATGCTGTCTCCAACCCTCGGCAGCGAGATCGTTACCGCCCTCGCATCGATTCCCTCCCAGATTCAGGCGCTTCTTGACCAGGACCACCTGATCAAGGAAATCGCCCTGAAATACAAGAACGCGGAGAACATCTACTTTCTCGGGCGTCGCTATGTCTTCCCCACAGCCTTGGAGGGCGCGTTGAAGCTGAAGGAAATCTCCTACATTCACGCCGAAGGTTACCCCGCCGCGGAAATGAAGCATGGCCCCATCGCCCTGATCGATGAAGAATCGCCCTCCGTTGTCCTCGCTCTCGACGGCGTCCTCTACGAGAAAACCTTGAGCAATCTTCAGGAAATCAAGGCCCGCAAAGGCCCGGTTGTCGCCCTGGCCACGGAAGGCAACACGACCATCCAAGAACACGCAGACAACGTCATCCACCTCCCGCCAACCTTGGAGCCCTTGTCGCCGCTGCTGGCGGTCATTCCCTTGCAACTGTTCGCCTACCACATCGCCGTCGCCCGCGGCTGCGATGTCGACAAACCCAGAAACCTGGCGAAAAGCGTCACCGTCGAATAGCCGCGGCACACGCCTCAGGCAGTTCCGACGCCTCTCCCAATACCAGGCTTACAAACCAATTTCGCCATTGGCGCCCTTGCTGCTGTTCTCTGACAAGTCAAACCCAGCAGAATCCCCAGCGCCATGAATGCAATACGCCACGAGACCAAACCGCCGATCGGCATCGAATCCACAACTCCCAGCGTCATGCTGGTCGACGACGAGGCCGACATGCGCTGGGTGCTGAAGGCCCTGCTGGAGGACTCGGGATTCGCTGTCACCGAGGCCGAATCCGGCAAGGCCTTCCGCGAGGCCATGCTCAACCCGCCTCCGGATGTCGCACTGCTCGACCTCAAACTGCCCGACGCCTCCGGCCTCGACCTACTCCAGTTGATCAGGCAGGAGTGGCCCCACACCGAGGTCATCATGCTGACCGGTTTCGGCAGCGTCGAAAGCGCCCTGCAGGCCGTCAAGCTGGGAGCCCACGATTACCAGCAGAAGCCGATCGACTTCAAGGGACTCAAGGTTTCCATCGACCGGGCGCTGGAATGCCGACGTCTTCGACTGGATGCCGAACAGCATCGCCGCGAGAGCCTCCAGGGACGCAAGTTGCTGGAGTTGCTGCAGGAATCAGCGAGCGCCGCCAACGACGCCTGCCGGGTGGCCGATGTCGCGCCGTTGCTGCTCAAGCGCTTCTGCGATTACCTCGGCTGGCCCGTCGGGCATCTCGCCCTGTTCGAGGTAACCGCCCCAGGCCATCGGCTCCGTGACTCCTTCTGGAGCCACGCCCCAACCCGAAACTACAGCGCCTTCCAGAAGGTGACGGACGATGGCTCAATCAATCTCCGCAACGACTGGGCCATCCAGGCGCAATCTGATGCCGGCGCCCACTGGAGCGCCGACGTCACCCGCGAGGACGGCTTTGCGCGAGCGCATGCAGCCAAAGTCTGCGGTCGCAAGACCGCCTTGAGCGCACCCATCATCGTCGACCAACGCCTCATGGGCTTCCTTGAATTCTATGCCGGCTCAGTCGCGCATCCTGATGCCCGCCAGCGGCGCGCAGCGGCCCAACTCGCCCTGCAACTGGGCCGTGTTCTGGAACGCGAAACCATCCAGAGCGAGTTGGCGAAAACCCACCAGGAACTCACCGCCACCATCGACCGACAGACCCGCCAGATCCTCGAACTCGAGGAAAACCAGGAGCGCCGGACGCGCGCGGATCAGCGAATACTCAACTCGCTCAAACTTGAAACACAGCCACTGCTGAACAACCTGCTGAGCGCTGCCCGACACCTGGACGACAACCTGCCCTCGCCCGCATCGGAGAATCTGCGGGCCGACCTTCGAACAATCTGCGACAAGGGAACCCAACTCCGCGAAATCGTGGATGCCCTTCACGAACTCGCTTCACTGAACGAACCCAATGCCAAAGCCCGACTCACTCCGGCGCCGACGGCAAAACTCTGCGGGGCCGCGACGAGGGAAGCCGTGAAACTCGCCGACAACAAGCAGGTCACGCTCCAATTGGACACATCTGCCGCGCCAGAACTTGTTGTCACGGATCAACCGCGACTCATTCGTCTTCTCGCGCTGCTTCTGGACAACGCCGTGAAGTTTACCCCGCCGCACGGCAAGGTCGGCTTGAAGGCAAGTTGGAATGACGCTCGCAAAGCCGTGACCTTCGTTATCTGGGACTCCGGCGTCGGCATCCGCAAGTCGGATCTCCGGCAGATCTTCGAGCCGTTTGTCCGCTTGGACTGCAGCGAGGGCGGCGACCGCCCCGGCCCCGGTCTCGGACTGGCTGTCGCCCGCCAGATCGTCGGTCTACTCGACGGCGCAATCGACGTGGAAAGCATTCCCGGAACCGGCAGCCGGTTCACCCTGTCGCTTCCCAGATCTCGCTCCGAATCCTAGCGGAACCCTTTCCCGCTCACTTGAGCGCTTGGACAGCTTTTGTCCCAGCCGGACGGTCAGGATGCGCGCATGAAGCTCATCGACCACCGTTACAACGAATCCGCCGACCATCTGACCCTCACCCTCCGCTTCGGCGACGCCGTCGTCATCACGGCGCCCAATGGCCGCCAATGGGTGCAGGGCGGCTCCGAATCCGACCGCAACGCCGCCCGGATCTGGCTGAAATACTTCGTAAACCCTTCGCGCCCAACTCGGGATTAACGCCATGACCGAATGCGTTTCCGGGGATCCTGTAATCGCAACCTGAAGGTTGCAGTTCGAACGCAAAAGGTGAGATTCGGGTTCCAAGGGTGACTTCTCGCGCGACGCGCTCGGGGCGCAACCTGAAGGTTGCGGCTACGAGAATCCGAAATTCAGGCCGACTTCTCCCGCGACTCGAAGCGCTCCGGTTTCTCGGCCTCGTCGATCAGCGAACGCAGGGCTTTGTCCTGCTTCTCCGTGATCAGGACGTCACTTGCCGGTCCTTGCGCATTGGATTCTCCTTGTTTCGCGTTCCAATCCGGATTCATTCCAGATTGCCAAGTGAATGGATCGTAATACGATTCCCGGTTTCAGCAAAGCCTGAGATTGCCTGATGCATTCGACAAACCAAACCAGCCCCATCATCCGCCTGGGCCTCGCCCTGCTGACGGCCACCGTCACGTGTTGCGTCCCAGCCGCCGAGATCTCCTTCAATCGCGATATCCGCCCCATTCTCTCCGACAACTGCTTCGCCTGTCACGGCCCCGATGAGAGAACCCGGGAGGGCGGACTGCGCCTCGACCTCCGCGAAGCCGCCACTCGCGAACACAAAGGCTCCCGCGGCATCCATCCCGGGGCCCCGGAATCGAGCTCGATCATGGCGCGTATCACGACCGAGGATCCGGAGGATCGCATGCCGCCGTCCGACAGCAACAAGACCCTGTCATCGCATGAAGTCGAGCTGCTCCGGGAGTGGATCAAGCAAGGCGCCGAGTGGCAGGACCACTGGGCTTTCGTTCCCCCAACCCGCCCCGAAGTCCCGCCGGTCGCCAGCCATGCCGGAGCCCCGGCGATCAACCCCATCGACAACTTCGTGCGTCACCGCCTCAAGCAGGAGGGCCTGACTCCTTCCGAGGAGGCTCAACGTGAGATTCTCATCCGCCGCGCCACCTTCGACCTCACCGGCCTTCCGCCCACGCTCGAGCAGGTGGACGCCTTTGTGAATGACGACGACGCCAACGCCTACGAAAAGGTCGTTGACCGCCTGCTCGCCTCCGAACGCTACGGCGAACGGATGGCCCTGCAATGGATGGACGCCGCCCGCTACGGCGACACCAGCGTCTTTCACGCGGACGGCCCCCGCGATATGTGGCCCTGGCGCGACTGGGTCATTCAGGCCTACAACGCCAACAAGCCTTTCAACGAGTTCACCCTGGAACAGATCGCCGGCGACCTCATTCCCAACGCCACGCTGGAGCAGAAGATCGCCTCCGCCTTCAACCGCAACAACGGCACCACCGATGAAGGCGGCGTCATCCCCGAGGAATACCGCATCGAATACGCCGTCGACCGCGTCAAGACCACCGCGACGGTCTGGCTGGCACTGTCGATGGAATGCGGCCAATGCCACGACCACAAGTACGATCCCATCTCCCAAAAGGACTACTACGGCTTCTTCGCCTTCTTCAATCAATCCTCCGACAAGGGCATGCAGACCCGCAAGGGCAACGCCGAACCGCTCGTGCGCTTCTTCACCGAGGACCAGGAGATCCGTCATGCCGACCTGACGCGTCAGCTTGCCTCCGTCGACCAGGAACTCGCCGTGCGCCGTCCCCTCGCGCTACAGGGCTTCGCCGACTGGAACGAGCGAATGACCAAGGCGGACGCCAACCCCTTGCCGCCGCCCGCCAACCTCGTTCACCATTTCTCACTCGACCACGTTGCCGACGGCGAGATCACCGACACGGTGAGCGGCGCGACCGGCAAGGCCTCCAAGGGCAAACTGGTCGCCGTCGAGCGCCAGAAGGAAGGCCCGGCCCTGAAACTCGACGGCAAGACCATTGCGCCGATTGAAGGCGTCAAGGATATCGACAAGGATACGCCCTTCACCTTCGCCGCCTGGGTTCGCCTGCCCAAGGGCAAGACCGGCGGCCCCATTTTCGCCCGCATGGATGTCGCCAACGGCTACCGCGGCTACGACTTCTGGCTGCAGGGCAACTCCGTCGGAACCCACTTCATCTCCAAATGGTCCAGCGACGCCATCAAGGTCGTCTCCCAGGAGAAGGTCCCGGAGGGGAAATGGACGCACGTCGCCGTCACCTACGACGGCGGTTTGAAGGCCGCCGGCGTCAAGATCTACATCAACGGCAAACTCGCCCAGAACAAGGTCGAGGCCGACACCTTGAAGAACTCCACTCTGACGAAATCCCCCTTCCAGATCGCCGCCCGATCCACGGGCTCCGGCACGAAACTCGATGTCGACGACATCAAGATTTTCCATCGGGCCCTGGAGGCGGAGGAGATTCGAACGCTGGATGTGGATCCCATCCAGCAGATACTGGCGCTGGCGCCGGATAAGCGAACCGACAACCAGGTCGACTTGCTGAAGAACCACTACCTGCTCACCCAGGACAAGCCCTACGCCGGTCTCGCCAAACGCCGCAAGACGTTGGTCGGTCAGCGGCAGAAACTGGAAGCCTCGAAAATGACCACGATGATCATGGGCGAGGCGTCGCCGATGCGACCCACCTACGTCCTCAACCGCGGCATGTACGACGCGCCCAAAAAAGAGGAGGTCATCCCGGCCGACGTCCCGCGCGCGCTCGGCAGCCTGCCCCAGGGCGCGCCGGCCAATCGACTCGGTCTCGCCCAATGGCTGACCGCCGGGGACAATCCGCTCACCGCCCGCGTCGCCGTGAACCGCTATTGGTCCATGCTCTTCGGCAACGGCCTCGTCAACACCATGGACGACTTCGGCTCCCAGGGCGAATGGCCCAGCCACCCCAACCTCCTGGATTGGCTCGCCGTCGACTTCGTCGAGAGCGGGTGGAATGTGAAGCGAATGCTCAAGCAGATCGTCATGTCCGCAACCTACCGACAGTCCTCCCGCGTCACACCCGAACTCAAGGATCGCGATCCGGGAAACCGCCTCCTTGCCCGCGGACCGCGTTTCCGCCTGCCGGGCGAATTCATCCGCGACAACGCCCTCGCCCTCAGCGGATTGCTGGTCGACACCGTCGGCGGACCGGGAGTCAAACCTTACCAACCGCCGGGGCTCTGGAACGAGGTCTCGCTCAGCGGCAATGTCCGCTTCGTCGCCGACAAGGGCCGCAAGCTGTTTCGCCGGAGCATGTATACCTACTGGAAACGCTCCGCGCCGGCGCCCTCCATGATCATCTTCGACGCGCCCTCCCGCGAGAAGTGCGTCGTCCAGCGACAACGCACCAACACCCCCTTGCAGGCCCTCGTCACCCTGAATGATCCGCAGTTCGTTGAGGCCTCGCGTCACCTCGCCGCGCGCATCCTTCGGGGAGGCGGCAAATCCGACGCCGCCAAACTCGAGTTCGCCTGGAGGCTGGCCACCTCCCGCCCGCCCTCCATGTCGAAGCTCCAAATGCTGCAGGACCTGCTCGACGATCAACGCAAACTCTTCCAGGCCTCTCCGGAGAAGGCGGAACAGTATCTCGGCGTCGGCGACACCAAGCGCCATCCCGCGATCGCCCCCGCCCAACACGCCGCCTGGACCGTCATCGCCAACCTGCTGCTGAACCTCGACGAGGCATTGACCCGAGGCTGAACGAACTTCACTCGCCCCCCCCACTCCGCGTTCCCATGATCGACCCACTGACCACCCGCATTGACGCCCACAACCGGCGCAACTTCCTGGCGCGCATGGGCAATGGCCTCGGCGCAGCCGCCGCGGCGACCCTGCTTGACCCGGGACTCATTGGTTCCGCCGCAGCCTCGACCGCGCAAGGCCCAACTCCGCTCCCCGGCGGCGGTCTGCCCGGCTTCCCGAATCACGCGCCCAAGGCCAAGAACATCATCTACCTGTTCTTTTCCGGCGGTCCATCGCACATCGACATGTTCGACTTCAAACCCGGCGTGCGGAAGATCCACGGCATCGAATTGCCCGACTCCGTCCGCGGGGGGCAGCGCATCACCGGCATGACCTCGGGACAGAAATCCTTCCCCTGCGTCGCGCCGATGTTCGAATTCAAGAAACACGGTCAGGCCGGCATCTACGTTTCGGAACTGCTCCCGCATACCGCCTCCGTCATCGACGACATTGCGCTGCTCAAGACGGTCAACACCGAGGCCATCAATCACGACCCGGCAATCACGTACATCGCCACCGGCACGCAACAACCCGGCCACCCCTGCCTCGGCTCCTGGCTCGACTACGGCCTCGGCAGCGACAACCAGAACATGCCGGCCTACGTCGTGATGATTTCCAAGGGTCGGGGCCAGAGCCAGGCTCTCTACGCGCGCCTGTGGGGCAGCGGTTTCCTGCCCTCCAAGTTTCAGGGCGTCAACTTCCGCAGCTCCGGCGACCCGGTGCTCTACCTCCCCAACCCGCCCGGCATCGACCGCGCCAACCGTCGCAGCATCCTCAACACGCTCAACCGGCTGAACGAGGAGAACTACGACGAATTCGGCGATCCCGAGACCCAGACGCGCATCGCCCAATACGAAATGGCCTTCCGCATGCAAGCCGAGGTTCCCGAGATCATGGACGCCTCCGCCGAATCCGGGGAGACCCTCGATCTCTACGGCAAGGATGTCCGCAAGCCCGGGACCTTTGCCGCCAACTGCCTCCGCGCCCGTCGCATGGTCGAACGCGGCGTCCGCTTCGTGCAGCTCTTCCACCGCGGCTGGGACCAACACGGCGACCTGCCCAACAAGATCCGCATGCAGTGCGAGGACATCGACCAACCCTGCGCCGGTCTGCTCACCGACCTCAAACGCCGCGGCCTGCTCGACGACACGCTGGTCGTCTGCGGCGGCGAATTCGGACGCACCATCTATTCCCAGGGCAAGTTGACCGAAACCACCCATGGCCGCGACCACCACGGCCGCTGCTTCGCGACCTGGCTCGCCGGCGGCGGCGTCAAGGGCGGCGTCGAATACGGCGAGACCGACGACTTCTGCTACAACATCGTCCGGGATCCGGTCCACATCCGTGACCTCAACGCCACCATCCTCCACCAACTCGGCATCGACCACAAGAAGCTGACCTTCAAGCACCAAGGGCTGGATCACCGCCTGACCGGCGTCGTCGAGGAGGCCAGGATCATCAACGGGATCCTCGCGTAGGCAATCTCACAGCAAACACCGCCCCATCATCCGGCGGTTGACTGCTGACCACCGCCTCGCCTCCATGAGCCTCAATCACGGCCCTCACGAGACTCAGCCCCAGTCCCAACCCCCGCTCCGAGCGGCTCTTGTCCGCGCGATAAAGCCGATCGAAGATCCGCGCCCGATCCTCCGCTGAAATCGTTGGGCCTTCGTTCTCAACCTGTATCACAATCGCGTCATCCTCCCGGCTCAACCGCAACCATACCGGCGCCTTTTCGACGCTGTACTTCACCGCATTGTCGAGCAGGTTGCCAATCGCCTGTCGCATGCGCACGGCGTCGACCGACGCTTCCACCGCCTCATCTGGAAAGTCCCGTTCCACCACCACGCCCCTGGCCTCACCGATGAACTCGTAGGCCTCCGCCAATTCCTCCAACATCGCCTTCAGATCCGTCGGTTGCAGATCCAGTTTCAGGGCTCCGGACTCGGCCTCCGCCACGTCCATCAACGCTTTCAACATCGCCAGGACGCGATCCGATTCCTCCACACAGTCCGCCAGCGCCTCCTTGAACGCCGCCGGCTCCGTTTCCTCCCGCAAGGCGAGCTCCGCCACGCCGCGAAGCCTCGTCAAGGGCGTCCGAAGGTCGTGCGCCACGTTGTCCAGCGAGTGGTGCATCGCTTCAAACAAGCGTTGATTCTGCTCCAGCATCCGATTGAACAGGACGGCGAGTTGATCCAGTTCATCCTTGGTTTCTCGCGTCGTCACCCGGGCGTCGAGATCCCGCGTTTCCACAATGGCGTTCACCGTGTCGACGATCTCACGTATCGGTCGCATCGTCCGCCAGGAAAGGAACCACCCCACGAGAAACCCGACCAGAACGATCGGCGCCAACGCCAACCCAAAGATTCTTCTGACGGGTTCCAGCAAGGTCTCCCGACTGTCCGACTTGCGCCCCACAATGATGACGTTCCCATCAGGCAACCGCAGCGGCGGCGCAAAGACGAGATCGCGTTGCTCGCCCTCGGGCACCCTCAACGTCCCACGGTTTGATTCCAGGATGAACGGGCCGAACTCCACGACATCGAATTCGACCCACTCCTTGGACGCCAGCAGCAAAACGCGTTGCCCCTTCGGTGAGTTGATCAGCACGAAGAATGACTGCAGCTCCCTCGACGCCTCACGTTGCCGCACCCATTGCTCCAATCCCCGGGGCCCGGTCTCCCGATAGATCGCCGCATACTCGTCGCGCTGCCGCGAAACGGCTTCCTCATCCTTGCGCCCCAACGCCAGCGCCAACATCGCGTAGACCAACCCGAACAAGGCCACGGAGCTGACCGTAAACAGCGCCGCGTGCCACAAATTCAGACGAAAGCCGGCTGAGCCGTAAGTGCGTTTGATGGAGGTTTCCGGATTCTGCTTCACGACACTTTCAGGTAATCACACCGCCATCGGACCGCGGTTCGACTGAACACCAGTATTCCATCCGTGGGTCGGCTCTGCCATCCGTGGGGTTCTCAAAAATTCCGGCATCGCCTCACCCCTCCTTCAGCACATACCCCACACCGCGAATCGTATGGATCATCTTGGAATCGAACCCCTTGTCCACTTTGGACCGCAACCGGTGCACCAGCACATCCACCACATTGGTCTGCGGATCAAAGTTGTAGTCCCATACATGCTCAAGAATGAGCGTCTTGGTCACCGCCCGACCAGGATTGCGCATGAGATACTCAAGCAACGAAAACTCCCGGGCCTGCAACTCGATCCGCCGACCCTCGCGGATCACCTCGCGAGTCAGCAGATCCATCGACAGATCGCCCACGACCAACCGCGTGGGCTCGGCCACATTGGAGGCGCGCCGCAGAAGCGCATGGATACGGGCCAGCAATTCGGAAAAGGCAAAGGGCTTGGTCAAATAATCGTCACCGCCAGCTTGAAGTCCGGCCACCCGGTCGTCCACGCTGGCCTTCGCGCTGAGGATCAATACCGGCAACTGAACGCCATCCTGACGCAAGCGCCGGATCAAACTCAGCCCGTCCAGCTTCGGCAACATCACATCGACCACCGCGACATCCGGCTTCGTCGCGCGCGCCATCAGGAGCCCCTCCTCGCCATCCGTCGCGGCATCCACCGCAAACCCGCTCTGCTTCAGTCCCTTGACCACAAAGGACGCAATCTTGGGATCGTCTTCGACTACGAGGATGCGCATGCGATTACCGGGGATGGGACGCCAAATTCATTCAGCCATTCGATTCCAGCCATTCCAGGGCTCCCGTCAATTCGGAAAAGGCGCCATCCAGCTGCGCCTCGAATGCGCGATCAAGCAACGCGCCCATCGCCGGCCCCGGCTTCACGCCGCGAGCGATCAGGTGCCGCCCCAAGAGGATGGGCTGCGGAGAGGCGCGTTCAAGTTCCAATGCCTTCGCCTTCGCCCGCAGGATTTCCATCGTCTTCGGCGCAATGGCCGGCTTCGGCGGACGTCCCATGTGATCCGCCATGACCACCAGGCCCAGGCCCTCGATTGTCTCAGGCTGCATCCGGTTCGCCAAGCGCCTCACGCTGCGATCCGAGATCGCGTCCAGGTGCGCCATGTGATTCCGAACCAAAGGCCCCACCCGCTTGCGAATGTCCACCGGCGCATCGATCCGGGTCAGAAAGGTCTCGGCGACCTCCACGCCCACGCCGGCATGCCCGGGGGAAACGATCCGGATGCGGCCGTCTCTCAGCTTCTCATGGGTCGTCTGAGGCTTGCCCAGATCATGACATAGAACGCCGAGCATGTAGACGATGCGATCCTCATCGCCCAGCGCCCGCCATTCCGGCAAGCCTGCAAGCGCGTCACAGCAATGACAGGTGTGGATGAACACATCGCCTTCCGGATGCCACTCGGGATCCTGCGGCGTCGCCCGCATCGCCTTCAACTCCGGAAAATGGTCGATCCAACCGGTCTCCTCCAGGAACAACAAGCCCACCGAGGGGCGCACACTCTTTGCCGCCCATTTGAACCATTCCTCCCGGAACCGCTCCTTCGCCAGTTCATGAAAACCGGCCTTGATCGAACGACACAAGGCCACGGTTTCCGAAGCCGGTTCGAGTGCAAACCGGGCAGCAAACTGCATCCCCCGCAAGACCCGCAAGGGATCCTCCACAAAGGCCTCACTCGTATGCCGCAGGACCCCCTCCGCCAAGTCCTGGCGACCTCCGTGATAATCCAAGAACTCATCCCTGCGCGGATCATACATGACAGAGTTAACGGTAAAGTCCCGCCGCGAAGACGCTTCTTGAGGAGAAATAGTCGAATCAAACTCAATTTCGAAGCCCTTGTGCCCCGGAGCGACTTTGGAGTCACGACGGGGTATCGCGAAGTCGAAGGTCTGACCGCCACCGACCGTCAGCTTGATGACCCCGAACGACCGCCCCACCAAATCCGCGCGCCCCCATCGCCCCAAGGCCTTCACCATCTCCTCGTAGCCGACGCCGTAGACTTCGATGTCCCAGTCCTTGCAAGGAATCCCCAGCAATGCGTCCCGGACACAACCGCCGACCAGAAAAGCCCGCTCCAACGCGGGCTC
>CAZFLK010000046.1:0-35415 GCA_964519245.1 uncultured Verrucomicrobiota bacterium
CTTGATGCAGCGAAGTTCGTCGCCGGCGCGGAGAAGATCACCCTCGCGGAGGCGATGAACATGCGTTCCGGTATCCGCATCGACGCCAAGCGCGCGAAGGAACTCATGAAGAATCCAGCGCAACTCAAAGGGCAGGGGCAGATCCAGGCCTACCTGGAGAACAGCGCGCCTAGTCCACCCGCGCCGCGCGAGTTCAAGTATCAGTCATCCGATCCTTCGATTGTGATGCAGGTTCTTGAGGCGGTCGTGCCCGGCTCCGCGCGGGAGTTCATCGAGAACGAGCTGCTGGCGAAGCTGGGCATCACGAACTTCGCCTGGCAGGACGATGTCAGCGGGTTGCCCAAGGCGGCGGCCGGCAGCAGCATGCGTTCGCGCGACATGCTCAAGTGGGGCCTGCTGGTGATGAACGGCGGCAAATGGAACGGCCAACAACTGATGCCCGAGGCGTTTCTGGACAGGGCGACCCGTCGGTTGCACACCAACCGGCGGGGCGACAGCTACGGCTTCTTCTGGTGGCGGCACGACATGGCGGTCGGTGACAAAAAGTTCGACTGCATCAGCGGCCGCGGCGCGGGCGGGCAATTCCTGCTGATACTGCCGGAGTTGAAACTCATTGCCGTGATCACCGCCCACAACAAGGGCATGGGCAGCCTGCTCAAGACCTTTCCGGAGCGTGTGCTGGGGGCTTTGAGTTTGGAGTGAGGGGGGGCGTCAGCCGTCCCTTCGGGATATTGATATGGGCTCGACCGAGTCTCTCCCCACCGATTGTGCGAGCCGTCCGGCTCCCATTTCGCCGCTGCCAATTACACTTCACTCCGAAGCGATTTCGCTTCAGTTTGCCCGGATGAGATTGATCAGAGCCTTCGCCGTGTTCGTGGTGTCAGTTCCGTTGCTGTTCGCTCAATCGGATCCGCCGCAGCGTGATGCGGTGGAGTGTCATCCGCGGGGCGGGTTGCCCAATGTTTTCGCGAAGATTGATGCGGGCGGAACGGTGAAGGTCGCCTATCTGGGCGGGAGCATCACGGCGGCGCCGGGGTGGCGGGTGCAATCGCGCGAATGGCTTGCGAAGGAATATCCCAAGGCGAAGTTCGAGGAGATTCACGCGGCGATCGGCGGGACGGGGTCGGATCTGGGGGTGTTTCGTCTGGAACGCGATGTCTTGCGGCACAAGCCGGACCTGTTGTTCGTCGAGTTTGCCGTCAATGACGGGACGGCGCCGCGGGAACGGATTCACAAGGCGATGGAGGGCATCGTGCGCCAGACCTGGAAGGCGGATACGGGGACGGACATCTGTTTCGTCTACACCCTGCATCACAAGATGTTGCCTGACCTGCAGCGTGGCAAGATGCCAAAGGCCGCCAGCGCCATGGAAGAGCTCGCCGATCACTATGGCATCCCTTCGATTCATTTCGGGGTCGAGGTGGCGCGACAGGTCGACGCCGGCGAACTGATTTTCAAGGCGGAGAAGCCGAAGGATTTCAGCGCGCGGCCGTGGGTGTTCTCGACGGACGGGGTGCACCCGCATGTGCAGACGGGGCACAAGATTTACACCGAGACCATTGCGCGGTCGTGGCCGGCGTTGCGGACGGCGGGCGGCAAGGCTGGCGCGCGTCGGTTGAAGAAGCCGCTGCGCGCGGACAATTGGGAGCAGGCCAAGATGGTCGCGATCCGGCCCGAGATGCTGAGCGGCGGTTGGGTGAAATTGCCGCCCGATCACCGGCTGGCCAAACGTTTCAGCCGCAACATGCCGGAGCTGTATCAGGCGATTGAGCCGGGTTCGAAACTGTCGTTCCGATTCAAGGGCATCTCAGCGGGGCTGTTCGATATCCTGGGTCCGGATGGCGGGCGATTGAGCGTGCGTCTGGATGACGCCAAGCCCGCGGAGCGCAATCGCATCGATGGTTATTGCACGTATCATCGGATGTCCAAGCTCAACGTGGCTTCCGAGATTGAGGCGGGGGTTCACACGGTCGAGATTACGCTCACGCCGGAGAAGCTCGACAAATCGAAGATCCTGTTTGAACGGAATCGCGGCGATCTGGAGAAGAACCCGAAGAAATACGAGACTCACACGTGGTATGTGTCCTCGATCATGTTGATCGGGGAGTTGGCGGGGGAGTGAAGGGTGATAACGACGGGCGCTTACGGTAGCGGAGGCGGCCTCGCCTTCGGGTTTGACGGGCGTCCCGCCCGGCCGATTGCAAGGCGCGGCAGGACGGCGCGCCATGTCCAAACGTTGGTAGATTCCGAGAATTGATACGCAGACCGAACTTGATAGAGTCATGAATTCATCAATTTGCTCCAGGCGCTCCTTCCTTGCCCTGACCGGCTTGGCCGCCTTGTCCTCCTCCGTGTGGGCGAAGGAGAAACGGCCGCCGCGCATCCTGCTGCGTTCATCGTGGCAGACCATCAACATCGGCGACATCGCGCATACCCCCGGGGTGTTGCGGTTACTGGAGGAGCATCTGCCCGACGCGGAGGTGTGGCTCTGGCCCAGTCGGGTGGACAACGGCGTGGATGAACTGCTTTTGAACCGCTTTCCCAAGCTGAGGATCATCGATGGGCGAAACAACAAGGACCTGGCGGAAGCCTTCATCAAGTGCGACTTCCTGCTGCACGGTTCGGGCGCGAACTTCGTCGCCGAGCGGCAGGTGGTCCAATGGCTGAACTCGCCCAAGTCCAAGGGCAAGCCGTTCGGCGTGTTTGGCATCAGCTTTGCGCCGAAGCAGTCCTGGAAGACGGAGCCGGATTCGGCGGAGCGGATTGCGCAATCAGTGGCGGTCCTGAACCAGGCCCGCTTCGTCTACTTCCGCGATTCGCAATCGATGCGCTTCGCGAAGTCGAAGGGATGTCAGGCGCCGGTGATGGCGTTCGGGCCGGATGGGGCCTTTGCCTGTGACGTGAAGAACGACGCGAAGGCCGCGGCGTTTCTGAAGGCGAACGGGCTGCAGGACGGCAAGTTCCTTTGTTGTATTCCCCGCGCGCGCTACACGCCGGGTTGGACCCTGCCAGAGAAGAACCAGCAGCCCGATCCCATCAAGGCGGCCCGCAATGAGGCGATGATGGAGCACGATCACGCGCCGTTGCGGGAGGCGATTGTCAGCGTGGTTCAGAAGACGGATCTGAAGGTTCTGCTGTGCCCGGAGGACATGACGCAGATGCGGATCGGTAAGGAGATGCTGTTTGATCCGCTGCCGGAGGCAATCAAGCGGCGCGTGGTCTGGCGTTCGAGTTACTGGCTGACCGACGAGGCCTTGAGCGTCTATGTCCGCAGCGCGGGTTTGTTCGGCAATGAGTTGCATTCGGCGATCATGTGCATTGGTCACGGCGTGCCGGCGGTGATCTGTCGTTGGGCGGAGCAAACCAGCAAGGGGACCATGTGGCGGGACATCGGGTTGGGCGACTGGCTGTTCGATCTCGACGACGATTCCCAGGTCCGGGGCGTTGCGCCCACGGTGTTGGCGGTGGCCCGGGATCCGGAGGGTTCTCGCCGGCGGGCGGCGGCCGCCGGCGCGCGGGTTCGCTGGCTGCACGCCGAAAGCATGGCCCTCTTGAAACGGGAACTGGGGGGGTGAGGGAATCTTTCTTGTTGGCTTTTAACAAGATCGGACCAGCCATGCGTGGCGGGTTCCTGCAGACTCAGCCGGTCGAGGTTGGTTTCGCGCCAATCGCGGCGCAACTGTCCGATACAAACCATTGCCATCTCCAAGCCCCGCCCAGCGGTCCTTATGAACGCCACTCCAAACACCGAGAACAAATACATCATCGACTGGGTTCACGAGACCGCCAGGCATTGTCAAGCTGACCGGATTGTCTGGTGCGATGGGTCCGAGGAGGAGAAGGAGCGTCTTACGGGGCAGGCTGTCGACGAAGGCATTCTGATTCCGCTGAATCAGGAGAAGCGGCCGGGCTGCTACTACCATCGCTCTGAACCCAACGACGTCGCCCGGGTCGAGAAGTGCACTTACATCTGCACGGAAACGGAAGAGGAGGCGGGTCCGACCAACAACTGGTCCGATCCCGCTGTGATGCGCGAACGGTTGGGGCGGCTCACGGCTGGGGCCATGGAGGGCCGGACGATGTATGTCGTTCCCTATTTGATGGGGCCTCCCGGATCGGAGCTTTCGAAGGTTGGCGTCGAATTGACCGACTCCATCTACGTGGTTCTCAGCATGCGCATCATGACGCGCATGGGAACCGTGGCCCTGGAACATCTTGGCGATTCGGAGGATTTCAACCGCGGATTGCACTGCATGCTCGACCTTGATCCGGAGAAGCGTCTGATCGTTCATTTTCCCGAGGACAACGCCATCTTTTCCACCGCTTCGAACTATGGCGGCAACGTGCTGCTCGGCAAGAAGTGCCTTGCCTTGCGCATCGGTTCGCACCTCGGCCGCAAGGAGGGTTGGATGGCTGAGCACATGCTGATTCTCGGCGTCGAGTCGCCGGACGGCGAGAAGACCTTTGTTGCC
Organism: uncultured Verrucomicrobiota bacterium; assembly: GCA_964519245.1. Classification (GTDB taxonomy): domain Bacteria; phylum Verrucomicrobiota; class Verrucomicrobiia; order Limisphaerales; family JAYPEY01; genus JAYPEY01. The sequence continues at coordinate 4,473 of CAZFLK010000046.1, forward strand.
GCTGCGTTTCCCAGCGCCTGTGGCAAGACGAACTTTGCGATGCTGATTCCGCCGGCCCACTACAAGGGTTGGAAGGTCTGGACCGTCGGTGACGATATCGCGTGGATGCGGCCCGGCAAGGACGGGCGACTCTACGCGATCAATCCTGAAGCAGGATACTTCGGCGTCGCTCCCGGCACCAGCAGCGCCTCCAATCCCAACGCCATGAAGTCAATCGAGCGCGACACCATTTTCACCAATGTCGCGCTCACGCCCGACGGCGATGTCTGGTGGGAGGGCATGGACGGCGATCCTCCGGCCGAATGCCTTGACTGGCGCGGCAACAAGTGGACCCCGGATTCCGAGGGGAAAGCGGCTCATCCCAACAGCCGTTTCGCAGCCCCGATGCACAACAATCCGGCGTTGGCGCCGGAAGTTGACGACCCGGAGGGCGTGCCCATCCATGCGATCATCTTCGGCGGTCGCCGGGCGACGACGATCCCGCTCGTCTACCAGTCTTTCAACTGGGTGCATGGCGTGTATGTCGGCGCCACCATGGGCTCCGAGATGACGGCGGCGGCGGTCGGCGGCGTCGGGCAGGTGCGCCGTGATCCGATGGCGATGCTGCCCTTCTGCGGTTACAACATGGGCGAGTATTTCCGGCACTGGCTCAGCATGCGGCGGCGCATTCGGGAGTTGCCCCGGATTTTCAGCGTGAACTGGTTCCGCAAGGACGAGGACGGGAATTTTCTCTGGCCCGGGTTTGGCGAGAACATGCGGGTTCTGCAATGGATCATCGGCCGTTGCAGGGGGCGGGCTGACGCGCTGGAAACACCGCTCGGATGGGTGCCGGGGCCGAACTTCTTTGATCTCGGGGAGATGGAGGGCTTCGATCAGGCCGCCTTGGACAAACTGGAAGAGATTGACGCCGAAGCCTGGCGCAAGGAAGTCATTTCGCAGGACGAACTGTTCATGAGTCTCTACTCCCACCTGCCCAAGGAACTCATCTTTCAAAGGGAACTGCTGGTCTCGCGGTTGTGATGAATTGAACCGTGGTTCGACCCTGCTTTCTGGCGCCCGGGTCGAGAGTTTGTTGGCGAATCGTGTTGCCTGCGTCGGGCAACCCGGCAGTATCGCGGGATAGGTTTCGTGATGTTCCACATTCGACAGGGCCTTCTGTGCATGTTGGTCTTCCTGGCTGCGCAGGCGCCGGCGGGGGCGGAAGAGACGATCGCCATCGGATTGATCGGCGATTCCACGGTCGCCACGACCTACGGTTGGGGACCGGCCTTTGCGAAGCGATTGAGTGAGCGGGGCAAGGCGTTGAACCATGCGAAGAATGGGGCCACGCTGGATTCCCTTTCCCGTAGGCTGGACGCGCTCCTCGACGAGAAGCCTGATTACGTCCTGATTCAGTTTGGCCACAATGACATGAAGCGCTACGACGCCCGGGCCTACGGGGACAAGTTGCGCGGCTACATTGTTCGCGTCAGGAAGGCGGGGGGCAGACCGGTCGTGCTCAGTTCGGTCACGCGGCGGCATTTTGATGCGCAGGGCAAGATCGTTCCCCGGGCGGTCGAGGGGCGGACGCTGCCCGGCTTTGCCAAGGCCGCGCAAGGTGTTGCGAAGGAGGAGGGGGTTCCCTTCATCGATCTGAATGCCATCAGCATCCGGCATCACAACCGGATCGGGCCGAAGGCGAGCGCGGCCTACAACTTCAAGACGGATGATCGCACCCATTTCAGCGAGCAGGGCGGCGCGGCCATCGCGGATCTGGTCATCCGTGAACTCAAGACAGCCGTGCCTGAGCTGGCGATTTGTTTCAAGTGATGCACACACCGTTGAAAGGAATCGTCCCGCCGTTGGTGACGCCGTTGGCGAGTCGGGTTGCCTTGGATGAACCGGGCCTGGAGCGTCTGGTCGAGCATGTGATCGGCGGCGGCGTCAGCGGCATCTTAATCCTGGGAACGACCGGTGAGGCGCAAAGTTTGAGTTATCGTCTGCGGCGTGAGTTGATTGAGCGGGTCTGCCGCCAGGTTGATGGTCGGCTGCCCGTGCTGGCCGGCATCACGGATACGGCTTTCGAGGAGTCGGTCGCTCTGGCGCGTTTTGCGGCGGAGGCCGGCGCGGATCGACTGGTTCTCACCACGCCCTATTATTTCCCGGCGGGACAGACCGAGTTGAAGGAATACATCCGTCACCTGATGCCGGAGTTGCCGTTGCCCCTCATGCTCTACAACATGCCGTCGCTCACCAAGGTGTGGTTTGAGATCGAGACCCTGAGGGAGTTGAGCGGGCTGGACGGCATCGTGGGGGTGAAGGACAGCAGCGGCGATATGGATTACTTCGGGAAGTTGACCGGACTTCGCGACGAGCGACCCGATTGGACCTTCTTTGTGGGGCCGGAACACCTGCTGCCCCAGGCGATCGGCCTAGGGGGCGATGGCGGCGTGAACGGCGGAGCCAATGTCTTCCCCCGCTTGTTTGTCGAGGCGTATGCAGCCGCGGTGGCGGGAGACGAGGCCGGACTCGGGCGCGCCACGGCCCTGATCGATTCGTTGCAGCGCATCTACGACATCGGCAAGTATGCCTCCCGCCATATCAAGGCGACCAAGAGCGCGCTGTCGATCCGGGGCATTTGCAGCGACTTCATGGCCGAGCCCTTCCATCACTTCAAGGAACCGGAGCGTCGTCGGGTTGAGGCTGTTCTCCAGGAGTTGCAGGTGTCCGGTCTGGAATCATGAGAACGCTGGCGGCGCTCGTCCTCGCGCTTTCATTCGGTTTCGCAAACGCCGCCGAGCGCTCGACCACTGCCGACAGCTCATCCGGGGCGTCGGTGAAGCAGGTCGCTTCGGACGCCAGGCCGAATATTCTCCTGATTTTTGCTGACGACCTCGGCTGGTCTGACCTCGGTTGCTACGGGAGTCGGCGATTCCACACGCCGCAACTGGACAAGTTGGCTGGACAGGGGTTGCGCTTCACCCAGGCCTATGCCGCCGCGCCGATCTGTTCGGCGTCGCGGGCGTCGCTGCTGACAGGCAATGCCACCGCGCGCAACGGCTTTGAGTTTGTGGTCAAGAAGGAGCCGGGTTTTCAGAAGGTCCCGGCGCCGCTGCTCGCGCCGCCCTTTACCATCGACCTGGCGTTGGATCACAACACCATTCCCGAAGCGCTCGGCGCGGCCGGATACCGGACCGGCTTCTTCGGCAAGTGGCACTTGAACGCGCACTACCAGCGCTACCTCGGTTGGAGTCCCACGCATGGTCCGAACGCGCAGGGGTTCGCCAATGCGACGGAGGATTTCGGGAGTCATCCCTACAGCTATTGGAGCAAGGGGAAGAAGGCTCGCGCGTTCATCGACCTGCCGGAGGGTGAGTTTCCCGCCGATGGCGTCACGCGGCGGGCCATCCGGTTTCTGGAGCAGAGCGGCGAGGAGCCATTCTTTCTGATGGTGTCGCACTTTTTCGTTCACGATCCGAACCACACGCGCGTCCAATGGCTGCACGATCGTTGCCTTCGTGAACTGCCTGAGGGGACGCCGCGGCGGAAGGAACTGGCCCATTACGGCTCCATGGTTACGACGCTCGACCATCATGTCGGTCAATTGCTGGCGGGACTGGAGAAGGCCGGCAAGGCGGACTCAACCCTGGTGGTGTTCACCTCCGACAATGGCGGTCATCCGAACTACGCCGGGAATGCGCCCTTGCGGGGCAGTAAATGGAATCTGTATGAGGGCGGAATTCGGGTTCCATTCATCGCGCGTTGGCCGGGCAAGGTGAAGGAAGGCGGTGTTTGCGACGCCCCGATCTGGTCGCCGGACCTGTTTCCGACCTTTGCCGAACTCGCGGGCGCGAAACATGCTTCAGCGCGTGACGGCGCTTCCGTTGTCCCGCTGTTGCGTCACCCCAAGGTGGGACGGCCGGGGCGCACGATGGTCTGGCATTTTCCCTACTACCACCCGGAAACCCGCTACCGGGAACGCATTGACGAGATCGGCGTCGATGATGGCGAGACCAGCAAGACCAAACCGCACTCCGCGATACGCGTCGGCGACTGGAAGTTGCTGCATTTCTACGAGGACGGGCGCGACGAGCTTTACAACCTGGCGGGGGATTGGGTGGAGGCGCGGAATGTCGCGGCGCGGCATCCAAGAAAGACCAAGGCGCTTCGTGGGCGGTTGATGGACTACCTCGAGAAGGTCGAAGCGCGACTGCCGACCAAGGATCCCGCGTTCGGGAATTGAGGCGGCGCAGGAACCGGATGATTCGTGACATTCGGCGGTGCGACACTCTGGCCCCTTCGGGGCTGCGGCGACAGGCATGTCGCCGCTCCTTGTGGTGGAAGTTCTATTGCTTCAACTGTTCGCGAATCGCTCCGGCCACCTGTTCGCCCAACAATTCCCGCGCGGGCGGATTCAGGTGGACGCCGTCGGCGGCGATGAGGGATGCGGTCGTGTGCGGTTTGACCGGTTGGGTGATGACGGCATGGAGGTCATTGATGGGAACTTCGAGCTCGCTCATCAAGCGGCGGGCGATAGCATTGTATTGCTCGATGGCGGCGTTGGTGAGTTCGTAATCGCGGCCTTTGCGTTGGGCGGTGGCGCGATCGTCCAGAATGGGTGTTGAGGTGGCGAAGATGATCCGGGCCCGGGTCTTGGCGCGGATGCGTTTCACGATCTCGCGGAGGTTGGCTTCGTACTGCTTCGGCGAGACCTGAAAGCTCCCGGTCTTCTTGAAATGCTTGGTGTCGTGGATGCCGCAGTTGAAGTGCACGAGGTCGGGTTGCTCGCGAATGACCCAGGCTTCGAGGTTGGCCAACACGCGTTTGCTGTCCCCGCCGTTGGCCTTGGGGTTGACCAGGTCGAATGACCTGCCCAACGCGGCCTTCACCGTGGGCGCGTAGCTGAGGCGGATGGAGTCGCCGATCAGGGCGACCTTGGGACGGGCCGGAATGTGCCGGTAGATTTCATCGATCACCCGTTGGTGGTGTTTTCCCCGGCCGGTCGTGTTGCTCTGCATCAGGAGGACGCCGCAGAGGTTGCGCTTGAAGTCGAACCAGGCGTAGGGGCCGGAATAGCCGGCGTGGCCGTTCAACGTGGAGCGGCCGTTGATCTCGCTGTGCATGAGCTGGAAGGCGAGGCCGTAGCGGCCCTTGGTTCCGGGCTGGGGTTGGTAGAGCTTGGCCAGGGTTTCGGGTTTCACGAGCTGGCGGCCCTTGTGTTTGCCGCGGTTGAGGTGGAGTTGCAGCAAGACGCCGATGTCGTCGAGCGTGGTGTAGACCGCGCCGCCCGCGGCGGAGAGGCGGGTATTCTGGCGTTCGGCGACCTCCAGACCGAAGGTGTCCGGCTTGAATTCGTGGGGCTTGGTGGAGCTGTAGAGGGGCGCGAGGCGCTTCAGATCCGCGGCGGTCGGGCGAATGGTGGCGTCCTTCAATCCGAGAGGCTGGAAGACCTTGGTCTCTATCAGTTCGATGAAGCTCTTGCCGGTCTTCTTCTCAACCACGCAGGCGCTCAGGTCGATGGGGCGGCCGTAGAGGAGTTGGGTTCCCGGATGAACGGCGAGACCGAGCGCGAGGCAGCCGTCGATGAACTCCTGCGGATTCTTGGGGAAGTAGTAGCCGGCCAATGCGGGATCGGTGTCGAGCAGCCTGTTTTTGACCATCCACTGGTTGCCGGGGACGCCGGAGGTGTGGCTGAGCGCCTGGCGCAGCAGAGGCGGGCTGTTCGGCTTGGAGTCGTCGCGCAGGCGGATCTTGGCGAATCCGGGAAAGGTGTCGGCGATGGCTTCGTCGAAATCGATGACCCCCTCATCCACGAGGATCGCCATCAGGGTGGCGGTGAACATCTTTCCGGTCGAGGCGAGCCAGCAGAGCTGCTCCTCGGTGAAGGGTTTCTTGGTGTCGATATCCACGACGCCGTGCGCCTCGCGCATGACGACCGCGCCGTCGTGGATCAGCAGGATGGACGCGCCGGGGTAAAGCCCCTCATCGATCAAGGCCTTGAGTTTGGACCGGATGCCGACCTTGGCCTCGGGTGATAGGGCGGCGGCTCGGGATAAAGGGGGAATGGCGAGGAGCAGCAGCGCAAGCAATGACGCAAGGCGAAGTAAGGTTCGTTTCATGCGTTTGATTTCCGGGACAGGAACATGAATGACAAGAGAATTTCCGCTTTCAAATCCCTCCGACTGCTGGCAAATGACGCGGATGAAATTGAGCTTTGTTCCCATTGTCGCTTTCGTTGCCTCCTGCTCCCTGGCCGTGGGCGCTGAGCCCTGTTCCAAGACTGTCTTTGAGGATGACTTTTCCGGAAAGGCGCTGAAGCAGGAATGGGGGAGCTGGAAGAGCGAGTCGGTGGTGCGCGGCGGCGTCCTGGTGGGGATCACGCCGGAGTTGGCGGATCATCCGTCAGTGAACACGATCAAGCTGGCTCCGGTCGCTGACCTGGAGGTGGCGGTATCGTTTCAATTTCATGGCTCGCCGAGTTTTTCGGTGATGTTTCGCGACCTCGATTACAAGGGCTCGCACGCCGGGCACATCTGCCACGTCGCGGTCAGTCCGAAGATGTTGTCGCTCTACGATGGCAAGACCGGGATTTTTCGCAAGGACATCCGGGAGAAGCGCAAGGCCGGAGGGAAACTCGACAAGGAAACGCAGGCGATGCTGAAGACGAAGATTGCCCGCGCGCCGCTCAAGCTCGATCCGAAGGCCTGGCACGACCTGCTGATCCGGATTGAAGGCGATGTCTTGATGGTGTCGATCGATGGCAAGGAGGCGGGGCGGTTGAAGTCCGAGGGCATCGCGCACAAGACGAAGTCGAACATGAACATCACCACGGTGAGGCGCGAGGTTCACTATGACAACTTCGCGATCCGGACGCGGTAGGCGCGGCTGGTGGAGGTTGATCATGAAGCGTTGTGCGTTGTTCGTAGCTCGCTGCCTGGCTGTGCTGTTGTGTTGCGGGGGGGCGGGGACTGTTATCGCCGCGTCCGCCCCCAACGTCATCCTCATTCTCGCGGACGATCTGGCGATTGGGGATCTGTCGGTCTTCAACCAGGGGCTTTCCCGCACGCCGCGATTGGATCGGTTGACGGACGAGAGCGTTTATTTCGATCGCGCGTATTCGGGGTCGCCGGTATGCGCGCCATCGCGTGCGGCGTTGCTGACGGGGCGTTATCCGCATCGCACCGGGTCGGTCACATTGAACCAGATCAAGTTTCCCAATCTGACGCGCTTGCGCCTCGAAGAGACGACGATTGCGGATCGTTTCAAGCGCAGCGGTTATGCGACGGGCCTCGTGGGCAAATGGCATTCCGGTCCCGGCGCGGCGTATCATCCCCTGAAGCGCGGCTTTGATGAATACGCCGGCTTCAACGACAGCACGGACATCAAGACCTACTTCAAGTATCGCCTCGATATCCAGGGCGAGTATCGTGAATTCGAGGACGGCCCCTATTTGACGGATGAGTTCACGCGGCGTGCGGTCGACTTTGTGCGGCGGCATCGGGCGGAGCCGTTCTTCCTTCATCTGGCCCACTACGCGCCGCACCGTCCACTGAGCGCGCCAGAGGAATTGATCGCGCATTACCTCCGCAAGGGGTTGCCGGAAAAGACCGCCAAGGTCTACGCGATGATTGAGGTCATGGACAAGGGCATCGGTGAAGTGTTGGACGAACTGGACCGGCTGAATCTCGCGGAGCAGACGCTGGTCATTTTCGCCAGCGACAATGGTCCCGATCCGCTGGTCGGCGAGCGGTTCAATCTGAAGAATCGCGGGACGAAATACATGATCAACGAGGGCGGCATCCATGTGCCGTTCATGGTCCGCTGGCCTGGGCGGTTCAAGCCGGCGTCGCGGGACGAGGTCATCCACTTCACGGATGTCGCGCCCACCTTGATCGAGATCTGCGACCTGAAGCCGGTCGTGGGCGCGAAGCCCTTCGACGGCCGCAGCTTTGCCGGGTTGTTGTCGAAGGAATGGCCTGCATCCGATCTGCCTGTTCGGCGTTTTTGGCAATGGAACCGCAAGACGCCGCTCTACTCGCACAACGCCGCGGCGCTCGAGGGGGATTGGAAACTGGTGCGACCCCATGTGACGCGGAACATTCCCAAGGGCGAATCGGACGCGGAGCCTCGACTCTACAATCTTAGGGAGGATCCGGAAGAGATGAACGATTTGATCGGTGACCTGCCGGCGATTGGCGGTCGTTTGCTGCAGGCGTTGGATGCTTGGTCACGGGAAGTGGAGCGGGATCGCGTGCGGCCGTGAGGCGGAGGAAGCTCGGGCGTCTGCCGATCCACCATTTCAAGCCTTTGCCAGGGACAGTCAACACCGTCACTAGCATCTTCGAAGTACGCTTGTCCTGCGCGCGCGAATGGCGCAAGACTCCTTTCCTTGTCATGAAAAAGACTACGATTGGAATCCTGTTCGCCCTGGCGCTTTCCGCCGGGGATCTCCTGGCCGCCCTGAGCCTGCCGCATTTCTTCAGCGACCACATGGTCCTGCAGCGCGAGCGCGATGTCGCCATCTGGGGGGGGCGGCGCCTGGAGCCAAGGTGGCCGTCGCTTTCAAGGGAGCCAAGGCTTCGGTCAAGGCCGACGACGACGGCCGCTGGCGCGCGAGCATCGCTTCGGGCAAAGCCGACGCCAAAGGCGCCCGGTTGAGCGTTTCCTCTGGCGGCGAATCGGTGACGATCGAGGATGTGCTGGTCGGCGAGGTGTGGATTGCGTCGGGTCAGTCCAACATGTATTTCACCATGAACCGCGTTCCGGCGTATGAAGGCCTGCTGGCGCGGTCGGATCATCCGGGACTGCGGATGTTCAACGCGCCGCTGGTCACAGCGGTGGAGCCGCAGGACGACATCGAGGGCGAGTGGCAGTTGTGCACGCCCAAGACGGCTCCGGGCTTTTCCGCGGTCGCCTTTTTCTTCGCGCGCAAGCTGCATCAGGAGTTGGGAATTCCAGTTGGCGTCATCAAGTCCGCCTGGGGCGGCAAGCCGGTGGAGACGTTTACCAGCCGGAAGGCCTTGAATACACTGCCGGGCACGAGGGCGCTGGTCGAAGCCGCGGTCAAGGCTGACGCGGTTTACGATCACGACAAAGCCCTGGCCGCCCATCACGTTCGGATGGAGAAATGGCAGGCGGCGTCCAAGGCGTGGAATGAAAAGCCCGCGGACAAGCGCGGCCGCCGCCCGCGCAAGCCGTCTGTGCCCAAGCGACCGCTGGACACCGAGGGCAAGCCGGGAGTGTTGTTCAATTCGATGATTCATCCCTTTGTTGGTTACACGCTGCGCGGCGGCATCTGGTATCAGGGGGAAGGCAACGCCAAGACTGGCGCCGTGCCCTACGATCAGACCCTGCCGCTGATGATCAATGACTGGCGCGGTCGCTGGGGCGATGACTTCTCCTTCTACTTCGTCCAACTCGCCAATTTTCGCGATCCGTCCGTCGAGCCGGGCAACGACGATCCTTGGCCGCTGCTTCAGGACCGCATGCGCCGCGTGCTTCAGACCACGCCCAAGACCGGCATGGCGATCATCAACGATATTGGCGAGGCCAAGGACATTCATCCCAAGAACAAGCACGATGTCGGTGAGCGTCTGGCGCGTTGGGCGTTGGCGAAGGACTATGGCCGGGACATTGTCTGGTCCGGACCCTTGTTCCGCTCCAGCCAGGCGAAGAAGGGCGCGATTCACGTTTCGTTCGACCAGGCCGGGAATGGACTCAAGAGCCGCGACGGCAAGCCGCTGGTCCGCTTTGAAATTGCGGGAGCGGACAAGGTCTGGCGCTGGGCGGACGCCAAGGTTGTGAGCCAGGACACAGTCCGCGTCAGCAGCGCCGATGTCCCGGAACCGGTCGCGGTCCGTTACGCTTGGGCCGCGAACCCCGAGGGCGCGAACCTGGTCAACAGCGAGGGGCTGCCCGCGTCGGTCTTCCGGACGGACGATTGGGATGACGTCGTCGCAAAGGTCGACAACTCCGCGCGGCAGCGTCAGGAGGAGCGCCGGGCCTTGGCTGTCGAGATCAAGGCGCTCGTCGCCAAGCGCGCCAAGCTGAAACGCGGCAGCGACGAATGGCAGGCGGCGACGGAGAAACACCGCGCGCTGATGAAGAAGTTCAAGGCAATGGCTGGGAATTAGGCGGAGGTCAGTGATCAGTGATCAGTGGTCAGTAATCAGTAATCAGTTACCAGACCCCAGACCCATGAGATTACGAGTTTTACTTTTTTTGTTGTGCGGGACGTTGTCGGCGGTTGCGGCGCCGAAGACGGTTCGTTTGCTCACGGTGGGCAACAGTTTTGCCGACAACGCGCTGGAGTTCCTGCCGAAGTTGGCGGACGCGGCGGGGCATGAGCTGATCGTGGGGCGCGCGAATCTGGGAGGCTGCACATTGGAGCGGCACTGGCGACATGTGGCCGCCCATGAAGCCGACTCATCCAACAAGGAGGGTTCGCCCTATCGGGGCGGGAAGTATTCATTGGCCGACATGCTGGGGAAGAATGAATGGGATTACGTTACGATTCAGCAGGTCAGCTACAAGAGTCACGACCCGGCGACTTATCAGCCCTACGCGGACAAGCAGCAGCGCTTCATTGCGAAGCGCGCCCCGCAGGCTCGGATCCTGGCGCATCAGATCTGGGCTTACCGTGTGGATGATCCGCGGTTTGTTCCAGAGAACAAGGGGAAGGAGCCGCACACCCAACAGGAGATGTATGAACAGGTCCGCAAGGCCTACCACGCCTTGGCGCGGCGATTGGACATCGGAATCATTCCCAGTGGGGACGCCATGTATCTCGCGGACACGGACGCGATCTGGGGCTTTCGGCCGGATCTGGAGTTTGATTTTGCAAGCTCCCAGGAGCCGGAACTGCCGCGGCAGCGGCATTCACTGCATCGGGGTTGGTATTGGCGCAAGGGCAAGGATGGCCGGCACGCGCTGAAGATCGACGGTCATCACGCCAGTCAGGCCGGAGAGTACCTGCTTGGCTGTGTGTGGTTCGAAATCTTCTTCGGGGAAAGCGTTGTGGAGAAAGCCTTTGTTCCCCGAGGCATCGACAAGGAGTACGCCCGGTTCCTGCGCGAAACGGCGCACGCGGCAGTCAAGGCGCTGGCGGAGGAGCGGTCCGACAGGGCGAAGTGATCTCCGGTCGCCTACTTGATTTCCCAGATCTTCAGGTCGTCCAGCAGCAGGCTGGCGTCGCGCATCACGAAGCGGTAGTTGGGCTTGGGCTGTTTCAGGGACGCGTGCTTGGCGCTGAGCTTGAGGCCGTTGTCGGCCTGAACGGAGACGCGCTCTCCCTCGACAGTGACCCGCATCGTATGCCACTCGCCCGGTTCGAATTTCTTGGGAGAGGAAGCGAGTTTGACGGGTTTTGACTTGGGGTTTTTCTTGTCCTTGTCGAGCGAGATGGTGACGCCGCGGTCGCTTACGATGACGCGGAACAGGTGGCCGCGCGACTTGTTGTAGCTCAGGTGGAATCCCTTGGTTCCGTCGAGCTTGAAGGAAAACTGGATGGCCGAGTCGGTGTTCTTGCGCGCGTAGGTGAGCACGGCGGCGTGCTTGTCTTTTGCCAGTTCCTGTCCCTTGATCGCGCCCTCGGCAATCTGCCATTCACCCTTGGCAACCACCCATTGCTTGCCAAGTTCCTGGCGATTCAGATCGTCGGTTGCCGCGGGTTTGCCCAGGGTCTGGCCGAGGTCGGCGTCTTTTGCGGCGTAGGCGGCGGTTGAAGCAAACGCCAGGAGTCCGGCGGCAAGGAGACGGAGAGGGGTGGTGTTCATCCCTGAAGGATCGGTGTTCCCTCGCTTCGACGCAATGCCTATCGTGGCGTGCCCAACGTGGCCGCCTCCTGCTGGCTGCATGGTTCTCGGCCACAGAACTCTCTTCAGTTGAAGTGGAATGAACTTCGGGCTTCGCCAGCGGTGCGTCCCCCGGTTGAGGGGGAGGCGGTCGGGGTAAACTCTACGTTTGGCATTGAATGCTGGGGGAATCCGGGGAAGCTGCGCGGGCGTTGCATGTCGTGGGTCCTGCTTTCCATTTTGTCCGCTTTGTTCCTGGGCGTTTATGACCTGGCCAAGAAGGCCGGGGTGCGGGAGAACGCGGCGCCGCCGGTTCTCTTCTTCGGCGTGCTGGCCGGGGCGGCCGTTTGGGCGCCTCTCCTGTTCTGGTCGACGGTTTCCCCGGAGTCATTTCCCTCGGTGCGTTTCCTGGTGAAGCCGATGACATCGGCGGAGCACGGGTTGTTGTTCTTCAAGTCGGCATTGGTTTCATGTTCCTGGATTCTGAATTACTTTGCGGTGAAGCATCTGCCGCTCTCGATCTCGTCGCCGATTCGGGCGACGTCCCCGCTATGGACGATTCTCATTGCGGTTGCCTTATTGAGAGAGCGGCCAGGATTGTGGCAATGGGCGGGGGTTGTGATCATCCTCGGCGCGTTTTACGCCTTTTCCTTCGTGGGGCGGATGGAAGGCATTCATTTTCACAAGAACCGCTGGGTGGCCTTGATGATTGGCGCGACCTTGATCGGATCGTTGAGCGCGCTTTACGACAAGTATCTGTTGCAGTCGCGCGCGATGGATCCGGCCACAGTGCAGTGTTGGTTCTCGATCTACCTCGTCGCGGTCCAGACTCCGTTTGTCCTGGCTTGGCGGCGGGGGCGGTTTGGCGCGCGTGAGTTCGAGTGGCGCTGGTGCATTCCCCTGATCGGGCTTCTGCTGCTGATTGCCGATTTTCTCTACTTCGTTGCGATCGGGCAGCCGGACGCCCTGATCTCGGTCATCTCGCCATTGCGCCGCTGCGCGGTCGTGGTGACTTTCCTGGGCGGGGTGGCCGCCTACCGCGAGAAGAATGCGCGACCGAAGCTCGCCTGCATCGGCGTCCTGCTTGCCGGGGTCTTCCTGCTCAACTGGAAAGGGTGAGGCGGCTCGGCCACGGCGATTCGCGGCGTTGACCTAGAATTTCCGATAATGGCCTTCAAGCAGTGGGTTCGCTCCGGGGAGATTGGTGACGCGCATCTTTCTCGCGTTCCACTTGAGTCGCTTGCCGGGGAACTGGCAGGCGACCACGCCGAGGCAGAGCGCCTCCGCCAAGGGGCCCGCGTAATCGAAGCCCGCCAGCGTCTTGTCCTTGCCCTCGATGGCGTCAAGGAACTGCGTATAGTGATCGACGCCGCTGATGTCGTGTTTGGGGAAAGACTTCAATACGGAGTCAGGATAGAAGGTCGGCATTTTGCAATGCGGCAGGACCAAGCGTCCGTGTTCGCCGACGAAGACCGCGCCCTGTTTGGGGAGTTGGTCGCGGTTGGGCAGGATCAGATCCGGATTGTCGCCGTGGCGGGGCGCGCCTTCGCCGTCCCACCAGGTGAAGGTGAAGTTCTTCGTTGTGTATTCGGTCGGCGCGAAACCGTAGTGGACCTTGTTCTTTTCCGCGTGACCGAAACCGTTGGGCTGGCGGCACTCGGCCTCGACCCAAAGCGGATCCGTCAAATCGAGGGACTTGAAGGGCGTGTCGAAGATATGGATGCCCATGTCGCCGAGCGTGCCGCAGCCGAAGTCGAGGATCTTCCGCCATTGGCCGGGGTGGTAGACCTTGGGGACGTAGGGGCGGACGGGCGCCGTGCCGAGCCAGAGATTCCAATTGAGGCTCTCGGGCGCGGGCGATCCCTCCGTGTGGGGCTTGCCGTCGTAGCCCCAGTTCTTGAACGACCAGACGTAAACCTTGCTGATCTTGCCCAGAACGCCCTCGCGGATGTAGTGGCGCGTCAGTCGATAGGCCTCCCGCGACTGGTTCTGGATGCCCATCTGGGTGGTCAGCTTCTTCTCCGCGGCAAACTGAGCCAGATGCCGCGCCTCGGCCAGCTTGTGGGTCAGCGGCTTCTGCGTGTAGACGTGCTTGCCAAGGCCCATGGCGGCCATGGTCGCCGGATAGTGGGTGTGGTCGGGCGTTGAAATGGAGACGAGGTCAATCTTGTCGCCCAGTTCCGCGAGCATTTCCCGATAGTCCTGGTAGAACGTCGCGCTCTTGAAGCGGCTCAGATGCTGATCGGCCTTGCCGCGATTGCGGTCCACATCGCAGAGACCGAGGACCTGGATGCGGTCGTGTTTGGCGATGCCATTGGTGTCCACATTGCCCTTGCCCCCCGTCCCGATGTGAGCCGAGCAAAGGCGGCCGTTCGGCGAATTGGCCAGCAGGCCTGACGGGAGAATGGAAAAGCCGCCGATCGTGGCGGAGGTCTTGAGGAAGTCTCTACGGGATGTGTTTTTCATGGGCTGGAACATCGGATTATCAAAAGCGCGGGTGGCGATCCAGCAAGATTCTTGAAGGAGGGTTTGCGCGTATGTGGGCGGAATGAGGCGGTGAACGATAATGACATTGACCCGCTGCTATGCTTCCGTGTGTTTCGTGTATTCCGTAGTTCTTCTTCTCAGCGTCTTGTGCGTTTTCGCGGGGGCGACCCAGGCAGAAGCCGATCAACCCTCCCTCGCGGAGGCTGCGAAGGGCAGGGCCAATGTCATCCTGATCATGACCGACGATCAGGGTTACGGGGATTTGTCCTGTCACGGCAATCCGATCCTCAAGACACCGCATCTGGATCGATTGCACGCTGAGTCGGTCAGGTTCACGGATTTTCATGTGAGTTCGTTCTGCACGCCAACGCGGGCGGCGTTGATGACGGGGCGGTTTCCCGGTCGCACGGGCGCCTATCGGACGAGCAGCGGTCGGACGATGTTGCACCCGGATGAGCGCACGATCGCGAATGTCTTTGCCGACGCCGGCTACCGGACGGGCATGGTTGGGAAGTGGCACTTGGGCGACAACGCGCCGCATCGGCCGCAGGACCGGGGGTTTCAGGACGTTGTCTGGCATCGTTGTGGCGGCGTGGGGCAGGCCTCCGATCATTGGGGCAACGACTACTTTGACGACACCTACGAACGGAATGGGAGGTTCGAGAAGTTTGACGGATACTGCACGGATGTGTGGTTTCGAGAGGCGATGCGGTTCGTGGAGGAGAATCGGGAAAAGCCCTTCTTTCTCTATCTCGCGCCAAATGCGCCGCATGGGCCGTATCGCGTGCCGCCGGAATGGGCGGAGCCCTACAAAGGCAGGGCGGATTGGGGAGCCGGGGCCGAGTTCTACGGCATGGTCGCGAACATTGATCACAATGTGGGATTGCTCCGGGACAAGTTGGAGAAGCTGGAGCTCGCCAAGAACACGATCCTCATCTTCATGACCGATAACGGCACCGCGAACGGGGCGACGTTTGGGGAAGATCGGTTGAACAGCGAGGCGGTGAAGGGGTTCAACGCGGGCATGCGGGGCAAGAAATCATCGATCTACGAGGGCGGTCATCGCGTTCCGTTCTTCGTGCACTGGCCCAAGGGCGGGCTGACCGGCGGTCGCGATAGGGACACCTTGTCGGCGCACATCGATGTATTGCCCACCCTGGCTGAATTGTGCGGCGTAAAGGTTCTCCGCGCGCACGAACCCGATGGTCTTTCGCTGGTCCCGTTGATGAAGAATGACTCCGCCAAGGAATGGCAACGCGAATTCATTCCGTTGCAGTATCATGGCGGCGCCTACTTTCGTCATGAGGCGGAGATCTGGATGCATTCCGTGATCATGACCGAGCGTTGGCGACTGGTGAATGGCGCGGCGCTCTACGACATTCAGGCCGATCCTGCGCAGCGAAGGAATGTCGCGTCCGAGAATCACCTGGTGGCGGATCGGTTGCGGCGGTTGTACGCGGGCTATTGGACGTCCGTGTCACCGCGGATCAAGCCGGTCCATATTGACCTAGGCAATCCCGCTGAGAATCCGACGGTGTTGTGCTCGCAGGACTGGCGGCTGCCGACGGGCAATCCGCCCTGGAACTTCGGCTCCATCCGCCGACTGCCCAAGGTGACCGGGCCCTGGATGGTGGATGTTCGCGCGGCTGGGCGTTATCGCATTACGTTGCGGCAGTGGCCGAAGGAGGCCGACAAGCCGGTGGTTGCCGTGCGCGCGAAGGTTGCGATTTCCGGAAGGGAAAAGGAGAAGCAGGTGAAGCCGGGGATGAAGGGTGTGGTGTTCGAGATGGAATTGCCTGAGGGGAAGACCGAATTGCGGACGTGGTTGTTTGATGAAAAGGGCAGGGCGGGGGGAGCCTATTTCACCGAGGTGGAACGATTGTGATTTCGATATACGCGAGACGTTCTTTCGGAAGGCGGTTATTAAGTAGGCGTGTCGCCGTTCACCCCTCAGGCGGAGGAGGACTTCACCTCCGGGGTTTCGAATTATCTGAAGGAATTGGCGGCGAAGGCGGGCCGGTGAGCCGGTGATCCGGAGATGGGATTGAATGAATTGTGTAGGAAGGGCGAATGGTCATGAGAAAGAAAAAAGCTCAAACGGAACGGCGACGAAACGGACTTTGGAGCGCCGAGCATTGCTCGGCAGACGCTGGAGCATGTCAAGTTGATGCCGAGCAATGCTCGGCGCTCCAAACGTCAATGCGAATTCCGGTCATGTCATGCGGCGTAGGTTTCTCCGCGCGGACAGGGATGTCCGCGCTCCTTGGGGCGCTGCTGTTGTTGACCGCGTCGCCTTCCTTCGCGGGTCAGAAGCCATTGAAGGTGTTCCTCCTGGTCGGCCAATCCAACATGCAGGGACACGCGCGCGTCTCCACCTTTGATCATATCGGCATGGATCCGAAGCGCGCGCCCCTGCTCAGAAAAATGCGGGACAAAGAAGGCCACGCCCGCGTTCTCGATGACGTCTGGATTTCCTACTTGTCCACGGGCGGCGTGAAGCAGGGGAAACTCACCGCGGGCTTCGGCGCGGCGGAGGACAAGATTGGTCCCGAGTTCACGTTTGGTATTCGGCTGCAGGAGCTGTTTGACGAGCCGATCCTGATCATCAAGACAGCCTGGGGGGGCAAGAGCCTGCATACGGATTTTCGTCCGCCGAGCGCGGGACCCTACGCCTTCAGTGTTTCCCAGTTGGAGGGGTTGCGTAAGCGGGGCAAGGATGTGGCGCAGGTGAAGGCGGAGAAACTGAAGGCGACCGGGCACTATTACCGATTGATGTTGGAGCACGTGAAGAAGGTCCTCGCGGACATTGGCAGCGTATATCCCGGCTACGATCCGAAGAGCGGTTACGAGTTGGCCGGCTTCGTCTGGTTCCAGGGCTGGAACGACATGGTGGATGGCGGGGTGTATCCCCACCGAGGCAAGGCGGGCGGCTACGACGCCTACAGCGAGACGCTCGCGCATTTTATCCGTGATGTGCGCAGGGATCTCAAGACGCCGCAGTTGCCCTTCGTGATCGGCGTGATGGGAGTGGGCGGACCGATTGACCAGTATCCACCGGAGAAGCGGCGTTACGCCGGGATTCACGGGGGTTTTCGTGACGCGATGGCCGCGCCGGCGGACTTGCCTCTATTTCAGGGCAATGTTGCGGCGGTCCGGACCGAGAGTTACTGGGACATGGAATTGGCCAGGCTGACTGCGCGTGAGAACAAGGTGAAACAGGCCGCGCGAGCGCGGCAGAAGAAAGAGAAGCTGGATCGTAAACAGGCGAGCCAATTGCAAGAGACGTTGCTCGCCGCGGAGTTTTCCGATTACGAACTCAAGGTATTGCGGGCCGGGGTTTCCAACTTCGAGTTCCACTATCTCGGCTGCGCCAAGATCATGGCCCGAATCGGGGTCGGCTTCGCCGATGCGGTCGTGGAGTTGGGCGCCGATTGATTGAATCGGGCGCGGCGGATGACGGGCGTTCAATCCGCTGAAGCCGGCTTCGGCCCGCTGGCTACCTGATTCTCGCGGCGAGGTTGGCGGCGAAGGATCCCAGCGCGCGGCTCATGGCGGCGACCTCTTCCCGGACGGCGTCCTCACCGGATTCCACCCGGGCGGAGCTGCGCTCGTGGTGCGACAACAACAAGGCTCCGCTCTCGGCGTCGCGGAGAACGGCGGTCGCCTCAAAGATGGCGGCGCCGTCATCGAAGACGGCAAACTCACGCACCTGGATCGCCAGGATCATCTTCGGAGCGGTTGGATTGCTTGGCGTCTTGCCTGAGGAAAGAGTTTCGGAAACCACCCTGGCGATGCCGGACTCCAACGGTTCGGCCCAGCGCGCGGTCTCGGCGATTCGCAATTCGTCCGAGTTGCGGCGTGAGACAATTCCGGATTGCTTCAAGTAGTCGGGCACGGAAACCGGCGCCAAGGTCACGTTCGCGACGGCGGGTGCGGGGTTGCCCGGTTCGGCTTGCGACGACAGGGTGAAATGGCGCGTCAGGTCCGGTTCAGGGGAAAGGTTGACGCAGCCGGCGGCCAGCAGCGGGAGAACGGCTGAAAAGGCGAGTGGAGTCAGTTTCATACTGGACTATCGGTCATCGGGAACCCGTCGGCCTCGGAGCAACATATCGGGCGTGCGGTTCAAGCGGTCGGTTAGTTCGCGGATCGAACGCGCGAGGAGTTTCACCTCATCCAAGGTGTCCGTGAGCCGTTGTCGGGCGGGCGACTGGGGGCTGGCGAGGCGACGCAGTTCCGCCGCCGCCAACTCGAACTCCTGCAGCGCGGAGCCGGCTTCGTCGAGGGCGGTTCCCAGCTTCTGCGTCAAGGGACGTATCTCGCCGCGCATGTCCGAGGTCAGACCGCGCAACTCGTCGGATGTCTTCTCCGCGGAGGCGAGTGTGCGGTTGGCGGTGGCCATGGCGTCCTTGGCCGCCGCCATGGCCGTGTTGAAGGCGTCCAGCGATCGTTGGACCTGGAGTCCGTCGATAGTCTTCCGGACGGAAGTGAGCGTTTTCAAGGTCTCCCGATTCAAGTCCGGGAACTGGATGGCGTCCAGGCCCGCGTTGACCTTGTCGACGACCTCCTTCACGCTCTGGACCAGCCCGGGAATGTTGGCGGACTGAATCTGATCCATGATTTCGGCGAGGGAGGACGGTTCGGTCGGGATTTCCTTTCGTGAGGGGGGCGAGGTCTGGGCGGCCTCCAGTCGGCTTCGTTCATCCGGGTCGTAGCGAAGGCCGATGTAGATGCGTCCAGTGACCAGGCTGTCGGTGTTCAGGCGGCCGATCAAGTGGTTGAAGAGGTCGTCGGCTTCGGTGGTGGCTCCTCCTGCGGCGGCGGGAAGCTCGAGGTCGCCGAGCGCGGCGTCGGTTTCCACCTCAATCTTGACTGGGATGCGGACCCGGTCTTTGGCGGCATCGTAATTGAGACGGATCTCCTGGACCGAGCCGATGGTGACGCCCTTGAACTTGACCGGAGCTCCTTTCTGGAGTCCGTGGACGGACTCGTTGAAATAGAGGATGAACTCACGTTTCTCGCGGAAGTAATCGCCGGAGCCCAGAGTGAGCAGGGCGGCGAGGAACAGAGCCACGCCCGTCACGACGAACAGGCCCACCAAGGTTGGATTGACTTTCTTGCTCATGGGGCGTCGTTGGCTGTTGATTCACCGCGCGTCAGGAACTCCCGCAACACCGGGTCTTCGGTTTCCTCCAGTAGCGTGGCTGGCTTTCCCTGCGCCCGAAGCGTTCGGATCTTAGCGTCGAGGAATATCGCGTTGTCTGCAATGGCGAAGATGCTCTGGAGTTCGTGGGTGACGACGACGATGGTGGTTCCGAGGCTGTCGCGCAGGCGGAGAATCAATTGATCGAGGCGGCGGGCGCTGACGGGGTCAAGCCCCGCCGAGGGTTCGTCGAAGAAGAGGATTTCCGGATCCAGGGCCATGGCGCGCGCCAGGCCGGCGCGTTTGCGCATGCCGCCCGAGATTTCGGCGGGGTAATAACGCTCGAAGCCGGTCAAGCCCACCAAGGCCAGCTTCAGCCGGACGATGTCCCTGACCTCGCGCGGCGAGAGTCTGGTGTATTCCTCCAATGGGAGCGCCACGTTTTCGGCCAGTGTCAGGGAGCTCCAGAGCGCGCCGCCTTGGAAGAGCACGCCGAAGCGGTGCATCATCGACTCCCGGTCCTCCTTCCCACAGCCGCTGAAGGATTTGCCGTGGTAGAGAATATCGCCGTGGGCCGGTTCCTTGAGTCCGATGAGGTGTCGCAGGAGCGTGCTCTTGCCGCAGCCGCTGCCGCCCATGATGACGAACACCTCGCCGGGTTGGACTGACGCGTTCAGGTCCCGCATGACCACGAAGTCGCCATAGGCCATGGTCAGGTCGCGGATCTCGATGTGGGGCGCTTCGGGCATGGGATGCGCGGCTCAGATTTCGAGCAAATGAAAGATCACGGCGAAGATGGCGTCCGCCACGACGATGGCGGTGATGGCGGTGACCACGGCCGAGGTGGCGGCCTCGCCCACCGCCGCGGCGCTGGCGCGGCATTGAATGCCCTTGAGGCAGCCGGTCAACGCGATCAAGACGCCGAAGCAGGCGCCCTTGACCACGCCGGTCATGAAGTCGGTGAACGAGATCGCGTTCATGGATTGCGTCAGGTATTCGATCACCGTGACGTCCAGCGTGAGCACGGTGACGATCAATCCGCCGAGGATGCCGAAGAAATCCGCGAACACGCAGAGGAAGGGCATCATCAGCATGAGGGCGAGCATGCGCGGGAGGGCAAGGAACTCGATCGGGGAGAACCCGAACGTCACCAGGGAGTCGATCTCCTCATTGACCTTCATGGCGCCTAGTTGCGCCGCGAAGGCCGCGCCGGTCCGGCCGGCGACAATGACGCCGGTCATGATGCAGCCGAGTTCGCGAGCCATGCCCAGGGCGACCAGGTCGGCCACCAGGATCGCCGCGCCGAAAGACTCCAGATTGATGGCTCCGACGAAGCCAAGAATCAGTCCGGTCAACAGGGAGATCAGGGCGGTGATGGGCAGCGCTTCGGCCCCGGTTTCCTGCATGACCAGGAGGGCGTCCCGCCAACGGAAACGGGCCCGTCCGAGGAGCAGGCGCACGGAGGCCAGGGCGCAGTCGCCGACGAAGGAGAGCAATTGAACGGCCGAAGTTGCGAATTGGATGGCGTCCCGGCCCACGCAATACAGCAGTGAACGCCGGGGCTCCTCGCGATGCGCCTCGGTGTTGGCGGGCACGGCCGTGGCTATCTGGAGCAGGCGTCGGGCATTCTTGGGCAGGGCGTCGACCTCGAGGCGGGCATTGGCGGACTGGCAGATTTCGTGGCAGCTGAGGGCGAAGGAAATCAACGGCGAGCCCCAGGCTTCCAGCTTTTCTCCGTCGAGATGGACCTTGGGGGCGGCTTCCGCAGCCTGTTGAAGCGCAGGCTCGAGGCCCTCCGGAGTCGGCGCTCCGGAGGCGATGGTCCAGTCGCCGCGCAACTCGATCTGGATTGCGCCCTCGGCTTTCGGATGCAGGAGGAATGTTCCCATGGGGCTCGCGGCGCGCGGTTCTGCGAATTTTTGAAGGGAGGCTCGTCGAAGCCCCGCCTGGTCGGGGGGCTACTTCTTCAGCAGCGCCCGTTGATCCTTGATGCAACGGGGGTCCATCGGATCGGGTTTGCCGGTCTGGTTGACCGGGTGCGTGTAGAGGTAGCGCCAAACCGGTTCGTAGAGATATTGGCCGCGGGAGTTCTTGGGGGAGGAGCCGCCGGGTTGAACGGCGCTGTGCGCGCGTTTGGCGTCCTTTCGCACGTCTGCCGCCGAGACGATGCGTCGGGTGTTGCCATAGGGCGGTCGGGCACGCTCGGCGAAGACGATGGGGCCATGTTCGTGCAGGCCCAACAATTCCCAGGAACGGCAGTAGTGGAAAGCGGTCCAGCCTCCATCGAGCACGTGGCTGAAGCCGAAGAAGCGATTGGAGGGCGTGGCCGAGGGCAACGCTTGCCAGGTCTGCAGTTGGTCCCGGGGACCGCAATGCATCACCACGCGGGCGACTTTCTGATGCTTGGCGAAGCGCGCGGCGGTGGTGGAGCCATGGGAGGAGCCGGCCATGATCACGCGGTCCCAACGCAGGTCCGACTTGTCTTCGGTGAGGAAATGTCCCCAGCCGCCTTCGGGATTCGTCTTCTCCAGCCAAATCAGGAACTGTCGCGAGCGCTCCATCATGCCGTCGGGTTTCTGGATATTGGCCGCGTCGCTGAAGTTCTCGCCGGTGGCGGCCTCCAGCCGCATGTCGCCGCGGCAGGTTTCGCCGACCGGGTTTTCGCGGCAGACCTTGGAAAACCAACGGTTGGCGTAGTGTGGCTGGATTGCGTGGAGACCGTAGCTGTTCAACCGGTTGAAGAGGCCCTCGTTGTAGCGCATCAACCAGATGACGAGTTGGCCCTTGGGGGGCACGCGGGTATCGACGGAGGCATGCTGGATGTCGGCCGGTTTTTTATCCGTGCCGAACACGAAATCTATCTTGGGATACTCGCGCGCTCGCGAATCCAACTTGCTGGCGCGCGCCGTCAGGTGGTGTTGTCGGGGCGCGGGATCGTTGAATTTCAGCGAAGCGGACTGGGCCTCGAGGTTGAAGGACAGCGTCGCGAGCGCCGCCGCCGCGATCGCCATGGGAATGCATCGGGCTGGATCGGACATGGCCCGAGTGTGGACCGACAGCGCCCGCTCCGGAACAAAAAAAGCAGTCTGGCGGATCAGGCGTTCATCCGCCACAGGGTGAAGTTCAACACGGATGCGAAGGAGACCCAGGCCAGATACGGGACCAGCAGACCGGCCGCGAGGCGATCGGCGCGGCGAAAGGCGGCAATTGTGAGGACGATCGCCAGCCATAGGACAAGGATTTCCGCGAAAGCCAGGCCGGGTTCTTTCAGGCCGAAGAAGAGCGGCGACCAAGCGGCGTTGAGCGCGAGTTGAATGAAGAACAGGATCAAGGGGCGACGCTGTCCGCCAAAACCGCCGAGTCGCCAAATGCGCCAGGCGGCCACGGCCATCATGAGGTAGAGGGCCGTCCAGACCGGGCCGAAGATCCAGTTCGGAGGATTCCATGCGGGCTTGGACAGTTGCGCATACCATTCGCCGGGCATGAAGAAGGCTCCAACGGCCGAGGCGGCGAAGCAGGCCGCGATCCATCCCGCCAACGCGAGGTAAGGGTGTCGAATCGTGCTGGCCGCTGTGTCCTGGGGTTTCATTTGTCGGGAATGGTGTCACGAAGAAGCTTGGTCATCCTGCGCGTATGTCAACTGTTTGACTTTGCCGGCTTCAGGTGCGCGCTCCCGAGTCGGGCTGATTCGTAGTGGACTCCCAGCGCTTCAAGGCTAGAGTTTGGTCGCGGGCGAGTAACACTGTGATATGGCAGCTGGCGCGCTGTTCAGTTCTGACCTTCGGCCAATAGGATTAAAGATCCACGCGGCATGATGGGGTCCCGAGGTGGAGGATTTGTATCGGCGCGCGACCGTTGCCGCGGTTAGGAAACCAAGATGAGCTGGCTGAGAAAGATCCTGGAGCGACGCGGGGAGCATGGCCCCGAACAACGCCCGCGCCAACCGCTGCCGCCCCGGCCGCCGGAATGGAGTCTGACTGTCGCGGACTTGATGCAGGAGATGATGGACGGGAAGCGGGAGTCCGTTGGTTCGCCGGAAGTTGATTGGGCGCGGGAGTACGAGCGAAGCCAGGTTCCTCAAGGGGCGAGGTTTCCGAGGAAAGGCGATGTCTACCAATTGAAGCGGGACATCGAAGCGGAGTATTTGACTTCATGGGCGACGCCCTACACCGGAGGCGGAATGACGACGCCGCTCGCGGGGGAACGATTCTGGGTTCATTCTGAGGCAGCTGAGCTGGAACCGATCGGCGTCCATGTTTTGGCTGTGGATTACGAAGAGCTGGAGCGACGCGTCGTTGCGGCGGAAGAACGCGGGAATTTCAACTACACCGGATTTCATTTCTATTTTGACACCGTTTCGCTGAATCGGGATTTCGACTTGGTGGCGAGCGGTTTCGACGGCGGGGAGAAATAGGCGTCGATTGCCCAGCGCCCGCTTTCATTGCCAGTGCGATCACGGCTCCGTGTCTGTCGTGGTGGACGGGGTAGAGACCGACGAATTGTACCTTTGTGAAATTGTTCGTCTCAAGGAAGGAGCTCATGGCGCTGCCGACGGGGTCGTTGGGGAGCGCCGGGATCGACGGTGATCAGAGGGCTTGCTCGTTGGGCTGCAGGAATGCGTTTGCGGGTCTGGCTTTGAGCGGTCTGAAGGGTCTCGATGGTCAGGCCAGGATTTCTTTGGCGACCTGGCCTTTGACATCGGTAAGGCGGAAGTCGCGGCCGGCGTGGCGGTAGGTCAGACGTTCGTGGTTCAGGCCGAGCAGGTGGAGGATGGTGGCGTGCCAATCATGGATGTGCAGGCGTCCCTCGACAGCCTCGTAGCCGTGTTCATCAGTGGCGCCATGGCTGAAGCCGCCCTTGACGCCGCCGCCGGCCATCCAGGTGGTGTAGCCCTTGTTGTTGTGATCACGGCCATCGCCGCCCTGGGCGTGCGGCGTGCGGCCGAACTCGCCGGCCCAGATGACCAGGGTGTCCTTGAGGAGACCCCGCTGCTTCAGGTCGGTCAGGAGGCCGGCGATCGGCTGGTCGATCTTGCCGCAGGATTCGACCATGCTTTCCCGGAGGTTGCTGTGATGGTCCCAGCCGCCGTTGGTGAGTTCGATGAAGCGGACGCCCGACTCGACCATGCGGCGCGCGAGCAGGCATTGCTGCCCAAACTCATCCGTGTTCTCCCCGCCGATGCCATAGAGTTTCCGGGTGGCTTCGGATTCCTTCGAGACATCGAGCAATTGCGGCATGGTGGTCTGCATGCGGTAGGCGAGTTCGTAGGATTGAATGACGCCTTCGACCTGGGGTTGGCGCCGGTCGCGCTGCAGTTTGTTGCGGTTCAGTTGTTGCACGAGGTCGAGTTGCACGCGTTGCGCGTTTGGTGTGAGCAGGGGGTTCTTCACGTTGGGGAAGACTTCCTCATTGCCGCCGCCGAAGCGGCGTCGGCCGCCCCCGCCACTACCGCCGCCGACCTTGGTTCCCTGGTAGATGGCCGGGAGGAACGCGCTGCCGAAGTTGATGGCGGTCCTGCCCTCCCCGAGGACGCAGAATCCGGGAAGGTCGGCATTCTCCGTGCCGAGGCCGTAGAGCGTCCAGGCGCCCATGGACGGGCGCACGAATTGGAAGCTGCCGGTGTGGGTCTGCATGGCGGCCTGGCTATGATTGGGTTGGTCGCAATGCATGCCGCGCAGCAGGCAGAGGTCATCGGCGTGCCGGCTCACATTCGGAAACAGGCTGGAGATCGCCAGTCCGCTTTGGCCGTGTTGACTGAACTTCCATGGCGATCCGAGCAGGTTGGGGCCGTATTTTCCGGGTTTGCCGGAATCGGCTGTCAGTTGTGGCTTGTGGTCGAAGGTGTCGACATGCGAGGGCGCGCCGCCCATCGAGAGAAAGATGACGTGTTTGGCGCGGGCGGCGAAATGGGGACGCTTTGCCGCGAGGGGATTCTTCTTCTGGTCGGCCCGGGCTCGCTCGGCAGCCAGGGCGGCGAAGGCAATGGATCCCAGTCCGCAGGAGAACTGGCTGAGCGCGGCGCGGCGGTTGATGGAATGTTTCATGATGTGGTCCTTCCGGGATGATTGGGTTCAGTTCAAGATGCGGAATTCGGCGCTGGCGATGAGGCCCTGGCAGAAGACGGCGAGCGTCTGCTCTTCGGGCGTCATGTTCGGAATGGTCAGGTCTGTGCGAGGGATGTTCATACCCGGGCGGCCTCCGCCCATGCCGCCGGGGCGGCCGCCCATGGAGCCTGTTGGGCCTGCCATGCCCGGGCGTTCTCCATTCATGGCTCGGGGTCCGCGGAACTGTCCCTGGCCCTGGGGGCGAGCACGCGGACCGCGTCGCTGGAATTGTTCTTGTGGACCTCGTTGGCTGTTCGAAGCCTGTCTGACGGGGCGATAGTTGGCGAAGAATGCCTGCGCTGCTTGCAGGTCGCTCTCGTCAGCTTGGCGGCCGAAGGCGCGGAGGAAGGCGCTGCGGACCTGCGATTCCCGGTTTGGGGATTCCTTGATCAGGTTCCTGGCCATGGCGGTCGCTTCGATCAGAACCAGCGGGTTGTTCATGAGATAGAGGCCTTGCGCCGGGACGTTGGTCGCTTCCCGCGTGGGTTTGGAGACGTTCGGGTCCGCGAAATCGAACAAACCGAGCGCGTCGGGCAGATCATCGCGGAGGATCGGCAGGTAGATTGAGCGGTAACGCACGTCGGCCTTGAGGCGGTCCTGGTTGAATCCCCGCCCGACGCGGTTGTCGCCGGTTTCGGAGATTTGCGAACCGTAGGGGCGTCGGAGTTCGATGCCGCCGCCGATGGCCAGGATCGTGTCCCGCAGGGCTTCCGCATCCATGGGGCGAGGGGAGAAGCGCCAGAGCATTTTGTTGTCCGGGTCGCGTTCATAGTTGGACTCGTTGATCTCGGAACTGCGTTGATAGGCATCGGACAGCAGGATGCGGCGGATGGTCTGCTTGATGGACCAACCGTCATTCATGAACTGAACCGCCAGATGATCCAGCAGTCTTGGGTGAGTGGGCGCCTGGCCGGTGGTTCCCCAATTGTTGGGCGACGCGACCAGGCCTTCGCCGAACAACTTCAGCCAGATGCGATTCACCATGACGCGGGCGGTCAGCGGGTTGTCCTTGGCGGTCAGCCAGTCGGCCAGTTCGCGTCGGCCGCTTTGGCCGCGGCGAATGGCGGCGGGACCGCCTCCGGGCAAGACCTGGAGGAATCCGCGTCTCACCTCCTGGGCTGGTTTCTCAACGTTGCCGCGCACGTAAACCGCCGCATTGGCGGGGTCCCTTGCGTCCTGGACGCCCATGGCGAGGGTGTCAGGAATGCCGCCTTCGCCGATCTGCGCAAGTTTTGATTCGAGTTCCGACATGCGTCGGCGAATGGCGGCGCCCGCCAAGGCGTCGTTGCCGGTGGCGCGGTTGTTGCGTCGGGTGATGCGAAGCTGCTGCAGTTGTTGCTCCATTTGTTGGATCTCAGCCTGCGAGACCCGCTTCCTGGTGTTCATCGGATCTGCGATCGGCAGTTCGATCAGTTGGGAAGCCCGCTTGTTCTGGGCGGAACGCACGGTGCCGTAATAGGTGTCCGTGCTGAGGAAGATTCCGGCAAGGGCGTAGTAATCCGTGGTGGGAATGGGGTCGTACTTGTGGTCGTGGCAGCGGGCGCAGGACACGGTCAGGCCGAGGATGGCCTGGCTGACCGCGTCGATCTGCTCGTCGGCCACATCCATCCTGTGTTGGCGGGGATTGGATTGATTGAGGCTCTTGGTCCCCATGGCGAGGAAGCCGGTGGCGATGAGATTCTCCTGCCACTCCGCCTCGGATTTGACCTTCAGGAGATCGCCGGCGACCTGTTCCTTGATGAACTCATCGTAGGGTTTGTCGGCGTTGAAGGAGTCGATCACGTAGTTGCGATAGCGCCAGGCATGGGGGTAGGTGACGTTGACATCCTTGCCGGTCGACTCGGCGTAGCGGGCCACGTCCAACCAATGTCTGCCCCAGCGTTCGCCATATTGCGGCCGCGCGAGAAGCTCATCCACCTTGGCTGAGATGGCGGATTTGCGGTCCTTGTCCCAGGCAGAGATAAACGCGGAGATCTCCTTGGCGGTAGGGGGGAGTCCGACGAGATCGTAGTTGATTCGGCGCAAGAGGGTGAGGGCGTCAGCCGGACCCGCCGGCGTGAGCGATTTCTCCTTCAGCTTGGCGGTTACCAGGGAATCAATTGTCGCGCCCGCCGCTTCTGTCGGTGGTTTGAATGCCCAATGATTCCGTCCCGCCTCAATATCCATTTCGGATTTCACCACGACCTTCGCCTGGATGCGGGGATCCGGCGCGCCCATTCTCAGCCAGGTCTCAAATTTCTGAATGACCTCCGCGGGCATCTTGTCCTTGGGGGGCATTTCCAAGTCCTTCCAGGTGATGGCGTCCCAGAACAGGGAATCCCGGTAAGTGGCGCCGGCGAGGACGTTCCCGTTGTCGCCGCCCCGCAGCATACCGTCCCGCGTGTCCAGCAGGAGTCCGCCGCGGGTCTTGCCGGTCTCCTCGGAATGGCAGTCGTAGCAGTATTGCACGAGGGCGGGGCGAATGTGTGTTTCAAAATACCTCGATTGCTCGGAGGTCAAGGGCTGAGGGGCCGCATGAAGCTCCCCGGAAAGCAGGCCGGAGACGATCGTGATGGCTGGCGCGATTGAGGTTTTCATGGTTTACGCATGTCCCTTGTTGGCGATCACTGTTTTGTGACAATGAATCTCGTTTTCTTCGAAAAGCTTTGAAGAAGGGGGGCGGCCTAAGGGGCGGGAAGGTTGTTGCAGACCCGGCTCCCGCCGCCGCTCTGACTGCCGCCTCGTTGTCCCTTGCCTTTGCCGCGGGAGCGTCGCTCGCCAGGGGCGCCTTCCTGGCCGCCTCGGCGTTGGCGCATGGCCTTCATGGCGGACGCGCGTCAATGATGACCCTGAGCACATCGGTCGAGCCGTTCGGCGCCGCCAGGTCCACGGTCAATGTTCGTCGATCTGCGCTCAGGGTTACACGATCGCCCGCCGGTGTTCCGGTAAACTCGAGCTGTGTTCGGGGCTGTCCTCGGACCTTGCGTTTGGAGAAGCGTCCTGAACTGGCGCGCAACTCCTCCAGTTGAGTGATCAGGCCGAGGATGGGGCGGTCGAAGGTGATGCTTCCGCGCGCCCGTTTCGCTTCTGGACGCGGCATGCTTGATTCCGGCTGGTGCTGCACGATGAAGCTGCGAACGATTTGGCCGACAGTGATGACCTTGGGCGTCAATTCATCCCGGAGGACGACCTCTCCCGGTTCGGAGATATTGACTAACAAGGGATGCCTGAGACGGCGGCGATAGCCGTCGGAGAACAGGTAGATGTGCTTGTCGCTGTTGATCAGCGCCGGGCGGCGAGGCCAGGGCGGCGCCAGTTCGAAAGAGCCGGTCGATTCGACGACGCCAAACGAGATCGGCCAGATGCGGCCGTAGGGTTTGGCGTCGAACTCGGCTGATTCCAGTTTGCGATCCGAGGTGACGACTGCCTGCTCGCCTTCCTTGAGCCGTTTCTTCTCACCGGAATCGGGTTCAGCCACCTCGACCTCGCCATCGAAGACCGAGACGTGTGACGCCCCGTCTTCGTCGAGATGCACGCCGAATGAGGTTCCCAGATCCGTGACTTCCGCAGTTGGCGTGTCGACACGAAAGCCCTCGGCGCCGGGCGGGACGTTGGCGGTCAAGAGTCCTGAATTGAGTCGGGTGAGGTTGGTTTTGAGCAACTCGTAATGAGCCGGGCCTTGCAGGGTGACCTCCACGCCGGAGTCGAACTGGATACGAATCAGGCCGGCGGCAAGTTGTATGGCGCCGGCCTCCAGACGCTGGCCGATGGTGAGCGCCTTGGATTCTGCGAAATGCGCATCCACGCTGTGGGCCAGGGTTGCGAATCCCCCGATCTCGGGCGGGGCTTCGGATGCCCGTTTCTGGGGTGGGGCTTCACGAAGCAGCAGCGTCATCAGCAGCACGATCATGGCGGCGAGCGGAATCAGCCAGCGGCCGACGCTCGCGCCCGGGAAGGCGACGACGTTGCCGGCTTCTGCGTCGTCGTCGGCTTCGTCGCCCTCGATGCCGGCGTTCAATTCGCTTTGCAGGCGGTCGTGCAGCATCGTCGCCCGGGCGAACTGCCGGGCATGGGCGGGATCGGCCTTGATCCAATCCGCCAGCTCCGGCGATTCCTCCTCGGACAAGGATTCGTCCAGGTAGCCGTTGATCAGTTCGTCGATGTCGCGGCTCATGATCCCATTCCTTCAGCAGCGGCCTTGCGTTCGACGCACGCGCGCAGTTGTTCCCGGATCCGTTGCAGGGCTTTGCGCACCGCCGTGCCTGGCAACTTCAGCGTCTCGCTGATCGCAGCCGGCTTCAGGCCGTCCTGATAGCGGAGTTCGCAGAGTTCACGTCCCCGACCGTCGAGGCTTTTCAGGCAATCCTGGAGGAAGTCCAGTTCCCGGGAAGCGGCCGCGGGCATTTCGGAGAAGGCGGTTTCCAGGACTTCGATGGTCTCCGGGTCGAAGACCGCCAGATGCCGCTTGCGCTGGCGCAGGTAGACCTTGAACTGGTTTCGGGCCACGCCCATCGCCCATTGGACGAAGGGGCGTTCCGGGTCGTAGCGGTCAAAGGACTCGAAGACCGCCACGGCGATATCCTGCATCAGGTCGTCCCGGTCCTTGAAATCGCGAACGACGGCCGTGACAAACGCGGAGACCTTCGGTTGGGCCAATGTCCACAACCGCGTCACCTGTCGCGTGGTCTCGTCAATATGTCCGTCCATGAGCGTGTTCTTGAAAGACACTTGGCGCTCGCCGCGGTTTTGTGACAGGAAAAATATGATTTCGAGGAATATGCCTTGTTTGTCGGCGCTGATTGGGGCGGCGGCGGCCCTCGGTGTCGCTGCGGCCGAGCTTCCCGAGCCCGGGCCGGAAGTGGGCGGGCTTCGCCTTCGGTTGCGGGTTGGTCCGGAAGGGGAGGGCCATGACGTCCGGCTTGACCTGCTGAACGTCAGCGGCAAGCGGATTGCGTTGAAGTTGCATTGGCTGGGGCCGGGGCGTTCGAATGGGGAGGCGGCAGTCACCCAGGAGGTGTTCCGCAATGTCCTGCTGGCCAACGTGGGCGTTGAGAGCGATCCCGCCCTGGCTCCCTACGTGGGGCAAGTTGGCATCGGCAGCGGGGTGAGCTGGCTGACCTATGGCCACAAGCTCGAACCGGAACAAGCGATTGACCTCCGATGGAAGACGGCCGGGCGACGATTCAAACCTGGCGGGCCGCTCATGAACCACAACCCGGAGTTTCTCGAAGACAGGCTCTACTCGGTTCGCGTGAGCCTGAAGATCAATGCTGACGGGCGCTCGGTTTTGTTGCGCAGCAATGAGCAGTTGGTCTCCTTCGGCGGCAGTCGGAAGATGCCAAGGAGCCGCTATGGCTCGCTGACGTGGGTGAACGGGTCAAGACCGTGGAATGGTTCGTCAGGAATTATCATCCGATCCGTGGGGGGGTACAGCGTCAACCGGGGTAAAGGCGGCAGGCGTT
>CAZFLK010000047.1:0-18865 GCA_964519245.1 uncultured Verrucomicrobiota bacterium
CCTGCAGGCGATTGTCCTGATCTCAGCCTTGGCGCGCTTCAACGACGCCACCGCCATCAATGTCATCTACTCCACCCGCGGGCTCTGGAGCGTGATCATGGTCTGGGCCATCGGCCACTGGTTCGCCAGCCGCGAACAACACCTCGGAAAGGCCATCCTCCAAGGCCGCCTCATCGGAGCCGGCTTCCTCTGCGCCGCGGTGGCGCTGGTATTTGTTTGAGGACCCTACTCCACCACCTTGATCCGGATCCGGCGGTATTCCATCTGCCCGCGATCGCCTTCCAATCCGATCGGCCCTGACGCAGGAACTTTCATCGCCGCGTTCAATACCTCGCCGTTGCAGGTGCAATGGGCGACGTTGCCTTTCACGCGCACGACCATCTCATTCCAGTCCTGAGCCTTGTATTTCTTCAAGTCCTTGTAGGGACCGGCGAGCGGATAATCGCGGCACTGCAGTTGCGGCCGGCGGATGAAGACGCCGCTGTCGGCATTGGGCGTCGCGCGGAATTCCAGCTTCAACACAAAGTCCTTGCCGAACTCCTTGGTCGTCCAGAGCTGTTGGATGCGGCGCCCCTCCGGCGGCGTGGTCACGATCAGGCGGCCGTTCTTGGCAACGTAACGACCGTCATTGCTCTGCCCCTTGCCGTCGAAGATCGCCTGCTTCTTCAGCGTCTTCTTCGCGCGAAAGCCCCAACCCGTCAGGTCGCGGCCATTGAACAGGCTGATGAAGCCCGCCTCCGGCTCGAAGTTGTCCGGTTCCGTTTCCAGGAAATCCAGCGTCGCCAAAATGGGTTTCAAAGCCGCGGCCCACTTGCCGTAACCGAGCTTGTTGGGATGCAGCAGGTCCGGGAACTCCGGCTTCTTGGCGTCGCCCTGCGCATCGGCAAAAAGCGTCCACGTGTCCACCACGGTGATCTGCCGATCGCCCTCGACCGCCGCCTTGTAGAGCTTGTTGATCTCCTTGATCTTGTCGGCGGGCCGTTTCTTCGTCGCCGAACTGGGCATCACCTCGCACAAAACGATCGGCATCTTGCGGTTGTGCTTCTTCAAGGCTGCAATAATCAACTCCAGGTTGCCGGAAATGACCTTCGGCTCGACCCGCTCCTCCAAGTCATTCGTTCCGATCAGGATCACCACCCCGCTCGGATTCAAGGAGAGAACGTCCTCTTCAAGCCGGATCAAGACACCGCGCGTGGTGTCGCCGCTGATGCCGCGATTCGCGACCTTCACCTCGCCGAAGGCCCCGCCCATGGCGTTGCCCCAGCCCTGCGTGATGGAATCGCCGAGAAAGACCAATGCGCCCTGGTCCTGCTGCACCTGCTTCGCCCACGCGCTGCGGCGTTTTTTCCAAAGATTCTTGAACCAGTCGTAACGCCGAATCGGGCCCGCGCCCAGCAGCCCGTCGTCGGAAGCAGGGATTTCAAATTGCGCGGCATCCTGCGCGACGACCGAACTCGGAATCGCGGGGACGAGAAACGAAACAACAAGGAGGAGCAGGATGGCTTTCTTCATGGTTACTACACGTTGAACTTGAACAGGATCACGTCGCCATCCTTGACGATGTATTCCTTGCCTTCCTGTCGATAGAGCCCCTTTTCACGCGCGACCGCGATCGAACCACATTCGATAAGATCGTCGTAGGAAACCGTCTCCGCCTTGATGAAACCGCGTTCGAAATCGGTGTGAATCACGCCCGCGGCCACCGGAGCCGTATCGCCTTTGTGAATCGTCCAAGCGCGGGCTTCTTTCGGCCCCACCGTGAAATAGGTCTGCAGGCCCAGCAGGTCGAAGGTGGCCCTGATCAATCCGTCCACCCCGGATTCCACGACCCCGAGTTCACCAAAGAACTCGGCCGCCTCTTCCGGGGAGAGATCGATCAGATCCGATTCGATCTGGGCGCTGATGACGGCCGTGCCGCAGGCCATGTGGGTGTTCGCATACTCCCGGACCTTCTGCACGTGCGGGTTGTTGTCAGCATCGGCGAGATCGGATTCCTTCACGTTGGCGGCAAAAATGGTCGGCTTGCTTGTCATCAGGAAGAAGGGCTTCGCCAACTCCTTCTCCTCCTTGCTCAAATCCAACGTGATGGCCGGTTTCCCCGCATCCAGATGCGGGGCGATCTTCTTCAACAGTTCTTCCTGCGCAGCGGCTTCCTTGTCCCCGCGCCGGGCTTCCTTGCCGATTCGGTGCAACTGCTTGTTGACCGATTCCAAATCCGCCAACACCAGTTCCGTAAAAATGGTCTCGATGTCGCTGGTGGGATCGATGCCTCCGGAGACATGATGAATATCGCTGTCCTCAAAGCACCTCACCACCTGAATGATGGCGTCGACCTCACGAACGTGACTCAGGAACTTGTTGCCCATCCCCTCCCCATCGGCCGCGCCCTTTACCAGACCCGCAATATCCACGAACTCAAACGCCGCCGGAATGATCTGCTCCGAATTCTCGATCTTGGCGAGTTCGTCCAGCCTCGCGTCGGGCACGGTGACCACGCCGACATTGGGGTCAATGGTGCAAAAGGGATAGTTCGCCGACTCCGCCTTGCGGGTGCGGGTGACGGCGTTAAACAGGGTGGACTTGCCCACATTGGGCAGACCGACGATGCCAGCTCTCAACATAAGGCCGGAGAACAAGCCGGAATAAGGCGCATTGCGCAAGCGGAAAGGAAGGCAAGTGTTCAGTTTTCAGTGATCCGTCTTCTGAAAGAAAGGAGCCATCTTCCCTGTGTTGCGGGAACCTGCCATTGCCCATCTGCCGCCGCGCGCCAGCCCACTGATCACTGACTACTGGTCACAATGTGACCTCAACCGCCCCGGCCGCCTTCTTCGCCTTTTCACGCGCCTCCTCAATCGTCGCGCCGCGCGCGACCGCCACGCCCATGCGGCGTTTGCCGGCGACTTCCGGCTTCCCGAAGAAACGAACCTGCGTGTCCGGCTGGGAGAACGCCTCGGTCAGATTCCCGAACGAAACCTGCTTGCTCTCGCCCTCGACCAGGATCACCGCCGACGCGCTGGGACCGTGCTGGTGAACATTCGGGATCGGCAATCCGAGAATCGCCCGGGCATGCAGCGCAAACTGCGGCAGGTCCTGGGAAATCATCGTCACCATCCCGGTGTCGTGCGGCCTCGGCGAAACCTCCGAAAAGTAGACCGTGTCGCCCTTGATGAACAACTCCACCCCGAAAATCCCCCGACCGCCCAGCGCGTCGGTGATCTTCTTCGCGCAATCCTGCGCCGCTTCGCGCGCGGCGCCCGACATCGGCTGCGGCTGCCAGGATTCCCGGTAATCGCCGTCGATCTGCACGTGACCGATCGGTTCGCAGAAACTGGTCCCGCCCTCGTGGCGGACCGTGAGTTGCGTGATCTCGTAATCAAACTCCACGAACCCCTCGACGATGACCTTGCCCGCCCCGGCGCGTCCGCCCTCCTGCGCGTACTTCCAGGCGGGCGCAATATCATCCTCGGACTTGATCGTGCTCTGACCCTTGCCGGAGGAGGACATGATCGGCTTCACCACGCAGGGGATGCCGATCTCGGCAACCGCCGCGTTATAATCCTCCTCCGTCTGCGCAAACTTGTAGGGCGAGGTTTTGAGGCCCAATTCCTCTGCGGCCAAGCGACGAATACCTTCGCGGTTCATGGTAAGTTGCGTGGCGCGCGCGGTCGGAATAATCGTCGCCAAACCTTCCTTCTCAATCTCGGCCAGGGTGTCCGTCGCGATGGCCTCAACTTCCGGCACCACGAGGTGCGGCTTCTCCTGTTCGATCACGGCGCGAAGCTTCTCGCCATCCAACATCGAAACCACGTGCGAGCGATCCGCCACCTGCATCGCCGGAGCATTCTCATAGCGATCGACCGCAATAACTTCCGCGCCCAGGCGTTGGAGCTCAATGACGACCTCTTTGCCCAGTTCGCCCGAACCGCAGAGCATCACGCGGGTTGCCGTTTCCGAGAAGGGAGTGCCGATGGATGGATTCATGCGGATGGGTTACCGGCGGCCCGGAGGGAAGTCAATCGAGAGTCATTCACAATCGACTCACAGGGGGAGACTGCCCGCAATCGTCGCGTCGCAGGTCAGAGCAACGAAATCCCAAGCTCCAAGTTCCAAATCCCAAACAAACTCGAAACGCCAAATCCCAAACGCCGCAGTTCGAGCGAATTGAGGCCGCGAACATCCCCCTATCCTCGACAAGCAAGCCCGGCGACGGCTTTCGCGACCTGGAACTCGAACCATGGAGCTTCTTTGGGATTTGGAGCTTGGGATTTGGAGTTTCCATTCCCATCCCCCACAATGCCCCCATGAAAGTGATCACCGACGAACGTTGCGTGAATTATTCCTCGCCGGGCCACCCGGAGCGCCCCGCCCGAATCAGCGCAACCCTGGCCAAGCTTCGCGAGCAGAAGGACCTGACGATCGAATGGGCCAAACCGGCCGAAGCGGACGACGAGACGATCCTTCGGGCCCACACGAAGGACCACGTCAAGAACGTCCAGACCGCCGACTTCTTCGATGGCGACACGCCCGCCTATCCCGAGATTGACGCCCACGCCCGACGCTGCGTCGGCGGCGCGCTGGAGGCCTTGAAGGCTGCCCGCAATGGCGAGACCGCCTTCAGCCTGCTGCGTCCGCCCGGACACCATTCCACCCGCGACCGGGCCATGGGCTTCTGCTACCTGAACTCAGCCGCCATCGCGACCCTTGAAGCTCTCAACAGCGGCGCGAAGAAGGCAGCGGTCTTCGACTTTGATGTCCACCATGGCAACGGCACGGAGGCCATCCTCAAGGACGAACCACACACCGCCTTCTTCTCCATTCACCAACACCCCTGGTATCCCGGCACGGGATCAAAGAACGTCGGCGACAATTGCTTCAACTACCCCGTCCCGGCCCGCCTGCCGCGCGACGAATACCGCGCCGTCATGACCAAGGCCCTGGACAAGCTGAAAGCCTTCAAGCCGGATGTCGTCGCGGTCTCCGCCGGCTTCGATTGCTACGCCCGGGACCCGCTCGGCCAGATGACCTTCGAGGCCGAGGACTTCCAATGGCTGGGCAAACAGATCAAGGAACTCGGCATCCCCGCCTACAGCATCCTCGAAGGCGGCTACAGCGACGACCTTCCGGAACTGGTGTTCGCCTATTTGAAAGGTGTGAGCGGCCGATAAGAGAAATACATTTCCCAACTACGGAAGACACAGAATACCCGGAAATAGATCGAACCTGATTCCGTCTTTCCTTCCGTGTATTCCGCGTATTCCGTAGTTTACTCCTCCGAAGGAAGACCTCAGAGCCGTCATGAAGATCCGCGAATGCCCACACTGTTTTCGAAGGACCATCCCTTCACCCAATGGTGAATGTCCGGCCTCTTTGCTGCCGGCGATCCCGGTCGTCTACAAGTGATCCGCCCAAGCTCCAAAGAAGCTCCGAATCTCAAATCCCGAACAGACTTCCACGCTCCAATGAAACAATCACACTCATCGTCCCCGTCGCTGTATTCACAACCCACGCGCCCATTTGGAACTTGGAATTTGGAGCTTGTTTGGAATTTGGAGCTTGGGATTTGGAGCTTTTTAGCGCCGCCCCGCTTCCTCCCCGTCGCCTTCATCCTCACACTGCTCGCCTTCGCGGCTCCCGCCGCCGCGCTCTCCCGTCCCGCCGCCGACAAACCCAACATCATCGTCGTCTACACCGACGACCACGGCTGGCCGGACATCGGTTCCGTCGGCGTCTATCCAGACTTGAAGACCCCGCACATTGATGCCTTGGCGGCCTCCGGCGTCCGCGCCACCAGCGGTTACTCGACCGCGCCACAATGCGTGCCCTCCCGCGCCGGACTGTTGACCGGCAAATCGCAGAATCGCTTCGGGGTCGAGTCCAACGGCATGTCCCTTGCCGGCTTCAACGCCGAACTCACCATCGCCGAACGCCTGAAGCGGGCGGGCTACGCCACCGGCCAGATCGGCAAGTGGCACCTCGGCCCCGGCCCGGAGATCACAACCCACGGCTTCGACGACGTCTTCTACAAGAACTCCAACCGCCCCGGCTGGGCCAACTATGACCTTGAGGGAAAAACCGTCGAAGGCGGCCCAGAGAAGACCGGGCTCTACCACCTCGACGCCTGCAGCCAGGCCGCCGTGGCGTTCATCCGACGCCACAGTGAGAAGCCCTTCTTCCTCTATCTCGCCTACCGGGCGCCGCACGTGCCGCTCGACGCCCCGCCCAAATACCTTTCGCGTTTCCCCGGCAAGATGCCCGAACGGCGCCGCCAGGCCCTCGCCATGATTGCCGCCATGGACGACGGCGTCGGCTCCATCGTCCGTGAACTCAAACAACGCAATCTGAGCAAGAACACCCTGATCTTCTTCATCGCCGACAACGGCGCGCCCTTGAAGATCCACAAACTCGACGCCCCGGGCGGCGGTCCGGGTTGGGACGGTTCCCTGAACGAGCCCATGAACGGCGAGAAGGGCATGCTCTCGGAAGGCGGCATGCGGGTTCCTTTCGTCGTAAGCTGGCCGGGCACCATCCCGGGCAGACAGGTCTACAATCATCCGCTCATCACTCTCGACGTCGCCGCCACCGCAGTCGAAATCGCCGGCCTGCCGAAAGACGCCAAACTCGACGGCATCAACCTCATCCCCTTCCTGTCCGGCGCGAACAAATCAGCCCCCCAGCGCGCGCTAAAGTGGCGTTGGATCGCGCAATCCGCGATCCGCGAAGGCAAATGGAAACTCCTCCGCGGCGGCCAACGCGAATACCTCTTTGACCTCGACGCCGACAAGGAGGAGAAGCACAACCTCGCCTCCAAACATCCCGAGATCACCGACCGCCTCCGAGCGCAACTTGAGAATTGGGCCAAGGATCTCAGTCCCCCGGGTCTCGCGTCCAAGGGCATGTCCGAAACCTGGGAGCAGTATTTCGACTACTACCTCGATGGAAAACCCAAGCCGCCGCTGCGAACCAAATTCCGACCCGGCAATTCCAAGAACAACAACATCTCACCTGACGACGACGACCGCGTCGGCGACTGGATCGCGCGCAACTCCTCGATGGGCATCAAGGGCAGCTCCTTGCGAGTCACCCAACGCGGCAAGGGAACAAGCACGCCGTTCATCGCCTGCTCGCGCCTGAAGGTCCAAGGGCCGGCGACCGCAACCGTCCGTCTGCGCAACGCCAAGGGCGGCAAGGTCGGCGTTTCCTGGCGATTGGAGGGCCAACGGGATTTCGGTTCAAACCAGACTGCGCAAGCCGCAGCCAAAGCCTCCACTGAATGGCAGGACGTTGAAATCCCAATCGACGCCAAAAGCCGCATCATCCACATCCGCCTGCACCTCCCCGCCGGCGAAACGGACATCAAGTCCATCAAGATCACAGACGCCAAAGGCAAGATCGCCAAGGAGTGGAAGTTCGGCGGGCATTGACGCAGTCGCGCCGCGCGCCCTTCTTCAACACAGAGAGAAGGAGGACCACAGAGAAAGGCACTTCCACTCCGTGGTCCTCTGTATTGAAAAAGAGAGGCAATCGAACGCGCCTGACCGCCAGCCTGACTCTGTGCGCCCTCATTCCCTCATACCCCATGCGCCCACTCTCTCACAAAATCTCATCCAATTCCGTCTGCCAATCGGCCAAGGCGTTCATCAGGGCGACCACGTCCCCGCCGCGCGCGAGCAGTTGTCCGCCCTGACTCCGCCGCTGCTTCATGGCGTCCGCCGAACCGGCCGGACATCCCCAGGCCTTGCCGTGCTTTTTCGCCGCTTCGGCCACACGTTCGATGCATTCCTCCAAACTCGGCAGACCTTCCGCCTGTTGCAGCCGGAACCCCAGATCCCCCGCCCCGACGAACATGCCATCCACGCCTTCGATCGACGCGATCGCGTCCACGTTGTTCACGGCCTCGGGCGTTTCGATCTGCACGACCAGGAAGGTCTCGGCATTCGTCCGGGCGGCGTAGTCGTCATCGTAGAGCATGAAATCGTTGTCCATGCCGGCCCCGTCGAGACCGCGGTCTCCGATGGGCGGAAACTTCGTGGCGTCCACGAGAGCCTTCGCCTTCTTCGGCGTGGAGACATGCGGGATCATCAGTCCGCTGGCGCCATCCTCGAGATAGCGATATAGCCGCGCCTTCTCCAGGGTCGGCGGGCGCAACATGCAATCGATATCGAACTTGTGAAAAAAGGCCAGCAGGGCCTGGACCTCGCGGTCATCCATGGCCCGATGTTCCAGGTCGAGCCAGATGCAGTCGAAACCATGCTGCGCGGCATGCTTGATGTAGGACGGAATGAAATGCCCCATCGAACAGATCCGCACGGCTTCACCGTTCCGGATACGGGCGAGTGTCTTGCTTTTTCTCATTGGCTGAACGGTTGAGAGATCAAAATGTCGCGCGTGGCGCGACCCGGACCATAGCTCCAACAGGGCGAGACAACCAAGCCCAACGATCATTTGGAAAGGAGCATCCGTCCGCGCGCCAGCGTCTTGGAGTGCGGCGCTGCGCGCCGCTTTGTTGGGCGTGGCAGGTGATGTTGCCGCGAATCGCCAGCGAGACGTGGGGCTGGCGCCAGCCACTGTGCAATCCTGCTTACAGTTGTTACGGTTGCAGATGGGCGCGTTTCAGAGCGGCGCACAGCGCCGCACTCCAAGACGCTGACGCGAATTCGGGGATGCCTTTCGACCCCACCTACTCATAGAACCACCCCACCGGCAGCGACCGAACCTTCGCCGACCAGTTCCGCTTGCTGCGATCCCCGACCCAATAGGTCATCACGGCGCGCCCCTGCGCAAAAGTCAGACTGGTATAGGAGTAGGTCAGCTTGGGGTCCGTCTCCAGATTGCGAACATTCTTCCAGGTCTTGCCTTCGTCCGAGGAAATCGCCGCAGTCAACGGCGTGCGCTTGCCGCCATGGCCAGCGCCCGGTTCGTGGTTGTTGTTCCAAATCAAGAGCAGGTCTCCGGTTGAGG
This sequence comes from uncultured Verrucomicrobiota bacterium, assembly GCA_964519245.1. Lineage (GTDB taxonomy): Bacteria > Verrucomicrobiota > Verrucomicrobiia > Limisphaerales > JAYPEY01 > JAYPEY01. Next base: position 8,959 of record CAZFLK010000047.1, read on the forward strand.
GAATCCGACGCAAGGTCGCCGGGGCTTCCGGGGCCGTGACGCCGAGATCGCCCGGCTCGCCCCAGGTTTCGCCGCCGTCCTTGGAGTAACTCTTCGAGATCGTGCCCAGTTGATTGCGCATGATCATCAGCACGCGGCCGTCGTTGAGTTCCACGACCTCGGGCTCCATGGCTCCGCGCTTCGGCAGATCCACCGCGGCCTTGCCGGCCCGCCAGGTCAGGCCGTCGTCGTCCGAAATGAAACAGCGACTTGTGAAATGATTCACTTTGCCCACATCGGAGGTCGACGCCGCCGGCGCCAACAACCGGCCGCTGGACAGCCGCGTCACCCGGTCGTTGTTCACCACGTGATAGCCCGGCGCGGGCGTAACCAAGATCCGTTCCCCGAAGGTCTTCGCCTCGTCGGTCGAGAAGCGCACATACAGGTCGAGATCGCTGTGGCTGTTCTTCTGCAGGTAGAACATGGCGATACGACGCGGCTGCTTCCTGGTCGGCAACCGCCGCAAGGTCACGCTCATGACATTCATCCCGCCCGTGTTTTTTTGCAGCACGCGCTTCTTGCCCCAGGTCCGGCCGCCATCGGTCGATTGCCTCGCCACAATATGCGCCTTGGCGAAGTCGCTGCCCGTCCCGAAGAACTCCGTCACCGCAAACAACAACGATCCGTCGTCCAACTCCACCACCGAACCTTCGGTGTAGCGCGGATTGTCCTTCGTCGCGGGGAAAACCATCACGCCCACGTCTTCGTCCCGCTTGGCCGGCGGTTCGGCCGATAACTCCAGCAACGCTTGCGCCGCCCGCAACCGCGCGTCGAGATAGGGATCGTCCAACTGACGAATCAACTGCTTCTTCAACTGAATGGCGCGGGTCTCCCCGACAAAAACGGCCCCATAGGTCCGGGACGCCGCGTCAAAGGACGCCAGGTGATTCTCCAACGCGCGCATCCCGGTCCTATCGCCCAGCGACGCCAAGGCATTCATGATAAAGACGCGCTGAATCACCGTCGCGGCGTCCGCGTGCCTGAGCTTCAATGTCTCGACATCCCGCTTATCGCCAATGCGCCCCAAGACCCAGGCGGCGATGCGCGCCAATTCCGGCTCGGCCGTTCTCAGTTGCTTGCGCAAGAACGCCATCGCCTCCGGATTTCCCGCGCGCCCCAACGCCGCCGCGGCCATCATCTGCAACCTGATGTTGTCCTCATCGGCAAAGGCCCGTCGCAGCGCCACGCCATCGCCAACCTCCCCCACCTTGTAAAGGCTCTCCGCCGCGTGGACATGTCCGTGTGAATCCTCACCGGCCAGGATGTCCAGCATCACCTGTTTGTATTGCCGCTCACCCGCCCGCACCAATTCCCGCGCAATGCCGCAGCGCCGCTGATCGTCCTTCTCCGAAGACAGCTTCGGCTCGAGGAACGCAATCACCTCGGCTCCCAGCCCACCCACCGTCAATCCCTCCGCCGCGTGAATTGACGGCCAGAACTCGTCCGACTTCAGCCCTTCGCGCAAAACGTTGAGGCATTTGGCGCGCACCTCGTCGGACAGGTTAGTTTGACGAGACTTGGAACTCTGTCCCAGAACGGTCGCAGTCGCCATCAGGATCAGCATGACGCTCATTCGCTTCGACCAAGTTTTGTTTCGTGTTCGCATATTCCCAAAGCGGATCAACGACGCAATAGCGCAGGTTCCGTCAACCACAGCCATTCGCTGTCGGCAGGGTGAAGCTCCCGCCGGATTTCATGCCCGACTCTCGCGTGTCCCCAACAACTTGCACGCCAAGGTCCCGACGCCGATTCCGACCAACAACGCCGCCGGCGAAATCCACTGAAAACTGACGGGATCCAGCCCCGCTTCATTCGTCCCGAAGATCGGCCCGGAGAACGCGATCAACGACGCCACAACCACACTGCAAAGCACACCAATCCAGACGCCCGCCGGATTTGCGAATGGCACAAACAACGCGAAGAAGAACAACAGGAAGATCGGCACGGTCAGCAGGTTCACCGTCTTGTTCGTCACCGCGGTGATATTCCCCGGCACCTGCTCCATCAGCGCGCTGCACAGCACCACCACCACACCAATGACTACGGCCAGGATTCGCGCAAAGAGCACGTGTTTCCTCTCCGTTTCGGGCTTCCTGCCGAAGCGATCCAGCACATCCGTCATCACCACCGCTGTGATCGAGTTCACCCCCGAGTCGATGCTCGACATCGCCGCCGCGAACAACCCCGCAACCACCAACCCGGATACCACCGGCGGCAGATGAAAGGCGATGAAATGCGGGAAGATCTTGTCCGCGTTCTCGTTCAAGCTCATCCCCTCGGGCAGCAACTGCGGATTCGCCTGGAAATACCCAAGTAACGCAAACCCGACAAATCCCAGCGTGATTCCGACGACCGCCCCGACAATCAACTGCATCCCGATGGCCTTGCGCGCCGTCGCCGCATCCTTGGTCGCCATGAAACGCTGGATGGAAACCTGGTCGCCGCCCGACGTGCAGGTGTACCAGATCAACACTGACAGGATCGAACCAACCACGGTGACGCGCGTGGATGGGTCCAGACTGAAGATCGGTTGTTTGTCCCAGATGTCCGTCTGCCATTCAGTGGGAAACCAACCGAAGCCGCCCATCTTGTAGGTGACCGTTCCGATCACCAGACAAGCGCCGCCGTAGAGCAGGATCGTCTGCATCAGATCGGTGATCACCACCGCACGCAATCCGCCCAACGAGGTGTAGGTGATCGCAAAGGCCCCGGTGATCAACACGATCAGCGGAATGTATTTCTCATCCACGCCGATCATGATCGCGATCGCCTTGGCGGTCAGATAGACGAGCAGCGACATCCAGAACAGGCGCAGGATCAGGAACATTCCCGCGCCCAGCAACCGCGCGCTGGCGCCCAGCTTGTCCTCCAGCAGTTCGTAGGCGCTGGTGACCTTTTGCTTCATGTAGACCGGCAACAACACATAGCCCACCAAGAAGAAGATGAACGGATAGGCCAGCATGTTGGTCATGTAGACCGGCCCCTTGCCCAAAGTCTCCCCGGGGAAGGACATGTAGGAAATCGTGCTCAGCAAGGTCGCGAAGAGGGACACTCCAATCAGCAGCGGATTCATCGAGCCCGAACCCACAAAATACTCCTTCGTGTCCTTCTGCTTCCGACCAAACCACCACCCCAGGAAGATCGTGGAACCGGCATACAGCGCGACAATGATCCAGTCGATCGCCGCCAACCCCTTGGCGGCCGGCGCGGACTCGGTCGGCGCTTCCGCGGCAAAGGCGGCGACGGGAACAAGGAAGACAAACGGCAGAAATCGCCGAAGGAATGAAAACAACCGGTTGAATCGGACAGGGGCAGCCATCGGGAGTGTCGGGATCGTGGCGATGACCAAGCCGTGTGTCGAGCTTGAGTTTGGATGTGGGAACCTCCCAAACCCCGGTGGGGTGATCCGAAGCCAGCCGGTCACCCCCCGATAATGCTCTCGGCTCCCGATTCCGCGAGAGCGTCTTGGAGTGCGGCGCTGTGCGCCGCTTTGCAGCGCGCCGCTCCACAACCAAAGCAACCGTCAGCAACAACGCTCACCGGCCGCCCCGACCTACGTCCGGCTGCCAGCCGCGCTTCCGACCGAAACGCCCGCGAACGGCTCCAAACTGGTTCGACTACGGAATACACTGAAGACACGGAATCTCGGAGAACCGCGTCACCGGCGCGACTCAGAATACATCACGACATCTTCTTTCCGTGTCTTTCGTGTATTCCGTAGTTTCCTCCCTCGAAACCCAAACACCGGATACGCGCCTTCAAATCCCTTCAACTCATATTGGCCGACTTCCCACGCCTCGCGTTTCATGGCAAGCAGGCGCATGGCGGCCTCGCTCATGAGTCTCGGTTGCTGCAACTCCCCGGCCAGTTTCTCCAAACGAAAGGCAACGTGGACCTCGATGCCGGACAAGCAGCCCTCATAGGCCGCGCCGCCGGAATGGATGACCGGGCCGTGATGCAGAACACGCAGGAACTCGGGAGCAGCCCGATCCTGCAATCCACGGAACTCCGTCAGAAAGTCATTCACTTGGTTGGCTGAATCCGGCGACTCCTGCCAATAGGCGAAGTAGCCGTCGCCCAACAGGGTGTTCATAGCTCCGCCGTGGCGATGAGGCATTTCCGGGCGCTCGTCAAAGAATGTCAGCACGCAGGAGCCCACCGATATCAGGTCTCCGTGCGAAAGCGTGGTGGGCTGGGTGATTCGCCGGGCGTTCACGAAGGCGCCGTTGCAGCTGCCGTAGTCCGCGATCCAGCAATGGTCGTCCTCCTCGCGGTGAATGACGGCATGCCGGCGGCTGACCATGGCCGCGAACACCATCCCAAACAATCCCATTGACTCTCCCGCCCCGATACGCAAGCCTCCCCGGCCTCATTAATCGATGAATTCAGTCCCACAACATCGCGGCAACAAGGTCTTGACCGGCGTCGGTATCGACGCCGCAGCGGCGATGTATTTCGGTCGAATTGCGTGGCAGAGCCTTCTGAAACCGACAACGCCCGGTGAGTGGAATGAAATGACTTAGACGAAGCCCCCAGCAACAGAATTTCTCAAACCCGCTCACCGCAAGGAGAGCGGGTTTTTTGTTTCCCATGAAAACCCAAGCCCCAACCCAATCGGACTCCTCCACGACGCCGCGGCCCTCGCTATGGACCACGTTGAAGGCCTTCCCGCGTCCGGTGTGGATCGTCTTTCTCGGCGTGTTCATCAACCGCTTCGGGACCTTCGTCATCCCCTTTCTCGCCCTGCACATGACCAAGTTGGGTTTCTCGGTCAAGCAGACGGGCATGGCATTGGCCGCCTACGGCGGCGGACATCTCGCCGCCTCCATGATCGGCGGACACCTCGCCGACACGATCGGCCGACGCAACACCATTGTCCTGTCGATGTTCTCGGCCGGAACAACCATGCTTTGCCTCTCGCAGGCCGAAAGCCTGACCGCCATCATCGCGCTCGCCTGCCTCGCCGGCGTCACCGCCGAGTTCTACAAACCGGCCAGCAGCGCCCTGCTCGCGGATCTGACCTCGCCCGCCAATCGGGTGACCGCCTATGCCGCCATGCGATTCGCCATCAATGCCGGATGGGCCATCGGCCCGGCGACAGCCGGACTGATGTCGCAATATTCCTACACCTGGTTGTTCGTGGGCGACGCGATCACCTCATTCGCTTTCGGAGCCATCGCCTGGAGATGGCTTCCGGTTCTGCGGAATAGGAACAGCGAGGATTGGAAAAATGTCGGCAAGGCGTTCTCCAGCATCGCGACCGCCTGCCGCTGCGCGCTGCGCGACCGGCGCTATCGTCGCTTTCTCGTGGCGGCATTCGGCCCCGCCGTCGTGTTCATGCAGATGTCCTCGACCCTGGGAATGGAGATCCAGGCCGCCGGTTTCAAGGAAACGGTCTACGGCTGTATTCTCGCCATGAACGGGGTCCTGATCATTTGCATCGAACTGCCCCTGATCACCTTCACCCAACGTTTCAAGGCGACCCACGCCATTGCGTTCGGCTATGCGCTCGTCGGCGGCGGATTCTTCATCTTCGCCTTCGGGAACTCGATCGTTGTCTACGTCGCGGGAATGGTGGTGTTCACCCTCGGAGAAATGATCGCCATGCCGATCGCCATGGCCTACGCGGCAAGCCTCGCGCCCGAACACATGAGAGGCCGCTACATGGGCGTCTACGGCCTGGTCTGGGGATGCGCTCTGACCGTCGGTCCAGCAACCGGCCTGGCCTTGTTCGAGGTTTCACCCGCGCTCCTCTGGTTCGGTTGCGGCGCCCTCGGACTGACCTCCGCGCTGCTTTCCCTGGACCTGTTCCGCGTCGATGAGCAGCAAGGACAGCCTTCTTCCGTCGCCAAGCGCCCGGAAGTTGCAGCTCCGACTTGAAGCCCTGCGGCATGCCCGGGTATGTTACCGGGCATGCCGCGCAGAATCGTCAGCTTGCTGCTGCTCTCCGGACTGCCGTTCCTGAACGTCAAGGCGGAAGCGGATGTGCATGTGGACTACTCCCTCGACGTTCGCCCGATTCTTCGCGATCACTGCCAAAGTTGCCACGGTCCCGTCAAACAAAAGGGCGGCCTGCGACTGGACTCGGGCAAGGCGATTCTCCAAGGCGGCGACCATGGAGCGGCTGTTCGCCCAGGAATGCCGCAGACGAGCGTCTTGCTGACGCGGTTGCTCACGGAAGCCCCCTCAGATCGCATGCCGCCCGATGGCCCGCGCCTTTCCGACGGACAGATCAACCTCCTAAGCGCATGGATCAAGCAAGGCGCCGGGTTCCCGGACGACGAACGCCCTCCCGCCTCCCCTGAGGAACATTGGGCATTTCAACCTGTTGAACACTCGCCCATCCCCAACGTTTCCGATCCGGCCTGGCCGAGGAATCCGATCGACCGGTTCGTCCTGGCCCGTCTCGAGGCGCGCGGCTGGAGCCCCGCCCACCCCGCCTCGCCCGGAAAACTCCTCCGCCGCGTCTATCTGGATCTGCTGGGATTCCCGCCGACGCTTGACGAGCAACGGGCTTTCGGACAAGCCCCAACTCCGGACGCCCTGGACCAGGTGATCGACGAACTTCTCGGCCGCCCCGCATACGGCGAACGTTGGGCTCGCCATTGGCTGGACCTCGTTCGCTACGCCGAAACCAACGGCTATGAACGTGATGCGATCAAACCCATGGTCTGGCGCTATCGGGACTACGTGATCCGAGCGCTCAACAACGACAAACCATACGACCGCTTCCTCCTCGAGCAACTTGCCGGCGACGAATTGCCCGACGCCGACAGCGAGACTGTCATTGCCACCGGCTTCTACCGTTTGGGCCACTGGGACGACGAACCCGCCGATCCGCAGACCGATCGCTTCGACCAACTCGACGACATCATCAATACGACATCGCAGTCCCTGCTGGGACTGACCCTCGCCTGCGCCCGTTGTCACGACCACAAGTTCGAACCCCTGACCACCAAGGACTACTACAGCCTGTTGGCCGTGTTCAATCCTCTGACCCGGCCGCGGAAGGGCCGCACCGAACTCACCATACCCGCAGGCTCCCGCGACGAACTGCGGCGCGCAGCGCCCGACCTGCCGCAGGCCTACGCGCTTCAGGAAACGTCTCCCCGCCCCCCGGAGACACGCATCCTGGTCCGGGGCAGCGCAACGCGACCCGGAGCCCTCGTCTCACCCGCAGTCCCGGACATACTTGTCCGAAGCCAACCCAGCTTTCCCCAACCGGATTCCCACACCACCCGCCGCCGCCTCGGACTCGCGCGCTGGATCGCCCATGAACAAAACCCGCTCACCGCCCGCGTCGTCGTCAACCATGTCTGGCGGCTTCACTTCGGCCGGGGACTTGTCCGCACGGCCGGCGATTTCGGCCTCATGGGGGAATCCCCGACGCATCCCGCGCTGCTCGACTGGCTCGCGCATTGGTTCATGCATGATGCCGGCTGGTCATTGAAGCGATTGCACCGCCTGATCCTGACCAGCGAATCTTGGCGCATGAGTCGCGACCGCGACGAAACCTACGCCAAGGAGGATCCGGACAATCGCCTTCTTTGGCGCATGCCGTATCGCCGACTCGAGGTGGAAGCCCTTCGTGATTCCATGCTGGCGGTCAGCGGACAGTTGAATCGCGCCATGTTCGGCCCCTCCATGTATCCTGCGGTTCCGCCCCAGGCGCTGGAAGGCCACAGCGATCCCGAGAAAATCTGGAAACCATTCGTCGAGAAAGACGCCTCCCGCCGCACGGTCTACGCCTTCATCAAGCGCTCCATGGTCGTGCCCATGTTGGAAGTCCTGGACCTCTGCGACACCACCCGCCCCTCCGATGGCCGCGCGGTCACCACGGTCGCCCCGCAGGCGCTCACGTTGTTCAACGGCGACTTCGTCAACCGCCAGGCGCGCCATCTGGCCGACCGGCTGCGACACGAAGTCCGCAATGATTCCAAGGCGCAGGTTGAACGCGCCTACCGCCTGGCGCTCTGTCGCAACCCGACCAAAACCGAAGCCGACACGGCCGCGAACTTTCTTGAAGGGGAAGCCGCGAAGATCCAACAGGAAGCGCGAATCGCCCCGGCGCCCGCCCGGAGCCAAGCCCTCACACAGTTCTGCCGAGCGCTCTTGAACCTCAACGAATTCGCCTACCCGGAGTGACCCGATGACCTCACAAGGCAGAATCCCCCACGGATGGCAAAGCCGACCCACGGATGAAGAAAATATATCCGTGGGTCGGCTTTGCCATCCGTGGGGTAATTTCCTTGGTCGCCGCTGATCACCATGAACCGCTTCCAGCCCAACCTCACGCCCTGCGGCCGCACGCGTCGTGAATTCCTCTGGGAAGTCGGCGGCGGCTTCGCCGGCCTGGCCCTGATCGACCTCCTTTCCAACGACGGCCTGCTCACAACATCCGCCGCCGCGGCGCAAAACTACGACGCCCAGAATCCCCTGGCCGAACGCGCCCCCCATTTCCCGGCCAAGGCCAAACGCGTCGTGTTCCTGTTCATGAACGGCGGCCCCAGCCACGTGGACACCTTCGACCCCAAGCCGGAACTCGATCGCCACCACGGCAGGAAATACTCCGGCGACGCCAAGGTCGGCTCCAATGGCCGCCCCATCGGCCACCTGATGAAGTCGCCCTTCCCGTTCAAGCGGCACGGACAAAGCGGCCTCCCTATCAGCAGCCTGTTCCCGCACACCTCGCAGCACGCCGACGACATCTGCGTCATCCGGTCCATGCACAGCGACACCGCCGCGCACGCCTCGGGTTGCCTGCAGATGAACAGCGGCAGCATCTTCATCGGCAAGCCCAGCCTCGGCTCCTGGCTCAGCTACGGACTCGGCAGCGCCAATCAAAACCTGCCCACCTTCGTCGTCATGACCGATCCCCGAGGCGGCCCGATCGGCAGCGCGTCGAACTGGTCCGCCGGCTTCATGCCCGCCGCCTACCAAGGCACGCTGTTCCGCAGCGTGGGCAGCCCCCTCCTCGATCTGGCGACACCCAAGGGAACCACTGAACGCGCCCAGCGCAGCAGTCTCGACCTGCTCAAGAAACTCAACGAGGAACACGCCCGCCAGCGCCCCAATGAAACCGAACTCGCCGCGCGCATTGAATCCTACGAACTCGCCTACCGCATGCAGACCACCGCCGCCGAGGTCGTGGATCTGAATCGCGAGGACGCAGCAACCCGCGAAATGTACGGCTTGAACAACAAGCTCACCGCCGACTTCGGCCGCAAGTGCCTCATCACCCGAAGACTGCTGGAAAAGGGCGTCCGCTTCGTGCAGCTCTATTCCGGCGGCGGCCACATCGAGGAAACCTGGGACGGCCACAACAACTGCATTTCAAACCACAAGCTTCACGCCGGCGAAACCGACCAACCCATCGGCGCGCTCATGACCGATCTCAAACGCAGCGGCCTTTGGGACGACACGCTGATCGTCTGGGGCGGCGAATTCGGACGCACCCCGACCAGCGAAGGCGTCGACAAGCCCGGCCGCGACCACAACTGGCACGGCTACTCCATGTGGCTCGCCGGCGGCGGCGTCAAGGGCGGCCAGGCCATCGGCTCCACCGACGAAGTCGGCTTCAAGGCCGTCGACGACCGCGCCCACGTCTCCGACCTCCACGCCACCATCCTCCACCTCATGGGCCTCGATCACCGCAAACTCAGCTGGTTCCACCAGGGTTTGAACCAAAGGCTCACCGGCGTGGAGGAACGGCATGTGATAAGGAAGGTCTTGGGGTAGATGCCCTCATGGGCTGAAAGCCCAACCGCACAAAGCACAGGGCTTCAGCCCTACGTCCCGCGCAACACAAACATTTCGGCCTGAAGGGCCGGCCGCGACGCCGAGAATCGCGGGCGACCTTTCAGGCCGC
>CAZFLK010000047.1:18965-35304 GCA_964519245.1 uncultured Verrucomicrobiota bacterium
GCGACCTTTCAGGCCGCGATCCACTGCCCACCACGCATCACAGGGCTGAAGCCCTGTGCTTTGCGCGGCCGGACCTTCAGCCCGGAAAGGCACGTCCTTCCAGAACTTCAGTTTGGGCCGCGATGCAACACTGCCCTGCCTGCGCGACGATTTTCCTTCACCCCCCATTCCCACCCTTGACCCCACGCCCGCATCCCCCAAACTCCCGCGCATGACGAAAACAGCCCTTCGCCTTCTCGCCTCGCTTTGCCTCGCCGGCGTCGTCGCCGCCAACGCCGCCGACTCGCGCCCCAACATCCTGTTCGTCTTCACGGACGATCACGCCTCGCACGCCATCAGTGCCTACGGCTCCAGGATGAATGTCACGCCCAACCTGGACCGCATCGCCAAGGAGGGCATGCTGTTCCGCAATTGTTTCGTCGGGAATTCCATCTGCGCGCCCAGCCGCGCGACCATCCTCACCGGCAAGCACACCCACCTCAACGGCCAGATCGACAACCGCGTCACCTTCGACGGCTCGCAGCAGACCTTTCCCAAGCTGTTGCGCGAAGTCGGCTACCAGACCGCGATCGTCGGCAAGTGGCATTTGAAAAGCGAACCGACGGGCTTCGACTTCTGGAAGGTCCTCGTCGGCCAGGGCCCCTACTACAACCCGCCCATCCGCACGGCCGACGGCGTCGTCAACTACACCGGCTACACGACCGACGTCATCACCGACATCACGCTGGACTGGCTCAAGAACAAGCGCGCAAAGGACCGCCCCTTCATGCTGATGTTCCAACACAAGGCGCCTCACCGCGAATGGGCGCCCGGCCCCGATTTCCTGACGAAGTATGACGATGTCGACATCCCCGAACCGCACACGCTGTTCGACGACTGGAAGGGCCGGACCTCGGCCGCAGGCAAACAGGAGATGACCATTTCCGATCACATGAGCGACCGGGATTTGAAATTCGTTCCGCCCAACAACCTCACCCCGGAGCAGCTTTCCAAATGGGTTGCCGCCTACGAGCCCAAGAACGACGCCTTCCGCGCCGCCAACCTGCAGGGCAAGGATCTCGTCCGCTGGAAATACCAACGCTACATCAAGGACTACCTCCGCAGCGTCGCCTCGGTGGACGCCAATCTCGGCCGCGTGCTCGACTACCTCGACCAGACCGGCCTCGCAAACAACACGGTCGTGATCTACAACTCCGACCAGGGCTTCTACCTCGGAGACAAGGGCTGGTATGACAAACGTTGGATGTATGAGGAGTCGTTCCGAGCGCCGCTCATGATCCGCTGGCCCGACATGATCGATCCTGGCACGGAAAACACCGATCTCGTTCAGAACATCGACTTCGCCCCCACCTTCCTCGAGATCGCCGGCGCGCGCGTGCCCGAGGACATGCAGGGCCGCAGCATTCTCTCCCTGCTCAAGGGCTCCCAGCCGGTCGACTGGCGCAAGTCGCTCTACTACCAGTATTACGAATACCCGGCCGTCCACATGGTGCAGCGGCACTACGGTGTGCGCACCGGCCGCTACAAGCTGATCCACTACTACCCCATCGACGAATGGGAGATGTTCGACCTGCTCCACGATCCTTACGAGATGAGGAACCTCTATCAGGCGCCGGACTATCAGGACGAGATCGCCGAACTGAAGACCGAGTTGGCGCGCCTGCGTATGGAATACAGGGTCGCCGACTTCAAGGAGCCGCCCCTGCCGCCGAATCCCGCCAAGGCAAAGAACGAGCGCGCCTTCAAGCTGACCTTCGATGAGAAGGAAGCCAAAGGCATCAAAACCTGGTTCGGCCGCCGGGGGAAAACCGGCGAATTCAACGGTAAACAGAACATCGGCTTCATTCGGGCCACCAGCCCTGACCCCTCCTACAAACCAATGGTCGTCGGCGCATGGATCAAACCCGCCTCAGATGCCGGCGTGATCCTCGCACAGGGCGGCGAGTCGTTGGGCTTCACCTTGTATCTGAAACAGGGCGTCCCGCATTTCGGCATGCGCGTCAGCGGTCGACTCTACGAAGCCAAAGGCGCGAGCAAGGTCGCCATGCGCCAATGGACGCACGTCGCGGGTCAACTGGACCGGCAGGGGCAACTCCAGGTCTTGATCGGCGGGAAAGCCTCGGGCGCCTCAGCCAAGTCCAAGTTCATCACCGGCAAGCCCGCCGACCCGCTCACCATCGGGGCCGACACCGGCTCCGCCGTCAACGACTACCCCGCCGGCAACAACTTCAAGGGCCTGATCGAGGACGCCCGGATCTATTGGGGCGATGTGAACAAGGGCGGATTGAGCGCCTGGTTGGATTGAGTCCATCGCAATTCGCAGCCGGGATCTTCAGGTCGCGATTCGCGATTCGCGATTCGTACCCGAGACCTTCAGGTCGCGCCCCGAGTCCGCACGGACGAGAAGTGAGCCGAAGCCCTCCGCCTGACACGTCTCGCCCTGAAGGGCTCGAGATCGCAGCCTGAAAGCTGCGGCCACGAGAACACCAACCCCACAAAAAAACGGCCTCCGTTTCCGAAGGCCGTTTTGAATTGGTGTTGTCCGTCGTCGAGACTTATTCGCCGACCTGGTAGCGGACGAAGCTGCGAACGCTGAGTTCGTCGTCCAAGGCCTTGCCGGTGTTGGCAATCAGGTCCTTGATGCTGACGTCGCCATCCTTGACGAAGGCCTGATCGAGCAGGCAGTGCGTCTGGTAGTACTTCTCCAGCTTGCCCTGCGTAATCTTCTCAATGGCCTGCGCCGGCTTGTCCTTGAACTGCTCGGCAATGATCGCCCTTTCCTTCTCAACGATCTCGGAATCGACCTCGTCACGGCTGACGGCCACCGGGTTTGCTGCCGCAATCTGCAGGGTCAAGTCGCGCACGAGCTGCTTGAAATCCTCGCTGTCAGCGGAGCCATCCTTGCCAGCCCCGACTTCGATCAGCACGCCGACCTTGGCTCCGGGGTGAATATAGGCAGCAACCAGGCCGCCGCCCTCAACCTCCATGCGGGTCGAACGCGCGATCTGAATGTTCTCGCCGATCTTGGCGACCTGCAGCGTGCGGAACTCCTCGAGGTCCTCGTCCGGGTTGGCGGCGAGTTTTTCCGCCACTTCACTGCAGAAGGCCTGGAAGGTCTCGTTCTTGGCAACGAAGTCGGTCTCACAGTTGATTTCAACCAGGACGCCGACCTTGCCGCCGGATTGAATGTGCTGGGCGACAACGCCCTCGTTGGCCTCGCGACCAGCCTTCTTGACGGCGATGTTTGCGTCCTTCTTGCGGATGATCTCCACGGCGGCGTCAAGATCGCCGTTGGCTTCGGTGAGCGCCTTCTTGCAGTCCATCATGCCCGCATTGGTCATGCTGCGCAGCTTGGCGACGTCGGATGCTTTGATATCTGCCATAATCGTATCTGTTGTTTGCGGTTCTCTATAAGTGGAAGGGGCGCGCAGTCTTGCGCGACCGCGCACCCCTCAAATCGTTCGTCAGTTTGCGAGCCCTTACTCGGCTGCGGGAGCCGGAGCCTCAGGCGCGGGCGTGGCCGGAGCAGCCTCTGCGGGTGCGGGAGCTGGAGCGGCCTCTGCGGGTGCGGGAGCCGGAGCGGCGGCCGCTTCGGACGCCTTGGCTGCCGCTTCCGCCTCAGCAGCCTTCGCTGCGGCCTCGGCTTCTTCCTTGGCTTTCGCGGCGGCTTCCGCTTCCGCGGCTGCCTCTGCCGCCGCCGCCTTCGCCTTCGCCGCAGCGTTCGCCTCATACTCGGCGCGAGCCTGCGTCAGGGTCTCGGTGATCGCGGAAAGCAGCAACCGGATCGAGCGGATCGCGTCGTCGTTGCCCGCAATCGGATGCGTCACGTCGTCCGGATCACAATTGGTGTCCACGATGGCGACCAACGGGATCTTGAGACGCTTGGCCTCGGCGACGGCATTGTGCTCGCGCTTCACATCGATGATGAAGATCGCTTCCGGGAACTTCTCCATGTCCCGAATGCCGCCCAGGTTGCGGATCAGGCGCTGACGATCGCGGTTGAGCGAAGCCTGCTCCTTCTTGCCAAATTTGTTGATGGAACCGTCTTCAAACATCTTCTCGATCTCCTTGAGGCGGCCGATCGATTGACGGACGGTCTTCATGTTGGTCAGCGTGCCGCCGAGCCAACGCTCGGTGACATAGGGCTGACCGCAGGAGGTGGCGGCGTCGCGCACAGCCTGCTGGGCCTGCTTCTTGGTGCCGACAAAGAGGACATTGCCGCCCTTGCGAACGATGTCGCCCAGAGTGTCGCAGACGTCCTTCAACTGTTGGATCGTCTGGCTAAGGTCGATGATGTGAATCCCGTTCCGCGCGTCAAAAATGAAGCGCTTCATCTTCGGGTTCCAACGACGGGTCTGGTGTCCAAAGTGGACGCCGGCTTCAAGCAGTTCTTTTATTCCGATGTTCAATGTGTTTCCTATGGTTGCAGCTCGTCGGTCTTGACCGGCGAACCATCCCCCGGAAAAGGGGATTTTGGTTGGGTGTTGTTGTGGCCGCCAACTCCACACGGAACTGGAAAATCATCGGCCGTTCGTCCTCTTTCATCGCTCTCGCGGAAAAAGGGCGAGCAACCTATCAATCCAACACCAACGCGGCAACTCTAATTTCGATTATTTTTCCGGACTTTTACAGGCATTTCACCCCATCATGTCTCTGAAGAATCATTGGAACTCCGGCGACGCCGAGATCGCCATTCTGGCGGGCGGGCTGAGCAAACGCATGGGCTCCGACAAACTCCGACTTCGCCTCGGTCGTCGGACCTCCCTGGGTCACGTGCGGGCATTGGCGGAAACACAGCGCCTTGCAACACGCCTCATCCGCAAGGATCTCGTCCCGCGCTGCGGCCCGATCGGAGGGATCTACACAGCCCTGAAGCAAGCCAGAAAGCCGGCGACGCTGTTGCTGGTCGGCGACATGCCGTTCGTAAGCGTTCAGTTCGTGGAACGGTTGGTCCGCGCGGCGCGAGACAAGGACCTGGCCGTCTTCGCCCACGGCGAACGTGGTTTCGGGTTCCCTGCCCTGATGGCCGCCGAGGCCCTGCCTGCCGTCGAATCGCAGCTGGCTGATGGCCAACGGTCGATTCAAGCCCTCGCCCGGAGACTGAACGCCAGAGCCTTCACGCCTCCGATTCGGCTGGCGGACAACTTGTTCAACCTGAACACGCCAGCGGATCTGGAGATTGCGCGCGAACGAATGCGGCGGCGCTGATCGACACCGCTGGAACAGTCAGTTCCCTGCGGCGCTCTACAGCTGTGTCCCGTCTTCGGTACCAACCGCAGCAGCCTCCGATCCACGAACGTCTTGATGAAAAACGGGCTGCGGGTCACCGCCCATGTTGCTGTAACTGTTCTTCGACACAGTCGCGCTCCGGCGTCGACCATCCGCGCTGGACGCGCCACCTCGGCTTCCGCTAGTTTCCAATGGTTGACTCGGGCCTAACGCACCGCCCTCTCCTGATTCCAGCAAGAGCATGAAAACAACCTTCCGTCTCCTTTTCGGCCTGACGCTGCTTGGCGTCGCGGTTTCCGCCTCCGGCCAACGCGCCGCCACCCGCACTCTGGCCGGCCAGCGTTGCTGGGTCGTGGCTTCCGATCAGGTGGAACTGGCCATCACCCGCACAGGCGGTCACATGGCGCCGGTGACGTTCTACCGAAACACCGATTCTCCCGTGGCGCCCTACTACATCAGTCCTTGGCAAGGCGACGACCTTCCCTACCCCGTTCCGGTGCTCGTCCCCCTGCGCGGAGACTTCTTCTGTATGCCGTTCGGGGGCAACGGCGCTCCCTACAACGGTGAACCCCACCCGCCCCACGGCGAAACCGCCGGCAGCGATTGGAAACTCGACGGCGTCGAGAAGGTCGGCGATGTCACCACGCTGATCATGAAACTGAAAACCGAAGTCCGCCCCGGCGAGGTGACGAAGCGTCTCAGCCTGCGCGATGGCGACAACGTCATCTATTCCTCACACATCATCAACGGTTTCAACGGCAAGACTTCGATCGGTCACCACGCAACACTGGCCATGCCGGACAAGGAAGGCTCCTTCAAGATCTCGCACAGCCCGATCCGCTTCGGTCTGACCAACCCCGCCCGGTTCAGCAATCCGGCCAACGGGGAATACCAGCAACTCGGCATCGACCAGAAGTTCGACAGCCTCACCGCCGTGCCCTCCATTTTCAAGGACGCCCCGGACGTCGACTGTTCACGCCTGCCGCAGACCCGAGGCTACGCCGATCTCCTGATGATCTTCCCCAAGGACACCGCCGGCAAACCCGCCTGGTTGACCGCTGTCCGCGAAGACGAGGGCTGGATGTGGTTCTCCCTGAAGGACCCCAAGGTCCTCACCGGAACCGTCTTCTGGCTGGAGAACCGCGGTCGCCACGGCTTGCCCTGGTTCGGCCGCAACAATTGCGTGGGCCTCGAGGATGTCACCGCCTACTTCGCCGATGGCCTGGAGCCCTCAGCCAATCAGAACAAGCTCAGCTGGCAGGGCATCCGAACTTCCGTCGAGATCCAGGACGGATTCAAGGTCAACTACATCCAGGGCGTCGTGAAGATTCCCTCCAGCTACCGCGAAACGGCCAGAGTCGAGTTCGGCGCCGGTTCGGTGACCTTCATTTCCACGACCGGCGTCCAGGTGAAGGCTCCGGTGCGACACGATTTCCTGAAGAAGGGCAAACTCTAACCGACCAAGCAGCGCCTTGTTCGCGGCGGTTGAGCATGTCCTGATCCCGAAGAAGGAACTTGCCTTGAAAACTCAAACCCGGACCAATGTCCTGATCTCTTCCGTTTCTGCCGCGGCTGACCCGACCTGACGTCCGGAACGCTCCAGTTCACGTCAGTCCGGGGCCCGGCTCCGCTCATCCACAGCCAACGCGCTCCCCCGCCCAAAAAAATAGCTTCAAAACCAGCGCCGATTGCCCTACAAGCGACCTCCTTGGCGGCAGGCCGACGATGTCGGGCCGGGGGGACCGAACAAACATGAACCGCCAGGGTTTTGCATCAAAGACGCCAAGACAACCTCATTCTTGCTTCAACCATGAGCAACGAGAACTACAAGCCCAGACCGCTCGACACTTCGCGCATCCAATTGTCCCAGGACGTCCTCGCCTTGGCGGAGGTCTTCGCTGAGAACAACCACGAAGTCTGGGCCCGCGAACGCGTCAAGCAAGGATGGCGATTCGGCCCCAAACGCGACGACGAAAAGAAGCTCCACCCCTGCCTCGTTCCCTTCAAGGATCTCCCCGAAAGCGAGCGCGATCTCGACCGCGCTTCCGCCACCGAGACCATCAAAACGCTCATTTCCCTTGGCTACCGCAAAGACCCCTCGGTCAGCGACGCGCTCTTCCTCGATCAGAAGGAACGCGATGAACAGGCCCAGGCAGTCCTGCGGGAGATCAAGAATCCCAAGATCAACACCGCGGAACTCCGGCAACTCTGGACCGAGCGCATCCCCATCATCTGGTCCCAGGACGTCGAAATCTATCACCGCGCCACAGACGTCGCTCTGAAACAGGGTGAAGGCTTTATCGCCTTCGACATCGCCGACGAGGGCATCCACAAGTTCACAGACGACCTGCGCCTCCTGCAACTCCAGGCCCTCGCCCTGGCCCGCACGGGCGCCGCCGGCCGCGCCAACACCATTCTCGAACAACTCAGCCAGTCCGGCCACAAGGACGAGGAGACCCTCGGCATCCTCGCCCGCACCTACAAGGACTTCTGGCAACTGTCCATGGACCCGGTCGAGGGCAAGGAGCACCTGCGCCGCAGTTACGAACTCTACGCCGACGCCTACGAACGCAATGGCGGCTACTACTCGGGCATCAACGCCGCCACCACCGGACTCCTCTACGGCGACAAGGAGAACGCCCAGAAACTGGCCAGGGAAGTCAGTGAAATCTGCTCGGCCACCCTGGAATACATCAGCCCGGACTCCGGCGAGCGCTACTGGCTCGAAGCCACGCTCGCCGAGGCCCTCCTGATCATGGGTGATTTCGACGGCGCGGAAAAATTCTACCGCAAAGGCAGCGAGGACGGCAGCGTCGGGTCAGTCGTCCTCAGCCGCACACGCGCCCAGGCCAGAATGATCCTCGAATACCTCGAAGAGGACATCCACCGCCTGGATCAATGCTTCAACCTCCCCAAGATCGCGGTCTTTTCCGGTCACATGTTCGACCGCCCTGACCGCAATCCACCCCGCTTCCCAGCCTCGCAGGAAGCTCACGTCCGCAAGCATATCGACGCCTTCATCGAGCGTTCGAACGTCCATGTCGGCTACTCATCCCTCGCGTGCGGAGCGGATCAGATTTTCGCCGAATCCCTGCTCGACCATGGCGGCGAAGTCAACGTCGTGCTCCCGTTTCACGTCGACGATTTCAAGAAGGCCAGTGTCGATATTGTTCCGGGAACCGACTGGAGCGAGCGTTTCGACAAGGTGCTGAAGCGAGCCGCCACGGTCACCATTCTCAGCGAACTCGGCGACGCGCAGGACGCGGCCGCATTCGAGTTCTGCAACCAGGCCATCAGCGGACTGGCCCTCCTGAAAAGCCAGTTCCTCGGGATGGACGTGACGCCGCTGTTCGTCTGGGACGGCAAGCGCGGCGACGGCGCCGGCGGCACCCAAAGTTGCGTCGACTACTGGCGCCAC
This sequence comes from uncultured Verrucomicrobiota bacterium, assembly GCA_964519245.1. GTDB lineage: Bacteria > Verrucomicrobiota > Verrucomicrobiia > Limisphaerales > JAYPEY01 > JAYPEY01. Next base: position 27,613 of record CAZFLK010000047.1, read on the forward strand.
GTGCAGAAGAGCGACGTTCACGTCATCCACGTGGGCGATGGCCCGGAGGAGGATCTGAAGTCTGTTGACGCCGCCGCCGCCGCCATGGCCGCTCAAACCGAGCGCCCGCCTACGGGAGCCGAAGTCTCGGAGGAGGAAGGCTCCGCCAAACAGGAGATCAAGGCGATGGTGTTTGCGGACGTCGTCGGCTTTACCAAGCTATCCGAGGTGCAGATTCCCGGCTTCGTGACCCACTTCCTCGGGCAGGTCGCCGACATCATGTTCAACCTCAAGCATCCCCCCGTGCACCACAACACCTGGGGCGACGCCGTCATGTGCGTGTTCGACACAGTCACAGACGCCGGCATCTTCGCCCTCAAACTGCGCGATCTCGTGCGCGGTTCCGATTGGAGCAAGTGGGACCTGCCCGAGCTCAGCATCCGCATCGCGCTGCATTGCGGCCCCGTATTCCCCTGCTACGATCCCGTGCTCAAGAAGCGGACCTTCAACGGAGCGCACGTCAACCGCACCGCGCGCATCGAACCGGTCGCTGAGGAAGGCCAGATCTACTCCAGCGAAGCCTTTGCCGCCATCGCAACCGCGGACGGCGTGAAGGAGTTCACTTGCGACTATGTCGGCACGAAGCAACTCGCCAAGAAATACGGCGCCATCCCGGTATTCCTCGTGCGCGAAACCGCTCAGGATTGAGCCCCCCCGTTCGGGGACTTCAATGAACCGTTGACGCCGACCCCGGCGTATGCGAAGCAATTCGAAGGCCCCAAACCGGATTGCCTGAGCATGGACCGCGCCCCGACCAGCAACGCCCCCGAATCCCGCCGAGCCTTCCTCGCCGACACCGGCATGGGCATGACCGGCCTCGCTCTCGGCGGCATGCTCTTCCGGGACGGCGTCGCCCGGGCCGCCAATGACGGTTCGGGTTGGCGCGCGCCGGACGGACAACCCCACGCGCAACCCAGGGCCAAGTCCGTCATCTGGATCTTTCTCATCGGCGGCGCCAGCCACCTGGAAAGCTTTGATGTCAAACCCGCCCTGAACAAACACGCCGGCAAGACGATCGATGCGGCCGGCTACGCCAACCTGATCAACCCCGATCTGGTCAATCGCAACCTCGGAGCAGCCCAATCCCAGAAACGCGATATCTACAAGGGCATTTTCCCCCTGGCCACCGGCTACCAGACCTACGGCCAAAGCGGCCTCGTGGTCAGCGACTGGTTCCCGCATCTCGGGCGCTGCGCGGACGACATCGCAGTGGTGCGCTCCATGTGGACGCAGGACAACAACCACGGCGCCCAACTGACGTTCCATACCGGGAGAAACATCCGTGAGGGAGCCTTCCCCACGGTCGGTTCCTGGGTCAGCTACGGCCTGGGAACCGCCAACGAAAACCTGCCCCAGTTTGTCGTCCTGGGAGAGCCCAGCGCCGATTGCTGCGGCGCGGCCTGGACTCACGGCTCGGCCTACCTCGGCCCCCAACACGCCGGCGTGAAGTTGAAGGTCGATCCGAAGAACCCCCTGCCCTTCGTCCGCCCCGCCGATCCCTCGATGAGCCTGGAAGAACAGGCCCAGAACTTCAGCCTGCTCGGCAAACTCAATCGGCTCGCCGGGGTCGACTATCCCGATGACCAGGATTTGCAGGCCCGCATCAAATCCTACGAACTCGCCTTCGAAATGCAGACCGCTGTGCCGGATGTTGTCAGCTTCAACCAGGAAAGCGAGACGACGCTGGCGTCCTACGGCATCGACCGCAAGGAAACCAAGGACTTCGGGCAGAAGTGCCTGGCGGCGCGACGGCTGGTCGAACGCGGCGTCAGGTTCATCCAACTGTTCCACGGCTATCGGGGCAACGCCGGCGCCTGGGATTCCCACACCAACATCAAGGCCAACCACAGCCGCCTCTGCGAACAGATCGACAAGCCGATCGCCGGACTGATCGCGGACCTCAAGCAACGCGGCATGCTGGATGAAACACTGATCCTCTGGGGCACGGAGTTCGGGCGGACCCCCGGCGCGGATCTGCTGGGCCGCAAGGTCGGCACCGGTCGCGACCATCATCCGCACGGCTTCACCGTGTTCTTCGCAGGAGGCGGAACCAAGCCCGGCATCGTCCACGGCGCCACCGACGAGATCGGCTTCCACGCAATTGAGGATCGCCACTACGTCACGGACATCCATGCGACCGTTCTTCATCAGATGGGCCTCGATTCCCACAAGCTTGAACTTCCCGGCCGCAAACGCCTCGAAATCGATCACGGAACGCCGATCCATTCGATTCTGGCCTGAGCTTGAACGCTCTCAGCCCCCCGCCGTCCAAGACCATCGTATGAAACACCGCTCCCCGATTGTCACACTGTTGTCATTCCTGCTGTGGTTCGAGGTCGCTCTTGCCGGATTCGCCCAAGACGCCGCCAAGTTCACCCGGGTCGAGGATATCATCTACGGTCGCAAGCACGGCCTCGCCCTGACCCTTGACATGCTGCGCCCGGCGGAGCCCAACGGCCTCGGCGTCGTCTTCATCGTCAGCGGCGGCTGGTATTCCGCCAAACGCGCCATCAATCCGCAGTTTCTCAACGGATTCGTCAAACGCGGCTACACCGTTTTCGCCGTCGTCCACGGGTCCCAACCCAAGTTCCAGATCGCCGAGATCGACAAGGACATCCATCGCGCCGTTCGCTTTATCCGCCACAACGCCGCCAAGTTCGGCGTCGATCCGGACAAACTCGGAGTGTCCGGCGCCAGCGCCGGCGGGCATCTCTCGCTGTTGCTCGCCACGCGCGGCGACGCGGGGAATTCGGACGCCGAGGACCCTGTCGATCAGGAACCCAGCGCCGTCCAAGCCGTGGCCTGCTTTTTCCCGTCCACCGACTTCCTCAACTACGGCAAGCCCGGGGAAGACGCGGTGGGCGTGGGAATCCTGGCCGACTACAACGCCGCGTTCGGCCCCATGATTCGCACCGCCCAGGGACGCAAACTCCTCGGCCGGGCCATCTCGCCCATCAACTTCGTCACGGAGAAGACCCCGCCCGTCCTGATCGTCCACGGCGACGCCGACAGCCTCGTCCCGATCCAACAAGCGGAATCGTTCCTCAAAAAATGCGAGGAGAAGAACGTCCCGACCATGCTGATCCGCCGCGCGGGGAAGGCCCATGGCTGGCCGGGCATGGAGAAGGAAATGGAAGTGCTGGCCGGCTGGTTCGATCAGCATCTCAAGACGAAGTAGCGACGCGCGTTCCGTTTGCCCATTCCCCACCTGCAAGCCTTGCTCCAGAGCCTCCACAAGAAAAAGAGCGCGGCAATCACGCTCGGGGCGTGGGTCTTGGCGATGACTTTCCTCGCCCTCGTCTGGCCATCCTCCTGCAAGACGGCGCAGACCTCCCATCCCTCCTTTACGACCGGCAAGGGGCGCAGGGTGGAAATCATCCGGGCGAGCTATGGCACGAACCACAGCTACTCCACCGATTCCAAGTTCGTGAAGAACCTCCGCAAGCGTCTACCCGCCTCAATCTCTCGCCGACTGCTGCCGCGACCCGACAAATTCCTCCGAATCCAACGCAGGCCCGGAATGGCCGTACTGATCCGGACAACCTACTTCTCGATAACCAACCAGACCGACACCGGCTGGGAAGTATGGCCGGATGCGGTCGCCTCCAATTGGAATGCCAGAATCGTCACCGAAACCGGCCAGAACTTTCCCAGCCGGGGCCGATATTCGGCGTCAGGGAACATGGACCCGGAAATGCGTCAACCGGCCTGGATCCTGTTCAAGTTTGACAGCATGCCGCTGCGTGAGCCCAATCTGAAGATCCAGGTGGAAATCGACAACGAGGAACACGAGTTCACCGTCGAGAACCCGATCGATCCCACCACCCTTTCTCCCTACAAGCCGGAGCCCCGCCCTTGGAAGAAATCGGTCGACGGCTACGAGATTGAAATCGGGGACGCTTACTTGCGACCCTTCGAGGGCCATTCCGTTCTCCATCTGGACCCCCACTTCAGCCGGGACGGCAAGACCGTGAGCGACCAGGTAGCGTGGACGTATTCCCTCGAAGGCAGCCGGGGCGTCAATTCGCTGCGTTTATCCACCAATGAACCCGTCTGGAGGGTGAACCTCAGTTTTTCCACCCGAACAAACGCGCCGGCCGAGAACGCGCGCACATCCCATCGCGCGTCCTTCTATCTTTCGCCCAGGGATCTCGACCGAAGCCCGGCGCTGCGCCCGTTCAAGCGACTGAAGCAGAGGACTGACTAAGGTGTCACCTCCTGGCCGCCATTGCGCGCGGACTCCAGGCAGGCGTTCAACACACGCTGTGTCTTCAATGCAACCTCCGGCCAGAACGGGTCCACCTTGCCGCTGTTCACCAACATGGAGAAATTGCGGAAGAGCTTGATCTCCTGCGCATCGGGTTTGCTGTCGCTGTATTCGTCGATCTTGTGGACACGGCTGTGCCGCTCCATGTGAAAGTTGCAGCAGTCCTGGCGGAAGTTGGCGTTGTTTGTCTGAAACTCCAGTTGATTCCCGAAGTAGGGCAGCACGAAATCGTCGAGCGTGAGATAGCCTTTCGTGCCGCTGATATTCACCAACTGCATGTTCTCGGTGAGAAAGGAGTTGTAGAACGAAGCCGAAGCCCCATTGGCGAAGATCAACTCCCCGGAGAACTCCATCGGCACCGCTTCGGGGCTGTCGTCGTTCTGCCGCGTGGAAAGCAGTCGGCCGGTGACCTTCTCCGGCATTTCGTAGTTCATCGCCCACAACGCCATGCGACTGGTATACCATCCCAGGTCCCCGAGGCAGCCCATCGATTCCAATTCGCTGTTCACCCGGATATTGCTGACCAGGAATTCGTCCGGCGCGCAGAAGCTGAACTGCAATCCAATACGCTTGATCTCTCCGATCGTCTCGCCGTCATCCAACACGGCCCGCATTGCCGAAAGACGGTCGCCGTGCATGAACATGATGCCGTCCATGAACTGAACGTTGTTCTCACGGCAGGCGCCGACCATCTCCTCGAGGTCCGCGACCGTGTCGGCGCAAGGTTTCTCACACATGACATGCTTGCCGGCCTGCGCCGCATTGATCACCCACTCCTTCCGCAACCCGGTCGGCAGCGGAATGTAAACGGCGTCGATGTCGTCACGACCGAGCAGTTCCTCGTAGCTGCCCAAGGCCTCCGGTTTCTGCGGAAACGCCACCTGCGTCTGGCATTCGTCGATGAAGGCTTGCGCTTTTTCGACGCTGCGACTGGCCACCGCCGCGACCGTTGCGTTGCCCGCGTTGCGGATGGCCTGCCAGTTCTTCCGGGCGATGCCCGCCGTGCTCAAGATGCCCCATCGACAAATCTTCTCGCTCATGTTTTTGCTGCAGTTGATGTGTGAAAGCCAACGGACCGACAGACAACTTCGGTTCCAAATGACGGGACCATAACCACTGCCGCCAAAACCGCCAATCTGGAAACGCCAAATCAAAGAGGAACGGGCGTTGAACGTTTGACTCACCCGCCACCTGTCCGGCACGCTGGCCGACGGTGGCGATGGAAGACGAAACGGAAACGCGCAATCCCCGGGCAGCAGGCCTTGCATCGCAGTCGCCCGGGCGAATCCTGCTCTTCTCGGCAATTGTCGTCGTCACCGGCAGCGCCGTAGCGGTCTTCCACCAGTTCAACCCGGCTCAGCACAACTTTTTTCCGCGCTGCTGGCTGCATTCCACCACCGGCCTGCTTTGCCCCGGTTGCGGCGGTCAACGCGCCGTTCACTCACTCCTCCATGGCGACTTCGCCGGCGCGGCACAGTATAACCTCATGCTTGTCCTGGCCCTGGTCGTCGGAGCCGGCTTCAGCTTCGCCGAACTTCATCGCCGCTGGAGGAAACTGCCTCCCCGGCTGCCGCGCCGCGGAGCGCCCCGAATGGTCTGGTTCTTTCTCGCGGCATTCCTCCTGTTCGGGATCGCGCGCAATCTTCCGTTCGCGCCCTTCATCCATCTGGCTCCATGAAACGCTCACTGGTCCCAAGGTTGAACAAGGAACTCGACCCCGCCAAGGCCGGGACCTTCTTTCTGATCAACCAGCTGGTCACGCCCGGAGCCGGCTCCCTGATGGGCGGGCGTCGCGCCGGCTACCCCCAACTCGGACTCGCCTTCACCGGCTTCTTCCTCGTCTGCGGTTTCTTCTACGGCTTCCTCAAGGAGACCTGGCTCTTGGGAGAAATCCCGGAGGATTTCGGCGGCTACGGTTCCATGGGCGTCTACGGAACCCTCGTATTCGGCCTGTCCTGGATCTGGAGTCTCATCACCAGCGTCTCGATGTGGCGCGAAGCCGCCAGACTGAAGCTCAAATCAAACGACGCCAAGGAACCACCGCCGCTGCCCGACTTGCCCCCCCATAGCCGCGACCTTCAGATTGCGCCCCGAGTCCGTAGGGACGAGAAGTGAGGCTCTGAAAAGCGCGCGGCTACATGCCGCCTCCCAACGCCGCCAACGCCTCCCGCGCGGACATCCCGGAGACCTCGACCAGCTTCGAACGGGAGGTCTGTCCGCGCAGGATCCGGATGGCTCCTTTCGCCACCCCCAATCGCTTCGCCGCCATCTTGATCACCGCCTCATTGGCCGCGGAATCCACAGGCGGGGCCGTCACCTTGATCTTCAAGGCGTCCCCCTCGAGAACCCCGATTTCGTTGCGCTTGGCCCGAGGCTGGACCTTGAGCGTCAAACGGACGCCGTCCGGCCCGTCGCTGAGAAAGCCGGGCAAACCGCTCACAGGCGTTCGATCTCCGGCCAGAGCGGCTTCAGGTCATCATCCCGCAACGCCATTCTCTTGATACCGGAGGTCGCGGAGGAACTGATCTCCTGCGGCGCCGCCTCCAACAAGAGTCCGACGGTCTTGCCCGCCTGCTTCTCCTCGGCCTTCAACGCCTTGGCAAACCAGGCGCGCGCCTCGTCCAGACGATCCAACTGACAAGCGTAGCACGCGAGATTGTAGGGAATCACCGGTTCGTCTGGAAACATCTCGCAAGCCGGACGCAACGCAGCGCAAGACGCCTCCAACCCACCCCCGGAGGAACGCCTCAACGCATAGGAATGATGCAGCCAACCCGAAGCGCGATCCGGAGCCTTCCGCTTCAACTCCTCCGCCACCCGGGCCGCGTTGTCCCATTCATCCTTGCGAGAGTGAACCAACCACAAAAACTCCAGAACATCCGGATGCCGCCGCGACTCCTTGGATAAATGCCTCAACTCCAGTTCCGCCTCACGGAGATTGCCCAACTCCAGCCATCCGCACGCCGCAGAGAAGACGTGCGAGTCCGGTGGTTCAAGTGAAGACGGCATGAGCCCATTCTAACGCCTTCATCCACCAACCGAAAGCGCCAATCGATTCCAACCTCCAACTTCCAATCCATTCTACCTTGCCGCCCGCCCCCAAACCCTCTTCCATGCGCGCATGCATCCGATCCTCGAACACAACCGGAAGGCATGGAACGAGCGAGTGCGCGAACGCAAACGCCACACCCGGACCGTCACCGACAAGGAATTGACCGATCCTCTGCGCGCGGTCGACCCCGATGGCTGGCTCGGCGGCGACATTCGCGGCAAGCGCGTCCTCTGCCTCGCTGCCGGCGGCGGCTTGCAGAGCATCCTCTACGCCGCAGCCGGCGGCGTCGTGACCGTCGTCGATCTCAGCGACGAAATGCTGGAACTGGATCGCA
>CAZFLK010000048.1:0-34146 GCA_964519245.1 uncultured Verrucomicrobiota bacterium
GCCGTCCACGGCCACCCCGCGAATGTCCTCCATCTCGGAGCGGGTCAACGGCTGCCGGTAGGCGATGATGGCCAAGGTCTCCAGCGCCGGTTGCGAAAGGCGCGCCGGCTTGGGTTTCTCTCCCAGCAGCGCCCGAATCCAGGGGTGATACTCGGCCGGGCTGACGAACTGCCAGGAGCCCGCGATGCAGACCAGCCGAAAACCCCGCTGCGCGTCCTCGTGATCCTTGGCGATCAGGTCCAGCGCGTTCTCAATCTCGGCCGCCTTCGGTTTCTTGAGCAGCTTGACCTGGCTCTCGGTTTCGTCATCCGCCTGCTTGGAGGTCGTGTTCAACACCTCGCGAAGCTCCTTCGGGCTCAGAGGTTTCTGGGCCGAGAACAGGATCGCTTCTATTACCTTCTTGAGTTCCATTTTAAGATCTTGATTGATCCCGCGGACCGTGCTTGTCGCCCTTGGATGAGCCGCGGCCATCGATCGGCAACGACGCCTGCGTCCGGGCTTCGGCGGCGCGCTGGGCCTCGGCTTCCTCCTCGGCTTTCAGGTTGGCTTCCCGCTCGGCGTCTTCCGCCCGCCGCTCCTCCTCCTCGACCCGGACGATGTCAATCTCTCCGAAACTGTCTTCCTGATCCACACGCAGCTGGCGCATCCGGATCAGTTCCAGCATCGCCAGAAACGTGACGACCACCTCGGAACGGCTGGTCGCGTCGGCAAACAGCTGGGTGAAACGAAACCGCTTCTTGTTGGTCAAGGTCACCCGGATGTGCTCGATCTTCTCGCTCACCGTCCACTTGTCCTCGTAAATCTCCCGGCTCTCGGAGTCGCGCTCGTCAAACCGCTTGATGATGACGTTGACGGCGTTGACCAGGTCGAAGATCGAGACCTTGGAATCAGGACCCAGGGTGGACGCGGCGGCGGCCTCGAGATCCGGCTTGGGCGCAAGCCTCGGGTAGACCTGGTCCTGCTCCTCGGCGCGCTCCTTGAGCTGCTCCGCAACATCCTTGAATTTCTTGTATTCGACGAGCTGGCGGATGAGCTCCCAACGGGGATCGCCCTCCTCCTCGTCTTCCTCGTCGGTCACCTGCTTGTCCACCGGGAGCAATTCCTTGCTCTTGATGTACATCAGCGTCGACGCCATCACGAGAAACTCGCCGGCGATCTCGAGATCGAGGTCCCGCATCAGTTCCACGTACTCGATGAACTCCTTGGCTATCTTGGTCAGGTTGACCTGATAAATATCCACCTCCTCCTTGCGGACAAGGTAGAGCAGGAGGTCGAGAGGCCCCTCGAACAGTTCAATCTGGACTTTGTAATCGGTCATGGGCAAGCCGGTTTTCGCAACGGGAATTCACCGGAGACGGGATGGTAAGGGCGCCCGGGGAGATTTGGCAATGGCGGAGGAAAGCCGCGCGCATGCCTCACTCCGCCGCTGACAATCCCTGCAGGTAGTCCAACAGGCTCGCCAGTTCGTGCACGCTGAACGGCGCCATCAGTCCGGCGGGCATCATGGAGATCGTCAAGGTTTCCCGCTTGGCAATGTCTGATTTGGCCACCACGCGCTCCTGCGCGGCGATGTCGCGCAGCGTGATCTGGTCGCCGGCCTCGTTCGTGATGAAGCCGGTCAAGGTCTCGCCACTCTTCAAGCTCACGTTCTGCGTGGCGAACCCCTGCGCGATGGTCTTGTTCGGATTCAGGATCGCGAGAGCGAGATCAGGCCGCCGGTAAATCTTGGCGATATTGCCCAGGAACGGCCCTTTCTGCGGCTGCTCCTGGCTGGTGGTGTGGCAGGCAACGCAGGCCGCGCGGGCAAAAATCGCCTCGCCCAGGGCCGCATCGCCCTTGGCTTCCACGACGGCCTCGATGGCCGCCGCTTCCGTCAAGGTGGAAATCTTGGGCGTCTTGTCGGCTCCGGGCGGCTGAATCTTCAATCGCTTGGCGGCGCTCTTCGCCGCCTTGGCAACCTCCGGATCAAAATCGGTCATCGCGGCGCGGATGCGATCGTCCAGGAAATGGTTCTTCATCGAGGAGGCCAATCGGATCAACGTGACCTTGCGAGCGGGATGCTGCCAGGCGACGTCGATGGCGTTCTGCGCGTCGGCCTTCGCTTCGAGGCTGACATTCTTCCTCGACGCCAATTCCAACAGCGCCGCATGGGCCCAGCGAGACTCACCGGATTCCCCTTCCACGGCGGCCAACTTGACCAGCGTTTCGCGCTGGTTCTCCAGACGAGGATTCTGCAGGAAAGCGCGTTGAGCCGCCCCTTGTTCCTTGTTGGAGCCCTTGGCCTTGTCCAGCGCCGCCAGCGCCGTCAGCGTCGCCGGCAGGGATTCGGCGTGCTCCACCTTGACCAGGCTCTCGACCGCCTGCGCCAACACCAACGGAGAAGCGTTCGGATTCCTCGCCGCCCGGAGCAACAACGGCTGTGCCCGGGACGGAATGTCCTCCAACCCCGCCAATTGCGCCACCGCCGTCGCCGAATGCGATTCATCCTCGATCGCCAGGTCAATGATCCGCTCCAACGCGTCGTTGGACTGGATGCGATTGCGGTTCATCTCCTTCACCAAAGCCGCGGCGTCTGCGGGCTTGGCGGTTCTCAACTCGGATTTCAAGGCCGCCAGAATCGTCTCCGACTCCGACCAGGTCGCCAGCTGGTAATAAGGGCCGCGGGTATCGGGACGCGTGCCCCAGCTGTCGCCCTTCCATTCCGCCTCGCGATGATGGAGGCGGCAAAGCGCGGAGAGGACGGCGGCGCGGGAGGCGGGCTGCCCCTTGCGCTCGAGCCGCTCAACCAAACCGGCGACAACATCGGCCCGGTGCATGCGCATGAGGGCAAAGGACGCGCCCTCGCGCTGCGCATCGGTGGATGCGGCCGCATCGAGGACATCGAAGCAGGCCTTACTGGCTCCCAACCTGGCCAATGCGCGAAAGGCCGTGTGCGCAACGACAGGATCACTGTCGCCCAGATGAGCGGCGATGGCGGCGGCGGCGCCCATGGCTCCTTGACGGGCCGCGGCGACCATGGCCTCGACGCGTGTGCGGGGATCTGCGACGTGAAGCCCCCGCACGAGGATCTCGACCGGCGCCGTCCCTGCCCGTCCCGCCGTGATGCGATCGACGCCCATGTCGCCCAGGACGCGCAGGACGAACGGTTGCAGCGTCGCCGATCCGGCGAGCGGCGAGAGGGCCCGGACTGCGGCGGCGCTTTGGGCCGCTTTCACGCCGCGTTGCGCGATGGCGTACAGCGCGGCGACGCGGGCGCGGAGTTCCCGGCTCTCGTCCGCGGCCAACCTTACCAGGGCGGCGGTGGTTCGATCGTTCGGATCGCGTCGCAGCAAGGCGCGCTGCGCGGTGAGCGCGCGAATGTGACTCGGCGATTCCAATTGCTTGATCAACTCGACATCGCTGAGCTTGTCAAACTCCGGCAGGGGTTCGGGAGCGAAGCCGGACGGTTTCACGCGGACGATGTAGCCGACCTCCGGCCCTTCCCAGCGGAAGGTCGCCGGCCCCTTCCAACTGGCTTGGTAGACGCGGCTCAGGGCGTCCACGTCGGCGTCGGTCGGACGCGTCATCCGAATGAACGGCTGAGGCTCGGCAATCTCCTTGAAGGTCGCCCCTTGGCGTTCCACCGAATGACGAAAACTTGCGGCGCGGCCCCAGTCGCAGGTGAACGGCGCATTGGCCCACTCCTTGGGGAATCCCGGCTCGTGAATGTAGACCGAGCCGCATCCCGACCCGCCGCCGTAATCAGCCAGAGGAGGGATGTGCTCGTCGCCGAAGTTCTTGTACATCCGGGGATATCCGTGATCCTCGAGCCCGGTGAAGTGATGGAAACGCACGTCCCAGCCGCCGCCGTCATTGGTATTGTCGCGGGCAAAAAGGTCCAGCAACGGACTCGTCGGCGTGCCGAGAATGTTGCGCGTGCCGGTCGCAAAAAGTTCCAGGCCGCTGCCGTCCGGACGAAAGCGAATCACCCCGCCACCGCGATGCTGCAGGCGCCTCCCATCCGTCCCCTCCGCGTTCAGAAACCCGAAGTCGCCGCCGGCAATGTAGATCCAACCGTCGATGCCGAGCTCCAACCCATTGGTCGTGTGATCCGCGGGACGCCCTTCGAATCCGAAGGCAATGCCCTTGATGAGGACCTGTGAATCCTCGGCGACGCCATCGCCGTCACGATCATGGAAGACGCTGATGTGCGGCGGATGCAGAAGATAGAGCCGGTCGTGATCCCAGATCAGCCCGCGCGGGGAATCGACGTCCTTGACGAACTCCGTGACCTCGTCGGCGCGGCCGTCGCCATCCTTGTCGCGCAAGCGCAGCACACGGCCGCGGCCCGGATCGCGCCCGAGCGAACCATTGCCGTCGCTGGAAACGAAGAGATCGCCATTCGGGGCGGCGGCGACATAAACCGGATAGTTCGCCGTCTGCCAGGGCGCAAACAGTGAAACATCAAAACCCTCGGGAACCTTGGTGTCCTTCAGGATCGCGGCTTCCTCCTCGGCGGTGAGTTTGACGATCTTCGGCTTGATGTTCCCGCCCTTGGCAAACGGGTCGTTGGCTGTTCTGTTCAGCGCTTCAGCCGCTTGCTTGTCCTTGCCTTCGAGCTTCGGATAGAGGGACTTGATTCCTTTGCCTTTGACCGTGAGTTCCCAAAGGCTGATCCACCCCCCGCTGGTCTTGACGCCGGTGACGCGGAGAAAACGCAGTTTCTTCGCGGGGAAGGCATCCGTCGTGTTGCCGCGTTTGTCGTTGTCGACGGCATCCTTGAGCAGTTCCCACTTCTTGCCCTCGAGCGAACCTTCAAGCCGGTAGCCGTAGATGTTGTTCGAGTTCTCCCAGACGATGGAGACTTCGGTGATCTCCTGTTGTGCGGGGAATTCGATCTGAAGCCACTGCGGTTTGTCACCGTTTGACGCGCACCATCGAGTGCTCTTGGCGGCGTCGACAGCCATCCACGGGAATCTTCCACCCTGCACGCTGCTGGCGGTCATCTTGACCAGCGTCGCGCCCTTGGGCGCCGGACCCAGGACCGCCTTGGCTTGAGGCTTGGGCTTGGGCTTGGGCTTCCCCTTCACAAACTTGATCTCATTCTCGCCGGCGTAGGGTTTCAAGAATTCGTCCTCCAGACTGTCGCAAGCCCAGAGCAACCCGCGCGTGACGAGGTCGAGGTAGCGGTCGTCGGCGACGGTGGCGGTATTGTGCCCGAGGGTCGTGCTGAAGCTGCGCGCGCCCTGCTTCTCATTGGTCCAGGCGATGACATACGACACGTATTTTTCCTCACCGTTGCGCTGGATGAGTTGCGTGCCGGTCGCGAGCGGGTGCGCGTCGAACACCTTCACGTTGTTGTAAAGCTCCTCGCGCCCGGTGGTCCAATCCTTGAGCCCCGAGGTGATGGGGTGTTTCGTGTCGACGAACTTCACGTCAATCGGGACCTGCGGGCCATGACTGGTGGACTGGATGCCGAGATGCTTGAACCAATCGTCCGTGCCGGTGCGAAAGCTGTGCATCGCGCAATGCAGATGAACCGCCGGAATCTTCTGATGCGCGGCCAAGACACGCTGGAGGACCTGGCGGTCGCGGTTGCCCGCGGCGCATTCGTCATGGATGATCACGTCGTAACCCTCGGCCCAGTTGGGTTTAACGTAGAGCGGCAGCGGCGGATTGACTGATTTGTCATCCGTCCAGACCACGTCCACCCGCACATTGGCCCGCGCCTGAATGCCCTCGGAGAGGACCTTGTGTTGACCGGCGTAGTCGTGACAGCAACCGCCGGCGACCAGGAGCGCGCGAAGCGGCTTCGTCGGGGCGGCGATGAGGGACAGGGAGGTCGCCAACCAGGCGACAACGGCGGACAGGGAGTAAGTCAGATTGCGCTTCATCGGAAAAATGGCGCGTTTTTAGAGGAAATCAGGCTGAACGTCGATTCAATGTTTGGGGATTTAAGGAACCGGAACTAGACTCCCCAGAAAATGGAATACGTGTTCGGCATCCTGGTCGTAACGGCAATCGTTTTTGCGATTGTCAAGCTGGCGCGAGGCGGTCTCGGAAGCCGGGCCGGCGGCGGCGCCGACGCCGAGATGAAACGCCTGGCGAACATCGCGCGCATCGCCGCCGAACGGGATTACCGTTTGAAACTCACCCACGACCGGGCCTCGGTGAAAGATCTGGAAGACGCGATCCTGCAGGACCTGCATCACAACCAACTGATCAGCCCCTACCCGGATGAAGAACTGGCGGAACTCAGCCGCCTCTGGGGCGCCTACCTCGGCGAAGTCCTGCGGCGCGTCCGCCCCGGCGCCTGGCAAGCCCGGTCCCGGCATGGCGGACGCCGCCCCATGCCCTTCGTCCTCGATCGCCATCACGAGGTCTTCCCCTGCTCCTGGGTCTATCGCCGCATCAAACACGGCCCCGAATACGGCGTCCACGCCAAGGCCTGCGAATTCGCCGACAACCGCGACAACCCGGAATACGCGCTGAAGGGAGCCGAATAGGCGGTTTCCTCAACCGGATCAATTCAGCCCGAATGAAAGGTCGTCACCGGGGGCGCAATGGCGAAGCAAATGCGGGAGCCAGGACCAGAGATTTACCGCGCTCGCTCTCCCGACAAGTGAACTGCCCGGCAGTGTGACTCCACTTGACCGCGCTCGATCCCTCCATCCCTCCATCCCTCCATCCCTCCATCCCTCCATCCCTCCATCCCTCCATCCAAACAAAAACCCCGCAGGACATCGCCCTGCGAGGTTGGGATTGAGAAACTTCGAAAAGCTGTGGTCAGCTCTTCTTCTTGCCCTTGCCTTTGCCTTTGCCGCCGGGCGTGCGGCCATTGAAACCGGCGTCGCGCAAGGCCTGCTGCAAAGCGGCGGCGGAATAGCTGCCCTTGACGGTGAACACCTTGGAGCCCTTCTTGGCGTCGTGACCGGTTGCTCCCTCCACCGCGGCAACCGCCTTGTCCACGGCCTTCACGCAGGAACCGCAACAGAGATGCACGCCGGCGACCTTCTGGTCCGTGACCTTGGCGTCCTTGGCCTTGCGCCCCGGAACGGCAAGCTTGGCGTGGCTGGATTTGCCGTAGTAGCCAGCGCGTCCGATGGCCGACAGCGCCTTGCGCGCCGTGGCGTCGTCACCGGCGGTGACCGTCACCGTCTCGGCGTCGCGATCGCAGGCGACGGAAGCGCCTTCAACCTTCTTCACCGCATTGGCAATGCCCTTCACGCAACCGCCGCAGCACAGATGCACGCCGCTCAGCTTGACCGATGTTTCCGCCGAGACCGACGTCGCAAACGCCAACGACGCCGCCAGTAGATTCAGAATATATTTTTTCATGGATGCCGACGATACGCGGCGGAACGCGATGCTGTCCAGCCCTGGCTCAGAATCGATTCGGGAGAAAAGGACCGCGCCTCACTCGCTCCCCTCAGCCCCACCCGCGTCTACTCGAACGCGCAAGAAGGAGGGGAAACGCGGCAAACCTTTCCGAGTGAGCCCGCGAAAACGGTAGGTGACCGTCGTCCCTACCGGCGGCGGCGATTCGCGCTGCGCGTCGGAAAACCCTGTGCCAATCGAGAACTCACGTCCGTCCGGCGCCCGCACGCGCAGGGAGCCCAAACGCCCCTCGTTCCGCCCCTTGCCCGGGAGATGCGCAATCACCACGGCCTCGGCGTCATCGTAGGGCTTCACCTTGAGCAGGGTCGACGAACGCCGCCGTTCATAACCGGATTCCGGTTTTCGCAGCATGAGCCCCTCGCCTCCCGCCTTCACGATCCGGTCGCGTTCCGCCAGGAGATGCCTTGTTCCCTGACAGCGATACTGGGGGACGGGCATCACGTGCCTCGCATTCGCCGGCAGGATCTTTTGCAGGTAATCCATCCTTCGCTCGAAGGCCCCCTCATGATCCGGCGCATCGAAAACCATGAACTTCACATTCCGCCAGCGTTCATCCGGTTCGTGCCGCCGCACAATGCTGACGGTCTCTTCAAACCGCCCACGCCCCAACCACAATTCGCCATCCAAGGCGACCCCTTCAGGAAGCTCCTTCAAGAAGTATTCCGGCGCTTGGACCAGGCCGCCGCCACGCATCCTGAGTTCTTCTCCCGTCCAATAGCCCCGCATCCCATCGTACTTCTCACTGATCCACCAGCCGGTCGGATCGATCGATTCGTCCCAGACATCAGCCAGCAACAGCGCGGGTTTGGATGCGGGAGGTTCGACCGCCCAAAGGCCTCCGGCCAGAATGCAAGTGGGAATGATTGTTGGAAATAGACGCAGCAAACGCGCCCCCAGCTTGGTCTCCATGCCGCAACGCTCTCGCCAACGCGCCGCCCTGTCAATCTCCAGCGAGAGTTGCGAGCGCCCGCCGTTGGTTCAATTCCTTCCCCCTCCTTCGAATCGCCGCCGTCTCAATGCTCGCGACCGCCGCTCTCGCGCAAGCGCAACCCAAACCCGAACGTATTCTGCTCCGGCCCCATGCGGCTCCGAACGGCGACGGGACCACCGTGCAGGCGGACGCGCCGATCACCGTGCATCTTCCCGCACCGAAACCAAGCCGTCCTGAACGCCAGGCGCCGGGCGCGCCGAGGCCGCCCCTCGTCCGGAGCGGCTCCACCATAACGCGTTCCCGGCCCGCCGACCAAAGCCATGTTCAGATCTCCCCTAGAGAAACCGACACGTGCGCAGGTCCCGCGATTTCCCTTTTTCCATCTGTATTGAGGCGGCATCCTGTGCGCCATGACGCAACGCCCTGTGCCCCGCCTGCCGCTCCCGCTCCTTTGGCTTCTGCTCGTTTTCGCCGTTTCCGGACTGCGCGCCGCAGCGCCTGAACCGGTCGAGGGCGGCTACGGCATTGTCGTGCTGCCGGACACGCAGATGTATTCGTGGAAGCATCCCCACGTCTACGAGGCGCAGACCGAATGGATCGCCGAGAACGCGAAGCGTTACAACATCGCCTATGTCATCCACGTCGGGGACGTCACCCAGAACAACGTCAAAGTGGAATGGGAGGCCGCCGCCGCCGCCCACAGAAAGATGGCGGGCGTCGTGCCCTGCGCGCTTGTGCCCGGCAATCACGACCTCGGCCCCGGCGGCAAGGCCCGCTCCCGCGACACGTTGATGAGCGATTACTTCAGTGTAGCGCAGTTCCGGAAAATGCCGAGCTTCGGCGGCGTCTACGACAAGGAGCCCGATCGCATCGAGAACAATTACCACCTCTTCTCCGCCGGCGGGCGCGACTGGCTGATCCTCGGACTCGAGTTCGGTCCGCGCGACGACGTTCTGCGCTGGGCCAACGAGGTCGTCGCCGCGCATCCGAAACGCTCGGTCATCATGGTCACCCACGCCTACCTGCGGCCGGACAACTTTCGCTACAACCGGAGCCGGCTGGTGGGAAAAAAGCAGAGGCCCGGCGGGATTGATGTCTACCCGCTCTCCAAGGCCGAAGGGGGTTACAACGACGGCGAGGATGTGTGGAACAAGCTCGTCTCCAAACACGCCAACATGACCCTCGTCCTCAGCGGACACGTCTGCTACACGGGCCTGCTCAGCTCAAAAGGCGAGGCCGGCAACACGGTTCAACAAATGCTCGTCGACTACCAGCGCGACCCCAACGGCGGCAACGGCTTCCTCCGACTCATGCAAGTCCACCCCGACGGCGTCACCGTGAAGATCAACGACTACAGCCCCTATCTCGACAGCGACAGCAAACAACCCGGCGCCCACTTCGAATTGAAGCTGCCGGAGGCGAAGTAGCGGGGCGAATTCCGAAACGTTTCCCAGAACGAAACCGCGCAGGTTCACGAGAAGTAGAGGAAACTGAGAATCGTTCGTGGCGCCAGGGCAAATGGGCGAACGGAGAATCTGCATCGGCTTCTGCCAATGGTGAGACCGGACCCGTTTCCACCGGAAAAGAAAGTCGCCCAATGACTGCGGCGGCCGCCAAGTAGCGGCGAATTTGTCGCCGCCGGCCCGGAAAGGGACGAAGCGGGCGTCAACTGCAACCAACGCCAGTTTTCAACAGCAACGCCCTGGCGCCCCCCAAGACTGCTGCGCCTCTGGGCCCGCCTCATCGCTTCCCCGGACATCACGTTTTTCCGAACGTTGCCAATCCAAACTTTTCCACCGCCGCGAAATGGATAATGTCTGCCTCCCTTGAGCGACTTTCCACTTCCAGTAGATCCCGAGCTGATCGCCGAGTATCTCGATATGTTTCCGTCGAAGATACGCCGTCGCGGGAAGCAGTATTATCGCGACCGGGCGGTCCAGCGCATCGAAGTCCACGAGCCTGGCACACACTACGTCGTTTACGTGGAGGGAACGGAACTCTACGAGGTCGATGCTCTCTACGACCACGGCGAGTGGTTGACGGAATGCACCTGCCCCTACGGCGTCGATTGCAAACACGCCTACGCCGCGCTGCAAAACCTGCTGGACATCGCAAGCGGCAAGGCGAATGTCAGCCCGGAAAAAAAAGCGTCAAAGACCCCATCCACGCCGCCGCCACCTGCGCGTCCCTCGGCTCTGCGGAAGGCGTTCGAACGCGCCAAGGGCAAGCCCGCATCCAAGCGCGAGATCGCCTACCTGAAACAGGTGACCGATCTCTACGAATCACTCCGGCCGGACCGGGCCGATCCCCAGGTCGCCTGGCTGGAAAAACTCGGCGTCTTTTCGCCCTTGAGATCCTGGGGCAGCGTCAAGATCTGGCTGGAGTTTCCTGAAGACGATTTCAAATTCTGGCTCTATGCGCTGAATCACCACCTGGAATCTGACCGGAGATCCGCGGAGTTTGGACGCGACATCCCCGACTTTATGGGCCATGTCAGCGACCTGTCCCCCATTGCAGCCAACCTGAAGCGCATGAATCGCGCCCGGGAGATCGACGGATGGCGCGATTTCTTCTGCGGGAACCGCGCGCTCATCCTTGCCGACGGCGAAGCGGCGCAACGCCAGGAGAATGAGTTGCGCCTTTGCCTGAAACCAGAGTTCGCCGCGCTCGAGATCCGCCGCCCCCGCGCCGCGGATTTCCGCATTCTCAGCCTGGCGGACTTCAAGGCCCTGACCGACCGATACAAGCCCAACCGGCTGCCATTCGACACCCGCTCCGAACTGCTTCTCCGCCGCATGGATCACAAGGCCTACTTTGGCAACAGCCACAGGCTGCGCAGGGAAGACCCCGAGGACATGCGCGCGCTCCACAACATCCTGAGTTCACCGACGCTGCGCGGCGCCATCGTCAATTCATCCGGCGAACCATTCGCTTGGCCGGCGGAGAAGTTGATCTGGAACGTGCGGGAGGATGAGAAGGATGGGAGCGCCTACCGCGCCGAAATCACTTTGGAGAACGGAGATCCGATTGCCGGCATCAGCTTCGCCCTGTCCGGAACACCCGGATACTACGTCGTCGGAAGCCGCATCCACGAAGGGCCGCCCTTCGATCCCCGACGTCTGGATCCGCAGAAGGGCGCCACACTGCCCCGCGAAGCCGTGGAGCACGCCGTCGGACTTGAGTTCTTTCATCGCGTCGGAGCCCGCCTTCCGGAGGAGCTTGCCAACCGCATCGAAGACGTCCAATTGCGCCTGCGCCTGACCTGCCGGTTGCGCCGCGACCACAACGAGCAATGCGAGTTGATCGCCCAAGCTGTCGATGACGCCGGGACCGTGCTGGAAACCTGGCGGCAAGACGAGTGGCAAACGGAACTCCGGGCGCTGCCGGAGATTGCGCCCGATGAATCGCCGGATCCCGCAGAGAAAGTCCGCGTCTTGGGCCGTTCGGCGCTTTCGGTCGTCCCGGGAATCTTCGACTCCATCGGCGCCAGCTTCAACTGGCAACACGGCCTCAGTATCCAGGTCAACCGGAACTTCCCCAAGCGTTTCAGCGAATGGCTGGAAGTTCTGCCCGACGATATTGAAATTGTTCTCGAAGGCGAACTCGCCGCCTTCAACCAGCCCGCCACCGCCGGTTCCCTACGCCTTGAGATCGAGGAAACCGGCATCGACTGGTTCGACCTCAAGGTGGAGCTGGACATCGAAGACAACGATCTGACAGACGAGGAAATCGAACTCTTGCTCAACGCCAAGGGCGACTGGGTCCGCCTCGACGACAAGGGCTGGCGACGCCTGGCATTCGAGCTCTCGGAGGAAGATGACGAACAACTCGCAAGCCTTGGGCTCAATCCCCGGCAGATGTCCTCCGAACCGCAGCGGATCCACGCCCTGCAACTGGCCTCTCCCGCCGCGCAGGAGTTCCTGCCCGAGGAACAGGCCGAACAACTGCGCAACCGCGTCAACGAAATCCAGGCGCGCGTCACGCCGGAAGTTCCCAAGACCGTGACGGCCAAGCTGCGCCCCTACCAGATCGAGGGCTTTCACTTTCTCGCCTACCTTTCGGAAAACCGCTTTGGCGGCATCTTGGCCGACGACATGGGCCTCGGCAAAACCCTGCAGACCCTCGCCTGGATCGCGTGGCTGCGCGAACGCAGCGAAACCGGCCCCTGCCTCGTCGTCTGCCCCAAGAGCGTCATGGACAACTGGCACGCCGAAACCGGCCGCTTCACACCGGGTCTGAAAGCAAGGGTCTGGCATCGCGCGGCGGCCAAGGAACTTCCCAAACGCGCCGATGAAGCCGACATCCACATCATCAACTACGCCGCGCTCCGCAAGCTCGGCGAGGCCCTGAAGTCCATTTCCTTCACGGCGGTGATTCTGGATGAGGGGCAGAACATCAAGAACCCGTCTTCCCAGACCGCCAAAGCCGCCTGCGCGCTCGTTGCGGAACATCGCCTCATCCTGACCGGCACCCCCATTGAGAACCGCTTGATGGACCTCTGGAGTCTGCTCGCCTTCGCCATGCCCGGCGTCCTCGGCGGACAACGACAATTCGGCAAGCTCTACAACGCCAAGGACGATCCCTTCGCCCGGCTGCGACTGTCCTCCCGGGTGCGTCCTTTCCTGCTTCGCCGCACCAAGTCGCAGGTCGCCCAGGATCTGCCGGACCGGATCGAGGAGGACCTCTACTGCGAGATCGAGGGCGAGCAACGCAAGCTCTACGACGCCGAGCGCAAGCGCGCCCGCCAACTCCTGCTCGGGGTCAAGACGCAGAAACAGTTGAACCAGCTCCGCTTCAACTTCCTCACCTCCCTGCTGCGTCTCCGTCAGATCTGTTGCCACCCCAAGCTCATCCGCGAATCCTCCCGCGCCAAGGCCGCGAAGCTCGAATCCCTGCTCGAACTCGCCGAACCGCTCATGGAGGAAGGCGTCAAGCTGCTGGTGTTCTCCCAGTTCGTCGAGGCCCTGGACCTCATCGAGGCCGAACTCAAGAAACACGAATGGCCGATCTGGAAACTCACCGGCTCCACCGAGAACCGCGGCGCGCTGGTCGATGAGTTCCAGGCCCACGAAGGCGCGGGCATCTTCCTCATCTCACTCAAGGCCGGCGGCGCAGGACTGAACCTCACCGCCGCCAGCTACGTCGTCCTCTTCGATCCCTGGTGGAATCCCGCCGTGGAGAACCAGGCCATCGACCGCACCCACCGCATCGGCCAGACCGACAAGGTCATCGCCTACCGCCTCCTGATCAAGAACACCGTCGAGGAGAAGATCCGCGAGCTTCAGAAGCAGAAGCAGGCGCTCGCCGAAGACGTCCTCGGCGAGGAGAAATTCTCCCAAAGCCTCACCGTCGAGGATTTCCAGTTCCTGTTGGAGGATTGAAAATCTGATTCGCAGGGCGGCGGTGTTCCTGGAAATATCCCCATGTCTACGAAGCGCACACCGAATGGATGGCCGACAGCCTGGTTTCAATCCGGCTCATTCCGATGATGCAACCAGAATCCAAAAAGTGACCACGGGTTGGAGTCCAAAGTTTGAATCATGCGGACCCAGTTTGTTTGAAATCATGAAAGACCACACAGTATTGTGGGCTATTTCGATAACCCGCACCATCTAGTGTGTAAGAGACATGTACTCAGATTCTGAACTATCAACAAACTATCAATTGAAAATAAATTGATAGTTTGTCGTGCGAAAGCCTCAATCCCCGCGTCCCTACGAAGAGCTGTTGGCCGGACTGCCGAATCCGGGGAGAATGCTTGCCATAATGGAAGCGGTGGCCAGTCCAACCAGCCGGGGCCGCTATTTTCATTGGGACGAACTTCGTTTTCGGAAACCGCCAAAGGGTCTGAGTGTCCCGAAGAAGATGTTGACGGACCGCCGAAAACCGCGGGATCCGGATGAGCAGATGATCGTAAACAATTACGTGACGATGCAACGCATTCTTGAATGGAAGGGCGAGCCTCTCGCTCCGGAAATGGTCTTCACGATTCATCGTCAGATTTCGGAGAACACATTGGATGTGGCGGATGGCGCGGGCAGGTTTCGCTGGCCCGATGAGCCAAGGGTTGTGTCCGATTTTGAGGGCACCGTTTTTCATAAACCGCCGCCTTCCGAAGAATTGGCGTCGCGCATGGAAGCCATGTGTGATTTCGCCAACGGGCGGACCCCCGACTATTTCATTCACCCCGTCATTCGGGGAATCGCCCTTCACTTTTGGCTCGCCTACGATCATCCATTTGTGGATAGAAACGGTCGCACCGCCCGTGCGCTCTTCTATTGGGCCATGTTGCGCGCCGGATACTGGTTGTTTCAGTTCATTTCAATTTCCCAATTCCTCCGCAACGCGCCGGCGAAATATGGGAAGGCCTTCCTCCATACGGAATCGGATGGAAATGACCTGACTTACTTCATCCTTCATCAGGCGGAGATCATCAAACGAGCGCTCAAGGAACTGCACGCCCACGTCGCGAGAAAATCAATCGAAACGCGGTCCTGCCTGGACGCATTGCGATCGCTCCCGGGATTGAATCATCGCCAACAGGCGATCATCGGGCATGCGCTGAGGCATCCCGGACATTTCTACGACATCGCCGGACATCGCTCGCGCCATGCCGTTTCATATGCGACCGCCCGCGCAGACCTGCTGGGCTTGTCGGAATTCGGATTCCTTGAGCAGAGCCGGGCGGGCCGGGCATTCATCTTCGTTGCGCCCGCGGATCTCGAAGCGCGACTTAAACGATAGAGGCCTTCATTATCGGAATACAGGCAGGCCAAGAAGTAATCACCGAGCCCTTCCTCCTTGTCCTCGTAGAAGTGAAATCCTTCGATCAGGTCGTCGCGCGCCTGCGGCAGGATCTGAAGCTTCATCGGGTCGCCTTGGCGATCTGTTGCCTGGCCTCGTCCCAATCCAAAAACCTAGCGTCGCCCGATTCCACCGACCGTTCACGCTCGTCGAGCAGATCCTTCTGCCACTGAGGGACCTCGAGCTCGTCTTCCCGACGAGCGATGTCATCCCAAAGCGTCTCGATCAACCGAAGCTTGTCATGCAGCGGCATCGAACGGATTTCTTCGACGTTGATCATGGCGGAACAATACGATCCTCAGCCGAAGCTGTTCATCCTGATCGCGATGCATCGAATGGACTCCTACAACTAGAGTGAGTCCGACGAAATTGAGGAATCCTTCGGGGCTCTGGAGGAGTTTTACCCCGAGAACAAAGGTTACCGTCGTGAGATGAAATTGGTCGAACAGTTGATCGCGGATATCTGAACATCTTACTTTCCAAAAACGCACACTCCCCATCCAAATGAGTATCGAAAAGCAAATCGAAAAGCTCATCGGCCGACAACCCAAGGATATCCGCGACGAAGTGGAGCAGCAGTTGGCTGAGTTCTGGGACTCCTACAAAAACGATGACGGCAAGGAGTTCTGCGGCGGCTTCCTGAACGATCGATCAGTCCTGCCCTGTTTCTCGGCATTTCAAACCGCAACCTCAACAGCACAAAACATTGCACTTTATGCAATGTTTTGTAGAGTCATCCTCGTGCAGCCCCTCCGCCAACTAGGTGAAACACTCCGTTCCCTCGCAGACCGGGAGCATTGCATCTTTACGACGACCGATCTGGCGGCTGCCGTGCCGGAGTGCGGGCAGTTGGCGGTGCTGTTGTCGCGAGCGGCAAAGGGCGGATTGCTCCGGCGCGTGTGCAAGGGCATCTACCTTTACCCGGTGGCGGATTACCCGCCGGGCAACCTGCTTTTTCACGCGGCGGCGCGGTTGCGGGCCGACGCGTTCAACTACCTGAGCCTGGAAACCGTTCTGAGCGACGTCGGCGTCATCTCCCAGACTCCGATCAACTGGATCAGCCTCATGTCCTCCGGCCGCAGCCATGTGGTGGATTGCGGCGATTCCGGACACATTGAATTCGTGCACACCGCGCAACGACCGGACGATGTCGCGGGCGAACTGGTCTACGATCCCGACCGTCATCTCTGGCGGGCCTCCGTGCGACAGGCGCTGCGGGACATGAAGGCGACGCGTCGAAGTCTGGAACTGGTGGACGAGGAGGTTCTGCATGAGCTTGTTTGACCGGCTCGTGGACGAGGCACTGCGCTCCCGCGCCGATCTCGCAGTCCTGCGCCCCGTGGTGGAGAAGGAACTGTTGCATCACGACATCCTGCGGGAGATGAGCGGAGCCGGCCTGCTCGCGGGCCTCACCTTCATCGGCGGAACCTGTCTGAGGGCCTGCCACGGTTCGCCGCGTCTGAGCGAGGACCTGGATTTCACCGGAGGCGCCGATTTCCAGCAGAGCGATCTCGATTCCCTGGCCGAGGTCCTCACCGACCGATTGCAGGTCCGTTACGGCCTTCCCGTGAAGGTCAGCGAACCGAAGAAGACCGGCGGCAATGTCTCCACGTGGAAGCTCGTCATCGAGACGCGCCCCGGCCGGCGGCATCTGCCCGCGCAGCGCATCCATCTGGACATCTGCGCCATTCCCAGCCACGACCCGCGCCCGATGATGCTGCGCAATGTCTACGGCATCGACCTCGGCACATCCGGCCTGATCCTCCAGGCGCAGAGCCGGGAGGAAATCCTGGCGGACAAGGTCATCGCCCTCGCCTTCCGCGAGAATCGTCTGAAGAACCGCGACCTATGGGACATCGTCTGGCTCGCGCAGCAAGGGGTGACGCAGCCCGCCGCGTTGATCCCGGCGAAGATCGCCGACCACCAGCGCAAACAGGCCGATTTCAGGGAGCGACTTCAAAAACGCCTCGAAAGCCTCAAGACCGATCCCGCAATGCGTGAGGACTTCCTGAAGGAAATGCGGCGTTTCCTTCCCGCCGCCACCGTCCGCGACACGTTGGCGCAACCGGCCTGGTGGAGCTATCTCGCATCGGTTCTGGAATATCAGGCGCGACTGGCGATGACGGCTTGGTGAACGTTTCGCCTACCGCGCCGTTTACCTGAACATTGCGTTCTTCTCATCCCCGCCACTGAGGATGTAGGCGACGAGGTCGAGGATTTCGTCCTGTTTCATCAGGTTGAGCAGGCCGGCGGGCATGGGCGACACCTTGGCGGGCTCGATGCTCTTGACCTTCTTACGATCGACGCTGACGCGCTGGTTGGGGTCGAACATGTCGGTGTTCACCGTGACGCCGTCGCCGTTGAGGTTGACGACCACGCCGGTGTGGGTGACGCCGTCGGTCTGGGTAAGGACGATGGGAACAAACTGCTCGTTGATCTCCTTGCTGGGGTTGACGATCTGGTCGAGCAGATCATGCGGATTGTAGCGACCGCCGGAGCCGGTCAGGTCCGGACCGGTCATGCCGCCCTCGTTGCCGAAACGGTGGCAGGCAAAGCAACCGCCGGCGGCGAACATCTTGCGACCGGTGTCGAAGCTCCGGTTCTTCATGCCGTTCTGCGCGGCCTTGCTGAGTTCCTCGAGCTTCCACTCCTTGACGAACTGACGACCCGCCATCATTTCGGACATGACCTCGAAGGGCGACTTCACGACCGGCTTGCGGGCGAGCACGTCCTTCAACTCCGCGCGCTCGGCGTCTGACAGGCTGGCGATGGCGTCGTTCTGGATGAACTCGATGAACTTGCGGAAGCTGGCGCCGCCGCGGTAGTTGGCCGCTTTGAGGAACCAATCGAAATAGGCCGTGCGGAGCTCCTTGTTCCAACCGGCCTTGAGCATGCGCAGCGAGCGAGCGTATTCCATCTGCTCCTCCTGCGTAGGAGCCTCCTGCAGAAGCTGGATGCCCTTGGCGGCGACGCTCGGCGCCTGCAGGAAGGCCAGCGTCTCGCAGAGGACCCAGTTGAGGGCAAAGCTGGGGGCCGGGAACTGCGGATCGAGCTGCGCGACGATCTTCTTCACCGAGTTGTCGTCCGGCTTGCCGAAGCGATTCAGGACAATCTCGTAGGTCCGCACGAGCGTAATCCTCTGCCATTCATTCAGCTTGCTCCAATCAACCTGCCCCAGCGAAGCCAGCAGACGGTCGCGCATCTTGAAGTCCACCTTGGGGGTGTCGTCGTTGCGATGGAAGGGATCCGTGCCGGTTGAGCGGGCGAGGGCGAGCAATGCGGTGACGCGCTTGCCGTGGTCCGGTTCGCGCAGGGCCTTCTCGGCCCAAAGATCGAGACGCTGATGTTGAATGGCGGTGTAGGCGGCCCAGCGAACGAAGCGGTCCTCGTGATCCAGGTGCGGCCAGGCCTTCACCACGGCGTTCGAATGCTTGATCGTGTGGTAGCTCTCCAGGTCATGGCGAAGCTCGACGAGCTGGTTGGAATAGGGTTTGTGCTTCACCGGCTTGGTGGACTCCTTGCCGACGTAGCTCACGCGATACAACCCGGACTGCACGCGGCGACCGCCGATCGCGAAATACATCGCCCCGTCCTTCGGGTGGATGATGGCGTCGGTGACGGGCAGCGGGCCGCCGGTAATGAAGGTTTCCTTGGTCGCAGTGTAGGTGGAACCCGCGGGCTTCATGTGCACGGCGTAGATCTTGCCCCAACTCCAGTCGAGTATGTAGAGCGCGTCCTGATACTTCGCCGGAAACTTGGCTCCATAGCCAAAGGTCACGCCGGTCGGCGAGCCGGGTCCGATGTTGATCACGGGCGGCAGGTTGTCGGGATAGAACTCCGGATACTTGCCGGTGCCGTTGCGCCAGCCATACATGGAGCCGCTGGTCACGTGATTGACACGGGTCGGACGATACCAGGGCGTGTTGAAGTCGTATTCCATGTCGGCGTCGTAGGTGAACAATTCGCCGTCGCGGTTGTAGGCGCCGTCGAAAATGTTGCGGTAGCCGGAGGAGACGATTTCCCAGTCTTTGCCGTCGGGAGAGATATTGTAGATGATGCCGGCCGGGCCGAGGCGGCCACGGTTGTGGCCGCGGCCATCGGGCATGCGGGGCAACAGGTGATCCTCGCCCCAGTTCAGCGGGACGCGGGAAGAGTTCGCCTTGGTCGGCTCGGTGTTGTTGCCGGTGATCATCGTGATCTTCTTGCCGTCAGGCGACAGCAGCAGCGCGTGCACGCCATGATCGCCACGGGCCTCCATCGCGCGAAGCTTCTCCACCTTGTCCAGCTTGTCGTCGCCGTCAGAATCCGTGATGCGGTAAAGGCCGCTGTCGATCTTGCGCTCGTAATCGTTGACCGCGACGTAAAGGGCGTCGAAGGCCCAGAGAATGCCGTTCACCGCGCGAATGTTGGCGGGCACCTTCTCAATGTCGCCGGGGCTGAGCGGTTGGCCGGGCGCCGGGGCCGGAAAGCGATATAATCCGCCGAACTGATCGCTGGCGATGATGCGCCCCTTGTTGTCGAGGCCGAGGTTGACCCAGGAACCCTTGTCCTCGCCCGGCACGGAATAGATCAACTCGACCTTGAATCCCTTCGGCGCGGTGATCCGGTCGATAGGCGTGGCCTTGTTCTCGTTGACGCGGGGGCCGACGGACTGCTTGCGCGCCGGACGGCGTTTGCCCTTGCCCTTCTGCTGGGCAAGGGATGGGGAAGCGGCGAAGGAAACCGCGATGAGGATCGAAAGAGCGGTGGCGATGACTTTATTCATGGGAGCGGGCATTCAAGGGGATTTTGGAGTTGGATGCAAACCCGGTGTTCAGCATTCGAAATTTGACCTCATTCCCGTCCCGCCGCGTGGCGAAACACGCGCTCGACCTCGTAGTGCCCGTAGAAACGGCCGCTACGATTCTTGAAGGCGTCGGCCAGTTCCTCGTAAGTCTGCTTGAAGACCAGGTAGTCACTCGCGAGATCGGCGGTGGGAACGAACAGCTTCCGGGGCACCATACCATCAACGCAATCGGGATGCTGCACGGGCCAGGTGTCGCGGTCTTGAACCTGCCAGAACCAGGATAGGAAATAGGGAATGCTGCCGGCAGCGGGCCCGCCCTCCGCACCCAATGCGGCGCCGTGCCGCTCTGCAAAACTGATGAATCGACTGAGCTTGTCGCGCGCCCCGTTCTCCGAGGTGGGCGCTGCAATGGCTTCCCGAATCTCCCGCTCGAATTCCTTGATATCCGGCGCAACGACGACGCTGGCCTCGAAGAATCCGCGCCCATCGGCGCGAAGAAAACCCCAGTGATCGTTCCGCTGATTCAGGCTGATGATCCGAGTCCGAAAATCCGCCAGATCGACGCTCTCGGAGAGAAACTCCATGACCAGCGGGCGGATCGATTGATCGATGGCGCGGCGACGGAGTTCATCGACTTCGTCGCCGGCCTCAGACAATGAGCGACCGTCCTCGCCGGGAGCGGCAGCAAGGAATTCATCCAAGGCCTTGATCGCGGATTGAGTCTGGGAATGCGTGAGCAGCGACATGACAGGACATTGATCGATAACCCGGCGTTGATGAAACTCAAAATACAGTCGTCACCGCTTCCTGAAATCCCAACTGACCAACGGCTTGGCGTCGGCGTGTTGGGCGGGCAGGAGGCGCATGGTCTGAATCGTCGCCGGGCCGTCGGCCACCGGCGGATAGAAACGAATGTGTCGCAGCCTGCCTTCGACCGGAGCTTCCACGATCAACCGCTTGGAACCGGCTTCGACCTCGAAGGTTTGAACCTGTCCCTGCTCCGGAAACCGTTCCTGTTCCGTGGTGCGCCACTGAATCTTCCCTGAGCCCGAGCCGGCTCCCGCAAAACGGACTTCCAGTCGGTAAGGCCCGGCCTGCTTCAACTTTTGAAACTGTACGTTGGCCATGAACGGCGCTTTGCCCACACCTTCCAGCGTCAGGCCATCCCTGTCCACGGAAGCGCGAACCGACTTGGGAACCCAGCCCTTGAGATCGTTGTCCACGGCCTTGGCACGGGCATTCTGTCGCTGCCGGAACTTCGGATCATACGCGGGGTTCGGCTTCGGCTCTTTCACGTCGGCGCGCTTCACCCATTCGGCAATCAGCGCATTGAGCCGCTTCACCTTGTCCGGCCTGGCAGAGGCGAGGTTCTTCGTTTCGCCAAGGTCATTCTTGAGGTTGTAGAGCTCGTGCAGTTCGGGGAACTCCGGTCCGGTCTCGTACCAGCGGATGAGTTTCCAATCGCCCTCGCGAACCGTGATACCCCCGGGTTTGGTCGGGCCGCCGCCCGGAAAGAAGTTGAACAGGGCTGGGCGCTCGATCCCGCCCTCGCCCGTCAGCAACGGAACCAGATCCAGCCCGTCGACGACCTGTCCTCGCGGTTTCTCGATTCCGGCCATGGCAATCATGGTCGGATAGAAATCGATCGAGGACACCGGCGTGGCGCTCCGCGAACCCGCCTTTACCTGTCCGGGCCACACCACGATCAACGGCACGCGAATCCCTCCCTCATAAAGCCAGGCTTTGCCCTTGCGCAGCGGATGATTGTTGGTCGGCGCCTTGTAGCCGGCCCACTTCCGGTAATCCTGGATCTGCGCATACTTGGGATGATCCGGCCGGATGTTGGCGCCTCGTTTGCGGTCGGACTTGAGGTTGCTGTGAATGTTGCCGCCGTTGTCCGAACTGAAGATGATGATGGTGCGTTCAGTGAGCTTGAGCTCCTCAAGTTTGGCCACCAGGCGGCCCAGGCTTTCATCCACACTCTTCAACATGGACGCCATGATGGCATTGTCCTGCTTCCCGCGCGGATCCTTTTTGCCGGCAAAGCGCCGGGTCAGTTCCTCCTTGTGTCCCCAGGGGCCGTGCACGCCATATTGCCACAGGTGAAGAAGAAAGGGCCGATCGCGGTTCGCCTCGACGAACTTGAGCGCCTCATCCGTCAAGCGGTCGGTGATGTATTCCCCTTTCGGACCGTCGGCCACGTTGCCGGCCTTGAACTGGTAGGGTGAATGATAGCTCGGCGGACCCGGGTCAGGCGCGCCATGGAACTTCACCTCGAAACCCTGCTTGTCGGGCCAGTGCTCGGGATTCAGACCCAGGTGCCACTTGCCGAAATGACCGGTGGCGTAACCGACGTCGCGAAAGGCTTCGGCGACCGTGACCTCCTCCAAGGGCAGATGGCGAATGGTCCGGGGATTGATCAATCTGGACGCCGGCGAGGCCCGCTCCGGATAAGGCTCGGCGTCCTGCGGCGTGGGCTGGGTATGACCGGCCGCCGTCGTAAAACGCAGACGCCCCGGATACTTGCCGGTCAGGATGCTGGCGCGGGTCGGCGAACATAGCGGATTGGCCGCATAAGCGTCGGTGAACAACATCCCCCGCTCCGCCAACGCATCCATGTTCGGCGTCTCATAATAGCGACTGCCATAGACCCCGGAATCCATCCAGCCCATGTCGTCGACGAGAAACAGAACGACGTTGGGACGGGAAGCGGCGTGAGCCGGAAAAAGGAGCCAGTGAGACGAGGCGAGAATCAGAAAGCCCGTCGTGAGATGCAGGAATCGGGAGAACATGCTCGGATCATGTTGGCCGTATCCGGCGCGAGCAAGCGGATTCAGGACGGAGCCGGCTCTGCAGCGTAGCGCGGCCGTCCCGGCTGCGGGATCCGGCGGCGTCCCGCCGCCAGGTTCAGATGAACCAGCGAAAGCCCGAGGGAAACGAAAGCACACCGTAGCAGCCGACGTAAGGCTTGGCGCGCCGCAGCGCGCGAAGGCGGGAGGCTCAAACCAAGCGCCCGCGCCTGCGGACCACGGAGGCAGGAAGCGAGAGCCTCGTCACCTAGTCAGCTACGGAGAATTGGAATTCGCCGATGCGAAAACTCAGGTCGCGCTCACGCGCAGCCCCTACTCCTTCAACGCCTGCTCAATCCGCTTGGCCACGGCCTTGCCCAACACCGCGGAGCCTTCCTTGGTGTAGTGCACGTTGGCGGGGAGCATGATTTCCTTCATGCGGGCCATGCTGATCGTGTAGAGATCGTGCGTCGGGATATCGTGCCGCTTCATCACCTTCGCGGCGATCTCGTTGTACTTCTTGGAATCGCCGACGTAACGGCCCTTGGCTCCGGGCGGGACCGGCGTGGTGTTGCGCCAGATCAGCTTCGCGCCGGTCTTCTTCATCCGCTTCACCAGGGTCTCCAGGTTCTTCTCATACTCGGCGGGCGGGACCTGCTGATGACCGCCCTTCTCCTTCGGCACGAGATTCTCGCCATTGGGCCCCATGTATTTGAGATCATGCAACCCCCAGTTGAAATGGATGACATCCCACTTGCCGTCCCCAAGCCACTCGTCAATCCCGCTCAACCCGCGGGTCGTCGGACCGCAGTTGGTCCGGGGACGATGCACGTTGGCCTTGCCCTTGAGCGCCTCACGGGTGGGAATCGTGTAGCCAATCGAAATCGAATCGCCGATCAGCAGGACGCGCGGCAGTCCGGGAACATCCTTGATCGGAGCCATGGCCGGATTCGGTTTGCGCACCCGCTTCTGCTTCGCCTTGGCGTCGGCGGCGGAGAGGTTGGCGACGGTCATGACAAGGAGAAGAATCGAGCTGACGAATAGGTTTCTTTTCATGCAAGCTTGGACTCTGGCCGAAAGTCAAAATTCAATCAAGGCCCTCATTGGCGGCGCGAGGTCACTTCTTCCGCCCCACTCCGCGCTTACCGCGACTGGGGCGTTCCTTGCCCTTGCCGCCCTTCTTGGGCGCGGCTTTCTTCATGGCGGGATGATTCTTCGACGCCGGCTTCTTCTTGGCTTTCGGGTTCGCCCGACGAATGGATTCCACCTTCTTCGGACGCGGCTTCGCAACAATGAGCACAGGACACCCTTCAAAACCAAAGGCCTTGCGCAGCGATTTCTCGATGAACCGCGCATAGTCCTTGGTGAACAAATCCTTGCGGTTGACGAACATGAGGATCGTCGGCGGCGCGTCGTCCGTCTGCGTCGCATAGTAAAACTTCAACCGCGCGTTGCCCTCGGTGGGAGCCGGATGCTTCTCCATGGCGTCGCGCAGGGTGCGATTCAGCAGCGCGGTGGGAATGCGCTGACGCAGCTGCGCCCCGACGTAGCGGATGGACTCCAGCAGGCGATCCAGGTGAAAACCCGACTTCGCCGAGGTGAAAATCACGGGCGCATAGGACAGGAAGAACATCTTGCCCTGCACCCACTCGCCGAACTCCGCCAACGTGGCCTCGGGTTGCGTGTCCGGGCCCCGCCGCTTCTTCTGCTTGCGCTCCGCGATCTGCTCTTTGCGGGCCTCGGTCACCGCATCGCCGACCAAATCCCACTTGTTGACCACCAGAATGCAGGCCTTTCGCTCCTCGGTGATCTTGTCCGCGATCTTCTTGTCCTGCATCGTGACCCCGGCCTCGGCGTCGATCACCAGCACAACGATGTCGCTGCGCTCAATCGCCGACTCCGTCCGCTTGACGCTGAAGAACTCGATGGTGTTGTCCACCCGTCGCTTCTTGCGCACGCCGGCGGTGTCGATGAGCGTGTATTTCTGGCGCACGCCATCCGTCTCCACTTCAAAGGGCACGTCCACGGCATCGCGGGTGGTCCCCGGAATATCGCTGACGATCACACGGTCCGACTGGGTCAGCGCATTGACGATGGAGGATTTACCGACATTGGGCCTCCCCACAATGCAGATGTTGGAGAAGCGGTTCTCCGCGTTGTCCAGATCGCCCTCCTCGTCCGAAGCGGACGATTCCGTCCGCGCCGGAAGCCGGTCAAAGGCCGCCTTGACCAGCGGCTCGATATGCCTCCCATGAATTGCTGAGATGGGATAGATCTGGTCGAACCCCAATTCGGCGAACTCATCCACTCCGGGGGCCGCCTTCGAAGTGTCCACCTTGTTGACGGCCACGATCACCGGCCGGCCGGCCTCGCGCAGGCGAAAAGCGACCTCCCGATCCAACGGCACGATGCCCTGCTGCACATCCACCACGAAGATGATGGCGTCCGCAGCCTCGATGGCCACGTCCACCTGCCCAACCGTTTCCCGGGTCATGACATCGTCGGTTTTCTCGCCGCGCTCCAACCCGATGCCGCCGGTGTCAACCAAGGTGAAAGGACGCCCCCTCCATTCCGCCTCGGCGCTGACGCGGTCACGCGTCACTCCCGCCTCGTCGTGAACAATCGCGATGCGACGCCCGACGATACGGTTGAACAAGGCCGATTTCCCGACATTGGGTCGGCCAACGATGGCAATGAGTCCGGACACACGCGGAGAATGCGGGGCGACAGCGCGATTGGCAATGCCCGGTTCTTGGTTCTTGGTTCTTGGTTCCTGGACGCCGACTCGCGGCTTTCGGGAACCGGAGGCAGGGTGTAGGATGCTGCCCGCTCTGGTTCGTCACATTGACGGGATCGAGGAGAGGCAGATGACCCGATGCCCTTCCGATTCAGTCACTTGAACCGGCGGCAACGCGCCACCAACGCAGACCGAATTACAGCCAAAATGAGTGAAAAAGTGCCTTTCGAACGATTGAATCAGCCCCAACAGCAGGGAAAGAGCTGCTGGTTCTATGGATGCATCATCGCCGCGGTCGCCGGCCTGCTGGGCCTGGTGGCCATGGGCTTCAGCGGCTGGTGGCTCTACAAGAAGGCCGACGCCATGGTGACGGAGTTCACCTCCGAGACCGGAGAAAAGCTGCCAGTCGTCGTCTACACCGACGCGGAGATCGAAGCTCTGGAGGACCGGATCGACACCTTCACCCAGTCCCTGACCAATCAGGAACCTTCCCTCGAGCTTGAGTTGACCGACGACGACATCAATGCGCTGGTCGCCGCACGCGGACAGTTCCCCAACAACCAACCACCGGTGCACGTCCAGATCGAGGGCGACAAGATCCAGGCGCAGTTGAGCGTCCCGCTGGACATCATCGCGGACAAGACCGGCCTGGATATCCTGAGAGGGCGCTTCCTCAATGGCGAGGGCGCCATGAAGGTCTCCATTGTCAACGGACGGATCGAGGCCTACCTCCAGGACCTGGAAGTGAATGGCAAACAGGTCCCGGAGGATATCATGAAGCAGATCCGCAATGAGAACATGGCCAAGGACACGCGTCTGTCGCCGAAAGAGCAGGAAGCCCTGGATCGCTTCGAACGCATCGAGATCAAGGACGGCAAACTCATCATCGTGCCGAAGAATACCGCGAAAGAGTAGTCGTCGCGGAGCCCGCTACCCGATGTCGCCCCCAGGAATCGGGATTGCGATTTCTCGAGAGATGTAGAAGACTTTGACCCTGCCGTCCCTCAACGCAGTCGCCCCATGGCCGCTCGAAGTGATCTGAAAATTCGGCGAATGTTCTCCGCCTTGTCGCTCGTGCCCTTCTCCGTCGCGTGCAAGGCCCTCCAACGCAAGTATGGACTCGGCGAGTATGATGTCGCCGCCGACCTCCGTTCCGTCTGGGCGATCGCCTCAAACGACGAGATGGAGCTCCGTGTGCAGGCGCGGTTGAAGTCATCGCGCCGGCTCAAGCACGACGTTCCCGATGGCGACTACGCGTGCCTCTACGGATTGATCCTGCTGACGCGAGGCAAGACGTTCTGCCTCGAACAGTTCGAGGCCTTCCTGCAGGACACGCTGGAGACCGATCGCCTCCACAGCTACCCGGGACGCAGAGCCCGGGATTGAATGAGGGCATGGGTGAAACTTATGACGTGATCGTAGTCGGAGGCGGCGGCAGCGGACTCGCCGCCGCGGTCAGCGCCGCCGAGTCCGGCTGCAGCGTCCTGTTGCTCGAGAAACAATCACGCCTCGGCGGCACGACCGGCATCGCGGTCGGTTCCTTCACCGCCAACGGCACAGCGCTGCAACAACGCAACGAGATCGACGACAACCTGGAAGCGCATGCCGAGGACGCCGGCAAGTTCGCCCCGCCCGAGATCGAGGGACGCAACAACGCCGCGCTGCGGCGCTTCTTCCTGAGTCATACTGCGGAAACCCTGGAATGGCTCGCCGGCATGGGACTCTCCTTCTACGGTCCGTCGCCGGAACCACCCAACCGCGTTCCGCGCATGCACAATGTCGTGCCTGCGGCCAAGGCCTACATCGCCGCCCTGCAGGCCGCCCTGCTGAAGCTGGGCGGTGAAATCCGCTGCAACGCCGCCGTCTCCCGCCTGCTGCAACCAGTGGACCGGGTCGAGGGCGTGGAAGTCATTCTGAAGAACAGGAAACAGGTCGAGTTCCGCGCCCGACGCGGGGTCGTCCTGGCGGCCGGCGATTACGCCAATTCCCCGGAGATCATCGCCGAGGTGAAAGGCGCCGCGTTCTCCGAGATTGAGGGCATCAACCCCAACGCGACCGGCGATGGACACCTGCTCGCCCAATCCGCCGGCGCGCAACTCCTGAACATGGACGTCGCCTACGGCCCCGAACTGCGCTTCATTCCGCCGCCCGGCAAAACCTTTCACCAATTGCTGCCCGCCAGCGGTCCGGTTGCGCGACTGATGGGGCGACTGATGGACTACACCCCGAAGTTCATGATCAACGCCTTGATCAAGCGACTGCTGGTCACGTGGCAACACCCCGAGAACGCCCTCTTCGACCACGGCGCCATCCTGCTCAACAAGGAAGGCCGCCGATTCTGCAATGAGAAGGAATGGCCCGGCCGCGAAATCGCCGTCGCGAAGCAGACCGACAAGACTGCCTTCATCCTGCTGGACGAGCGACTCGTGAAACGCTACTCCGCCTGGCCCAACTTCATTTCCACCGCGCCCAAAATCGCCTACGCCTACGTCGAGGACTACCTCAGGCTGCGCCCGGATATCGCTTCGACCGCGAAAATTCTCGATGTCGTCGCGGCCAACGCCGGTCTGCCCGCCGAGAATGTCGTCAAGAGCGTCCAGGCTTTCAACCGCTACACCAAGCGCATGGCCAGCGATCCTTTCGGACGCCAGGGCGACACCGAGGAATTGAAGGGGCTGCGCTGGGTGTTGCTCGGACCGGCCAAGGCCTGGTTCACGACCACCGAGGGCGGCGCGGCCATCGACGAGAGCCTCCGCGCGCTCGACGAACAGGGCCACCCCATCCCCGGGCTCTACGCCGTCGGGCAGAACGGACTTGGCGGTCAGATCCTCTGGGGACACGGGCTGCATATCGGCTGGGCATTGACCAGCGGCCGGTTGGTCGGACGCGTCCTCGGAGCCGCGGAAGCCGGAAGCGTTCCTACAGGGCATCAATTGGATTGAAGGCTCGCGTGACCTCGGCCATCGTGCCCCCGGATCACCGCCCCCGGATCATGACCAGAGAACCCATGCAGCGCGCCCTCGACGCCCCTCCCCGACGAACAATTGCCGACATCGCCTTGTCTGCCCTGGCCCTCTGTCTCGCGATTGAGGCGGGCGCCGCGGAGCCGCCGCCCGTCCCAACATCACCGCAACCCGTTGTCCGGGCTTACATGAAAGCCATGCAGACCGGCGACCTCGACGCCGCCATGGCCAGGACCGCCCGGATCGAGGGGCTTGACCGCGCCACCGTTCGACGCGGCCTGGCCGGATACTCCAAGACCCTGCAGGAACAGGAGGTGGAAACCCTTTACCACGAATCCCGGGCCACCCAGGGTTGCGCTGTCGTCATCATCGAACAACGACGCCCCAAGTTCCAAACCCGTCCCAGCATTCTGCCCATCATGCTGCTGCTCCAGGAGAACGAATGGAAGGTGCTTCCGAAACTCGACGCGACGTTGCGCAAATCCGCGCTGAATCGCGACCAGATGGAGGAGATCCGCGTGCTGGGGAAATGGTTCGTCGATCAGGTCGGCCCCATCGAGGAGCGATCGCGCGAGGAATGGGAGCGTCCCCTGGAGCCGTCCATGAGCGCCCTCACGGGCGCCTGGCAGACATCCGCCGACGACGCCATGCAGTTGCTGCGGCTCAAGGCGGACGGCTCATTCGAGATCGTCCTCGTCCTAAACGGCAGGATCGCGAACAACCACGCCGGATCATGGAGCCTGCGGGACGGCAAGGTCATTGTGCTCAACCACGAAACGAAGCCCTCGGGCCCAAGCGCGTGGCGGGAACGACGCGTCGTCGCAACGACCCGCAACATCCTGGGGCTGGCCCCGCCGGACGGACCGCGGGAACTCTGGCGGCGCATTCCGGAGGAAGCCTATCGCAAACTCACTTCCGAACTGAAGCGCGCCGATCAGTGACCCTTTGACCGGCCCCCCGAACAACATTTTTTTCGCGACAACAATCGGCTCCGATTTGCTATCATCTCCCCAATGAGCAACTCCGTTCACGGCAAGTCAGGCGACCAACCCATGGTGGTCTACGTGTGCGAACACTGCGGCGAACGCTTTGAAGCCGCCAAAACGGATGTCGCCCGGGCAGTCGATTGCCCGCATTGTGGTGTGGAGACCATTCTGGGCGGCCCCAAAGCGGAGCCGGAGGACGAACCGGAGATGAGTCGCCCGGCGGACTACCCGCAAAACGTGACTCTCGACCCGCCCCCGTCCCCGAATGCCGCGCGCCTCGAGCGCGAGAAGAGTTCGCCCGTCACGGTCAACGTTGTTTCCGCACCCTCCAAGCAGGAACCCGCGCAACTTCCCGCCCCGCCGCTCAAGCCCGGCGGCCCCTTGATCGAATGCCCGGACTGTCGCGGCGTGCTCAACCGTCGCGCTGCCGCCTGCCCCGTTTGCGGCCGCCCGCGAAAAGCGCGCCATGGCGTCTTCTATCACGTCTTCATGGGCACCCTGTCGTTTGCGCTCAGTGTCGCCTTCCTGATCGGCGTCGCCCACCTCCTGGCCGGCCGCTTCTTTCCTGAACAACGCGCCCGGCTGGCCGCGTGGTGGTCTGGCGGCGCGGACGCGGCCACAGCCGCAGGAAACAAGGCCCCGGGAGATTCAGTGACTGCCGGCCACGCCGCCCACCTGGAAACCCGCGCGGAATCGGAGGATCCCCAGGCCCGGACACAGTTTGAGTCCGTCCTGGAAAAGGCCAAGGCCGGCGACGTGGAAGCCCAACAGTTTGTCGGCTACTGCTACTACGTCGGCCTGGGCACGGAGCAGGACGACCACGAGGCCTTCAGTTGGTACTTCAAGGCCGCCCTGCAAAATTCACCCGTGGCCCAGTCGCATCTGGCCAGCATGTTCGTGGAGGGACGCGGCGTGCCCCAGGACTACGACGAAGCGCTGCGCTATTTCAAGAAGGCCGCCGAGCAGGGCCTCGCGGAGGCCCAGTTCAATCTGGGCGTGCTCTACGACAAAGGGCTCGGCGTGACGCAGAACTACAAGGAAGCCTTCCGCTGGTATTACCAGGCCGCCGCCGCCGGCGACGCCAACGCGCAACTCAATGTCGCCATGATGCACTTCCAGGGACAGGGCGCGAATCTCGATCTTGTGCAGGCCCTGAAGTGGGCGATCCTCGCCTCCAGCCAAGGGAACGAAGGCGCCGAGGAACTCCGCCGGGCCCTGACCGACAGCGACCGGGCCCTGATGCCCGAGCAGATCTCGCAGGCGCAACGGGAAGCCAGCGAACTCATGGAGGAAATCAAGCAGGGCCAGGCCGCCAACTCCCCCGAGTAAGGCTTCCCGGACACCGCCGCCTCACCCGCCCCAACCCGGCCGATACTCCCGCCGCAAAAAGGCATTCGCGCCCTCATGGTTAACGAACTTCATCGCCTTCCCATCCCAAAGCAGCCGGTCCTTCGTCAGATCCTCGCGTAGTTGCGGGCGAAGCGCCACATTGCCCAGCAGGACGGTCTCCGTCATGGGCCCCGCCCAGTCGAAATTCGACCCCGCCTTCTCGCCGCCCTTGCAGGCGTCGATGAACTCCTGATGGTGCCCCGGCGAACGCTTGAGCTTCTTCGGCGGCGCGCCATAGGCCTTGGAGCGCTTCTCGGGAAGCAGGCGCCACTGATTCCAGTCCGACAACAAGGCCCCGTCATCGCCGATCAGCAGCAATCCGTTGGTCCCCATGACATCGCCCTTTGACACGACATCCGGACGCGCCGGACGCAGGCCGCCGTCGTACCAGACCAACTTCACCGGAGCCATGGCGCCGCGCTGTGGGAAATGATAGGTGATCATGGAGCCCACCGGATAGGTCTCCTCGTTGATCCGTGTCGAGGTCGCCTCGACACTCACCGGAGCCCCCAGTTTCAAGGCCCGGAAAACCGGGTCGAAAAAGTGGCAGGCGATATCGCCCAGGGCCCCGGTCCCGAAGTCCCACCAACCGCGCCAGGCCCGCGGCGCATACGCCGGGTGGTAGGAGCGTTCCGGAGCCGGCCCCAACCACAGATCCCAGTCCAAGGTGTTCGGGACGGACGGCTTGTCCTTCGGACGCCCCACCCCCTGCGGCCAATACTCCCCAAACAATCCCTTGGCCGGTCGATCCGTCCAGATGTGCGCCTCGCGCACTTGCCCGACCGCGCCATCCATCACAAACTCCTGCACCACGCGGGTCTGCTCATTCGCCTGAGCCTGGTTGCCCATCTGGGTGGCAACCCCGGCCTCGCGCGCCGCCTCGGTCAACGTCCGCGCCTCCCAGATCGAGTGCGTCAACGGCTTCTCGCAATAGACATGCTTCCCCATCCGGATCGCCGCCATCGAAGCGTGAAAATGATGATGGTCCGGCGTCGACACGATCACCGCGTCGATCTCCTTCCCGTGCCTGTCCAGCATCCGGCGGTAGTCCTTGAAACGCGGCGCCTTCGGATACTTCTTGAAGGTCCCCGCCGCCCGCGCCCAGTCCACGTCCGCCAACGCGACGAAATTCTCCGATGCAAGTCCAGCAATGCCCGAGACCGCCTTGCCGCCCGCCGCAATCGCCGCAATGTTCAACTTTTCATTCGCGGCATAGGTGCGCGCCGAGCCCGCCTGCAGAATGGTGAAGGTGGCGACGGATGCGCCCGAAGTCTTGAGGAAGTCTCTTCGATTCATGAGACGGTCACTCTCGCGATTCTCTCGAACGCCTGTCAAGAACCCTGAAGATGGTGCGCGAGAAAGGACTTGAACCTTCACTCCCGAGGGAACCAGAACCTAAATCTGGCGCGTCTGCCAATTCCGCCACTCGCGCATGTTGATAGTCAACGAGTTACACATTCCAGCTGATCAAAGCGTTGACTTTGTGACACTTTTTGTGACACTTTAACGCTATGAACGGCAAAGAAGCCCAAAGAAAGGCCGCCGATCAGTCTTTTCTGGCTCGCAAACATCGGCGCGGAACATACCAGAAGGTCCTCGATGGCCGCAAGCGGCCAATACGGGGTCTCTGCAAACGGAACGGCCGGTTCTACGGCCGACTGACGGTCGTCGATGACGCAACCGGGAAGAAGACGGTCAAACGCGTCGCGCTAACCGACGCCGACAACAACCCGGTTACCACTGTCCCGCAGGCCCAGGACGCGCTGAAGGCATTGAAGGTGGACCGTGTCCGTGATTCTCTGCCGGTTCTACAACGCACACCCAAGTTCAGTGAATACGCCGACGCCTACCTCGCCCACTACGAGAAGGTCAAGGATGCCAAGCACCCCCGAACCATCGAGACGGAACGTGGGCATCTCAACCACTGGAAGGAGCATCTGGGCTCGATCCGACTGAACCGGATCAACAAAGCCATGATCAATGACTTTGTCGCAAAACGGCAACAGGAGGGAATCAGCGGCCGAACAATCAATCTCGGGATCACCGTCCTGCGTAATGTGTTGAACAAGGCCATCGATGACGGTTGGTTGAAGAGCCTGCCAACCGAGAACCTGCGTCCTCTGAAATGGACCGCCAGGAAGCGCGAACTCTTCAAGGAAGCTGACATCAACAATCTCTGCAAAGCTGCCATTGAGACCATGAAGAAGGACGATGACGGCAAGCTGGAACGCAAGTTCAAGAACGGACCGCAGTTCGCTGATTTCGTTCGGCTCATGGCCTATTGCGGTTCCCGGATGAGCGAGACATTACGCCTCAGATGGTCCGACGTGAACTTTGAGAAGGGCATTCTGACGATCGGTTCCGATGGGCTCTCCAAGAACCACGAGATACGACACGTTCAGTTTAACCCGAAACTGGATGCACATCTCGGAGAGATGAAGCCCCGCAGGGCTCCGGACACTGATTGGATGTTCCCCTCCGCACAACGCGGCGACAAGGATATCCGGGCCAAGTCATTCCGTGACACCCTGAACAAAGTACGCAAGGAAGCGAAGTTGCCGACGTTCGGCTTCCACGACTGTCGCCACTTCTTCATCTCAATGGCAGTCATGTCGGGAATCGATTACATGACGATCGCCCGCTGGGTCGGCCATAAGGACGGTGGCATCCTGATCGGCAAGGTCTACGGCCACTTGAGCAACGAACACGCAGAGCGGCAGGCAGCGAAACTGAACTTTGCGAGTTGATCATGTCACTTGAAGACGAATTGTTGGACCCTGCGATGGCCGCCGCCTTAGCGGGAGATTTTGACCGTTATCGAAAGAACGCCGCCCCTCAGGAGTCTGCCCTGAACAACAGCAAGACACCAGCAAGTGAACATGGTTTATCTCAAACCGTGTTCGAGGACCTGCTCAGGGAGTTCGCAATATCCGGATCACGCGAATACAGAATCGAACATCGATTCCCGTCCGAAGCAGAGGCTTTCGAGCTTCCCGGAGACATCCTGTGTGAGAACGATCCAACGAGCTCCGAGGAATCATCCAAGGCGTTCAGGTGGACGCCCACGCCTATGGGCGGTTCCTTTACAGATGCATTGGCGTGGAAGTCTCGCCAGATGATTGGCGAACTTTTTCGCTGGGCCGAGCAGGGCGATCACGCGGCCGCTCGTGCATTGTCGATGATCTCAATCGATTTGATAAACCATCTGAACAACCTGGCTAAGCGGCAACCAGACCTCTTCCGGTCCCTTTCTAGACATCTCGGAGCTTGGCCGGTGATGATGTCGAGGCATCCGGAGCTATCAGAAGATCCTCGAAAAGTACTCAACACTGTGAACGCCGGTCCGAAAGTGCGGCGCCGGGCGGGCGAAAAGTACGGCGCTTG
>CAZFLK010000049.1:0-33897 GCA_964519245.1 uncultured Verrucomicrobiota bacterium
GCCGCGATAGATGGTGATGCCGGTGGCGCCGGTGAAGAAGCCGAAGGGTTTGCCGCCTTCGTCGGAGCCGCGGAACTTGCCGGTCTTGCGCAGGCGTGTTCGCAGTTGCCGCCAGGGTTCCGGCGGGCTGATGCGAAAGAGTTGGGTGAACTTGCCGTCGGGAGCGATGTTGACCTCGGCCTTGGGCGCCTTGAGGCGGGGGTTGCGGGCGATGTAGCGGTCGTCATACATCAGGGTCAATGCCGGTTTGCTGTTGCCGCAGGTGAACACGCGTCCCCAGTCGTCGACGCTCATGCCATGCTGTCCGCCGCCGGTGGTGAGTTCAAACTTCGTCAAGTCCCGTGGATCAAAGATGAATCCGCGTCCGCGGACCGAAACGGGCTTGGCTCCCTTTGCCGCCGTGGCGACGACGTTGCCGCCCGCAAGACTGGTGGAGAGGTGGAAGCGGTTGTCGAGTCCCCACCAGATGGAGTTCAGATGGGATTCGCCGGCCTTGTCCTTGCCGAATCCGGTGAAGACCACCTTGCGTTCGTCGGCCTTGCCATCGCCGTCGGTATCCTTCAGCCATAGCAGGTCTGGCGCGTCGCCGACGAACAACCCACCATCCCAACAGGCCACAGCGGTGGGGTAGTCCAAGTCGTCGGCGAAGATTGCGCTGGTGTCGTAGCGTCCGTCGCGGTCGGTGTCCTCCAGCATGGCGATGGAGCCTCGTTTATCGAAGTCTTTGAGGACATAGGCGTTGTAGGCGGGAACCTGCGCGACATACATGCGCTCGTGCTCGTCGAACGCGGCTGCGACCGGATCGTGGATCAGGGGTTCCGCCGCCGCGAGTTCCACGCGGATGCCGGGCTTCACGACCATTGCCTTGAGTGACTCCTCCGGCGACAGGCCTTTCACTCGCGGTAGGGCGTCCGCCACGCCTTCCGCGGCGTCGCGCATCACGCTTTCCAGCATCACCTCCGCGCCGCCCTGGCGTTTGCTTTCGTCGGCGGCTTCCATGAAGGCGTAGATTTCGAGGGTTTCCTCGGCGCTGACCGGCGGCTTGCCGGTGCGGAAGAACGTCACGATCTCCACGACCAGCGGACGATAGCCGTCGTAGGAGCCGACCGGGCCCTCTCCTTTGTCACCCTTGGCCTTGCCGCCGTAGCCCTTGCCCTCGCGGAAGATTCCGGTGCGGCCCCCTTTCCACTTGCCGGTGACGACGATCTTGCCGTCCTTGCTGGTTCGCGTGACAGATTCGCAGCCGGTTCCCATGACGGTGAACAGGGACTCGACCCCGTGAATGCCGTACCAGAACAGGTCGGGGTGCGTCTTCTCGATGCTGGCCGGGCTGTGGGTTTCGCAGTGGCTGATCTTGCCCAGGGAGCCGGCGCGAGCGGCCTGGGTATTCCTGCCGTAACGCAGTGAGGAGGATGAGAACACGGGGACGCCGGCCTTCTTCGCCTCGCGGAAGATCGTGATGGCGTCCTTGAGCGAGCCGGCGATCGGCTTGTCAATGAACAGCGGCTTGCCTGCCTGAATGACCGGTCGCGCCTGTGCGAGATGCGGGCGTCCGTCATTGCTTTCCAGCAGGACTGCATCGACCTGCTTCACCAGGTCCTCGATCGAGTCGACGATTTTCACGCCCAGCTTCTGAATGTCCTCCGTGTATTTCGGGACGCGGCTGACGCTGCTCTCGATGTCGGGGCTGCCCTTGGGATAGGCGGCGACCACGCGGCAGTTGGCGACTTCCGGCGCGGCCTTGGGGTCGTTCATCGCCTTGGTGAAGGCGATGACATGCGAGGTGTCGAGTCCGATGATGCCGACCCGGATGGGGTTGGATTCCTGGGCGGAAACCGTGAATTGAAGGAAGACAATGACGGCCAGACAGAGGAGACGGGTTGCGGAGGCTTTCATGAGACTCGGGTACTTAAGAAATCCTGCGGGATTTGTCAGCCCCGGAGAAGGGCGGACGAGCCTCGTTCGCGTCTCGCGCTTACCCGACTACCCTTGCCCAAGCCCAGGCATCTCAACTACGGAATACACTGAATACCCGGAATCTCGGATAAAGGCGTCGATGTCGCGATTCAGAGTAGGTCACGCCAATTTCCTTCCGTGTTTTCCGATTATTCCGTAGTTCCCGGGCGTCGTCCTTCCCGCGACCTCCATCAACCGGTTGCCTTCGGGCTGCGGGTCTCCGAAAGCCTCGTTCGCGTCTCGCGCTTACCCGACTGCCTTGCCCAAGCCCAGGCATTTCAACTACGGAATACACGGACTACCCGGAATCTCGGATGACGGCGTCGATGTCGCGGTTCAGAGTAGGTCACGCCAATTTCCTTCCGTGTTTTCCGATTATTCCGTAGTTCCCGGGCGTCGTCCTTCCCGCGACCTCCATCAACCGGTCGCCTTCGGGCTGCGAACTGAGTCTGTGCGTTAACTGATGTGCGCTTCTCCAGGCGCTTGGTTCGTGTCTCGGCCCGGCGTGAAACAAAAAAGGACGCCCGGTGGGGCGTCCTTTGAAGTTGGTTTGGGATGGAAGAAAAGACTCAGGCCGGTTGTTCGGCGGCCCCTTCTGCGTCGGTGGCCGGCGCTTCGGGAGCGGCAGCGGGAGCCGGAGCCGGAGCGGGAGCGGCGACGTCTTCGGCGGAACCGCGCGCCGGCAACTGCTTGTCGATGGCGACGCGGGAGAGTTCGGCGAAGCGGGGCAGGCCGTTGACCATGGGAACGTTGAGTTCGCCTTCGATCAGCGGCTTGGCGTAGTTGATGAATTTCTCGTTGGGCAGGAAGCCGTCCGGGGTGATCCACTCACGCGGAATGAGGTTCTCGACGTTGGCGATGTCGCCCAAGGGTTGGTGGCCGGTGGTCCAGGCGTAGGGCTCGGTGTCGGCGTTG
Source organism: uncultured Verrucomicrobiota bacterium (assembly GCA_964519245.1). Lineage (GTDB taxonomy): Bacteria > Verrucomicrobiota > Verrucomicrobiia > Limisphaerales > JAYPEY01 > JAYPEY01. The sequence continues at coordinate 2,872 of CAZFLK010000049.1, forward strand.
GTGCGTTTGAGCGTGACCATATAGCCGCTCTTGCCGCCGATGGCCGCCTTGACAGCTGAGACGCCGCAGGCGAAGGCCTCTTCGACGTCCGTGCCGCTCGCGAAGTGCGCCGCCGCGCGTTGGGCGTAGCCGAGCTTCACCGTGCGGGTCTTCGTGCCGAGCTTCTCTTCGACGATGTCCTTCAGGTAGTCGGCCGCGCCGGAAAGTACGGCATGGCCGAAGGAATCCACCTTGGTGGCGTCCGCGGCGACTTCCTTGCCCTTGGCGTCCTTCAAGCCTTCGCCCACCACGATGACTGCGAACTTCTTCTCGTCGATGATGGACTTCAGTTTCTCGAGAAATTTCTCCTGATCGAAGGCGATTTCCGGGAGCAGGATCATGTGAGGGGAGCCGGCTTCGCAGTTTTGTTGGGCCAGCACGGTTCCTGCGGCGATCCAGCCGGCGGCGCGACCCATGACCTCGATGATCACGCAGGCGCCGGCGTCGGTCGCCATGCTGGCGATGTCCGTGGCGACCTCCATGACGGTGGTTGCATTATATTTGACGACGGAACCGTAGCCGGGGGTGTGATCGGTATGGGGGAGGTCGTTGTCGATGGTCTTCGGCACGCCGATGACGCGGAGGTCATAGCCGCGCTTCTCGGCCTCGAGGTGCACCTTGTGGGCGGTGTCCTGGGAGTCGTTGCCGCCAGCGTAGAAGAAGTAGCGGATGTTGTGCGCCTCGAAGACACGGAACAGGCGGTCCATATCCTTGGCCGCCGCTTCCGGATTGCCTTTGAAATCAATTTTGTAGCGGCAGGTGCCGAGGGCTGCGCCGGGAGTGTGCTTGAGGTCTTCGATGGAGCTTTGCTTCTCCTCGTAGAGATCGATCAATTCCTCGTTGAGAATGCCGAGGATGCCGTTGCGGCCGCCGTAGATCTCTTCGATCTGATCCATGTGCTTGCCGGCCTCGTGGACGACGCCGGCCACGCTGGCATTGATGACGCAGGTGGGCCCGCCCGATTGAGCGACCAAGAGATTTCCAACTAGTTCTGACATAAAATCGGTGCTTTCTAGGGGTGGAATGTGACGTTCATTCGTCCATATTTGCCCCGGTTGGTTCAAACGAGGCGCGACCTTGCCAACCCCCCAGCCCGGTGTCAAAGCGGAATTCGAACCTCCGGCGAGGCGCGGGAATCAGCGGGGGACAGGCAAGACAGCAAGGGGCGCGGTTCCGTCGGAGACCAACCGCAGCGGTGCGCGCATGCCATGGCGATGCGGGTTGGCATTGCGCAAAACCGCTGTCCCAAGCCCAGCGGCAGCAGGCGGCAGCAGGCGGCGGCTGGTCGCCAATGTCATTTGGACAATGGCCGCGCCTTTCGCCACAATGCCCCGGTTCGATTTGTCCGCCAGTGAAACCGCGCACATGAAAAAGAAAATCAAACGCATCCTTGATCGTGGCGTTGCCATACCGGCCTGCCCTTTGGCTTTGAACCGAAACCGGAAGCTGGACGAGCGGCGCCAGCGCGCGCTGTTTCGCTATTATGCGGCGGCGGGCGCGGGCGGATTGGCGGTCGGGGTGCACACGACCCAGTTTGCGATTCGCGACAAGGAACACGGATTGTTTGAGCCGGTCCTGCGACTGGCCGCGGAGGAAATGGACCGTGCGGATGCGGGCAAGGGGAGGCAGCCGCTGGTTCGGGTCGGCGGCGTCTGCGGCAGGACGAAGCAGGCCGTCGCCGAGGCGCAGTTGCTTGCCGGGATGGACTATCATGCCGGACTCATGAATCTCGGAGCCATGAGAGGCTGCGATGAGCGCGAGATACTCGCCCATTGCCGGGCGGTTGCGGAGGTCATGCCGGTGTTTGGCTTTTATCTGCAGCCGGCGGTCGGCGGTCTGGAGTTGCCTTATTCCTTCTGGCGGCGTTTTGCGGAGATCGAGAACGTGGCGGCCATCAAGATAGCCGCGTTCAATCGCTACCAGACCATTGATGTCATCCGCGCGGTGACGGAAGCGGGACGCAACGATATCGCGCTCTACACGGGCAACGACGACAACATCGTCGTCGACCTCCTGACGCCGCACAAGTTCGTGGTGGACGGCCGCAAGGTGACGCGACGATTTGCCGGCGGCTTGCTGGGGCATTGGGCGGTGTGGACGAAGCGCGCGGTTGAATGGTTGGAGGCGCTCAAGGAGAGCCGGGCCGCCGGCGGTAAGTCATTCGGCTTTGGGACCGAGGATGTCCTGCCGCATGCGATTGCGGTTACGGATTGCAATGCGGTTCTGTTCGATGCGGCGAACCGGTTTCGCGGCTGCATTCCTGGTCTGCACGAAGTCCTTCGTCGGCAGGGTTTGTTGGCGGGGACGTGGTGTCTTGACCCCGCCGAGGTCCTCAGTCCGGGGCAGAAGAAGGAGATTGATCGCATCCACGCGGCTTACCCGCAGCTCAATGACGACGCCTTCGTGGCTGAGCATCGGGACGCCTGGCTGAATGGTTGACCGAATTTTTCCGGAGCCGCTTGCGTCAGCTCGAATCGAAGTTAGGCTGTCCGGATGCTGAAATCTCCTTGGAAGATCTGTCTGTTGGCGACGGTGGTCGCCGGCTCCCTTGACGCTGCGGAACCAACCGGGCAGGGCAGGCCCGAATGGACCTATGGCTCATCCAAGTCTACTACCGAGTTTTCGTTTGTAGCCGATTCGCCGATCAAGATTGGGGCCATCAATCTCGGCGACATCGAGACCACGCACTGGCGGATTCGCTACGGTCAGTCCTTTCCCGTTTCGAAGAAGGTCTCGCTCCGAGCGGGGGTTGAGTGGGAGCGGTATGATTTCGGGCGTCCCGCCGCAACGCCGATTCCAAGCCGCCTGCAATCCGCGGTGGTGAATCTGGGCATGGACTGGCGGATTGCCGACCGTTGGATCCTGCAGACCGAGGTGGATCCCGGCATCTACAGCGATCTCAGGGACATTGACATCGAGGATTTCAACGCGCCGCTATCGATGCGTCTGATTTACGCCCAATCGGAGAAGCTGGCCTGGGCGTTGGCCCTGATCGCGAATCCCAAGAGCGAGTTCCCGTTCATCGGCGGCATCGGGGCGAGGTGGACGCCGACCGAGGATCTGCGTGTGGACATCATTTTGCCGCGACCGCAGATCGCCTACCAGGTTTCGCCCGAGGTCGGGGTCTTTGCGGGCGCGGAGTTCAAGGGCGGTGGCTACCGGGTCGCCGAGGATTTCGGCAACCCGATCGGGAGGCCGGATCTGAATGACCAGGATGTTTTCTATCGTGAGGTTCGGACGGGCGGCGGCGTTCGTTGGAAGGTGACGGAGAAGATCGCCGCCATCATCGAGGGCGGTTGGGTGATCGATCGCCGTTTCAGATTTGTCGACCGCGATTTGCAGTTGAACGGCGATGGCGCCCCCTATTTCCAGATTGCGCTCAAGGGAACCTATTGATCGTTGCCGGGGGTTGCGGGGCTATTCCTCCGGTCGAATCATCCAAAACGGGTAGTCGGGTGCGACCTGCGACAGCGCCGCCGGGTTGCTCCAGATCGCGATCAAGGCGTTCCGCGAACGGAGATTTCCCATTCGTTCGACAAGCGCGGCCGGCCGGAAATGGAAGCGGGGTTGGTCGGCGCGCTGGATGAGGTGGCTGAAGCGGTTTCGCGCGTCGCGGATTACCGGGCCCTCGCCGAAGTCCTGTTTGAGCGAGGCGTCGTCCGCCAGTAAACGGGCGAGCACGTGGGCGGGAGACCCGAGGCCGAAGCGCGCCAATTCCCCGGCGACTTCGGGGGAGGTTGTCAGGCGGCGTTCCAGCATGTCGAGGGAGATGGGTTGGGACGCCCCGACCAGAATCACGTGTTCGGCGTAGCCGATGAAGGCCAGGGAGTAGGGAAAGGTCTGCACGAAGCTTCGGGTGATCCAATCGCCCGCCTCCTGGGAAAGCTGGTTCATGGGGAGCCACTGCGTCATCATTCCCGAGGGCGTCAACCGGTCCAGCACAAGCTGATAGTATTCCCGGGAGTAGAGCCGGAAGACGCCCTCAAAGATCGGCGGCGGCGGTTCGCTGGTAATGAGATCGTAGCTGCCTGTCTTCAGTCGTAGGAAGTTGCGTCCGTCGTCGTGGAACAGCCGCACGCGAGCATCGCGCAGGACGCCGCGGTTGTTCTCCGCAAACTCCGAGGCCGTCGCCAGGACCTGGTGATTCAGGTCGACGATGTCGAACTGCTTGATGCTGTCGTGCAAGGCGATGGCCGAGGCGGTGCTGCCGACGCCGAAGCCGATCTGGAGGGCGGCCGCGGGGTTGGGTTGGGCGAGCAGAGGGAAGTGCGCCATCAGGCGCATGTATTGCTGGTCGCCCGGGGCGGTGCCCGACATGGAGTAGCCGTCGAAGTAGAGGCGTTCGCCGGGATAGTTCGCATCCTGGACGACATAGGTTGTGCTGGCGCCATTGCTGCGCAGGCCGCGAACGCCCTGGATGCTTTCCGCCGTATGCTCCGGGAAGAACCGCTCGTCGAAACCGCGCGGCATGAAGCCCGCTGCGAGCAGGACCGCGACGGCGCCGAAGAGCAACTTTCGCCCGGCGCGCGGTTCCCCTGAGCCCAGGGCGGCGATTGTCGCGGCGGCAATGACGAAAAAGACCAGGAACAGCTTGAACGCGTAGAAGATGTCCGCCCGCGGCGCGAGAAAGGAGAAGCCGAACAATCCGATGCAGAAGGCGAAGGTGTTGATGGCGTAGGCCTTGCCCAGTCGATGTCCGGCCGCCTGCAATTGATTGCAGATCCAGGGCAGGATCAATGACAACAGGTAGAAGGCGGGGAAAACGAAGACGCCCGAGAACAGGAACAGCGGCGTCAGCCCGGCGTCGAGGTAGTGCGGGTTGCGAACGGGAGCCGATTCCAACTCGTAGGGGAGAAATCGCCGGGCAATCCCGTCGCGAAGCTCGTAGCGAAACAGGACGGCCGCAACATACGCCGCCGGCGCCAACAGCGCGCCGACGCGAATCCAACCCAGGCGCAACCGGGCCGCGGCGCGCACGGTAAGGCTCCCAAGAAAGATGGCGAGGATCGCCCAGAAGGAAACGAAGGACATCCCCGCCGACAACACGTAGCCGGAGAAGCGCATCTGCTGGAACAGGTCCGCCTCCAATGCCCCGGTTGCCAGGCCGCTCAGGCCGGCGAGGGCAAGCGCGGTTGTCAAAGGCAGGGCCGGGCGCCGATCCACATCCTGCTCGTCGGATCGGGCGCTCTCCTGTGCGCGCGCTTCGTCATTCCGGGCTTCCATCCTGCGGACAGGGATGTCCGCGCTCCTTTCATCCGGGGCTTCTCCCGCTTTCCCGACCAGAAAGAACGTCCCCAACGCCGCATTCAGCGCGACCAACAGGACCAGCGTCCATTGGTGTCCGAGTTCGGCGATCAGCAGAAACTCACAGGCGACGACGCCCAGGCAGGCTCCCAGGGTGTTGGCGGCGTAGAGCTCCGAAGGGAATCGCGCGTTGCGGGAGAAGGCTTGGCATAGCAGGGGGAAGGTCGTCCCCATGAAGAAACAGGGCGTGGTCAAGACGACCAGGGCCGTCGCGCCCATGATCAGTTTCCAGACCGCCTTCAACCGCCAGACTTCGAGGCCGCCATCGATTGCATGAGGAAAGCTGTAGGGTTCCCCGCCTGCCGGCAAGGGGATGCATTGGAACAAGAAGGACAGGAGCAACCCGGCGGCGACCAGGCATTCCATCGCGCCGTAGAGGCGCAACGGCGACTGGAGGCCGGTTCGCGCGGTCAGCCAGCGGCCGAACCGGCGACCATTCCAGGCGCCCAAACCGAGCCCGCCGATGAAACACAGGACGACCAAGCCGAAGGTGAAAGACGTGGCGCCATAGCGGTCCGCGAACATGCGAAACCACACCACCTGGCAGCCGAGGCTCAGCAGACCGGAGAGGCCGTAAAGCGCCAGGACCTTGCGGGGGCAGGGTTGCTTCTCAGTGGCGGGGTTCATGAAAACTCGGGCGTCTGGTACAGGACGCGCGCCGACGCGTTTCTTTAGCGCCCGCCTTCCACATTTACAATCCGCAGCGACTTGGACATGCTCCGCGCGATGCGCCACCGCGCCCTGATTCCGATTGTTGCCTCTCCGCCTGCATGAACGCGACGGAACCGATCCCGGACGCTTCCGGTCGCGTTGAGCGCCGGGATGAGCGGCCTGTTCCGGAACTGGACGAGATTCTCGCCGCCTTTGAGGCAGATCGTTTGAAGCCGCTCGGTCTATCGCCGCTTTATCGACTGGGACTGCTGGCTGCGGCGATTGCGATCGCGCTGCTTCCGTTGATTTACCTGGCGTTGATCGGATTGTGCGGATGGGCGGCGCTTTATCACGCGACCGAGCACACGGACATCCTGTCGCGCGGCGGCGCGGGAGCGTTTTTTGCCTATCTGGCTCCATTGACGGTCGGCCTGATCGCCATGTTGTTCATGGTCAAGCCGCTCTTCGCGCGTCGTCCGGAACCGCAGGGCGGCCTGATCTTGGGCGAAGAGGAGGCTCCCGCCCTGCGCGCCTTTGTCGGTCGCATCTGTCGCCTGGTGAATGCGCCCCAACCCCGGGAGATTGAGATCGATTGCGAGGTGAACGCGGCGGCCAGTTTCCGGCGCGGTTGGCGGAGTCTCGCGGGTCAGGACCTGAAACTCATCATTGGTCTGCCTTTGGCGGCCGGGTTGGACCTCCGGTCCTTCGGCGGCGTGCTTGCCCATGAGTTCGGCCATTTCGCCCAGGGAGCCGGCATGCGATTGACCTTTGTGATCCGGCAGGTCAACGCCTGGTTCTCCCGGGTTGTGCATGAGCGCGATCAATGGGATCTCTGGCTGGAGCGCACGGCCAAGAGCGCCGATTTCCCGCTCGGCGCGCCGCTTTACCTGGCGATGTTCTGCATCTGGCTGACCCGTCGTGTGCTCTGGGCTCTCATGTGGATCGGGCAACTCCTGAGCTGCTTTGCGTTGCGTCACATGGAACACGACGCCGACGCATGGGAGGCCCGATTCGCCGGGAGCGACCAGTTTGTCAGAACCTGCGCGCAGTTGCAGCGGCTCGGAGCGGGGCAGATCCGGGCCTTGGAACTGCTGCGGGAGACATGGAAGGAGAAACGGCTTTCACAGAACCTGCCCGATCTGATTGCGGAGGAAACCGCGGATTTGCGGGAGGAAACGACAGGTTTCGGAGATGAGGCGTCCGCGGAAACCCGGACCGGCCTGTTTGATACGCATCCCTCGGACGCGGATCGCATAGCCTTTGTCCGGGCTCTCGATGCGCCGGGAATCTTCCGGCTCGCGGCTCCGGCAACCGAGCTCTTCTCCGACTGGGAGTCCCTCGCCCGACGCGCGACCCTCGGATTCTATCGGCGGTTCATGACTCAGGCGGTTTCCGAAGATTGCCTGGCGCCGAACGGGCAACTGAGGGCCTCGGGGCACATCGCCTCCTTCAAGGCCTGCGAGCGCTTCTTCCTGGGGCGCCTGTCGATCCTGCGGCCCTTGTTTGTGACGGTCGACGAACTTCCCGCAAACGCGGGGGAGGCCGAGGGACTCAGCGAGGAGTTGCGCGCGATCGAGGAACGGATGACGGAAGAATCGGCGCGAATCGCGAGTGCGTTTGAACGGTTTGGCGATGCGGACAGCGTCAGGTTGGAGGCGCTGCGGGCGCAGACATTGATTGCCGCTGGGCGCCGGTTTTCCGCGCGCATCGGGCGGGAGTCACGCATTTCGCAGGAAAGCGTCCTTGAGAGGTTGGAGGAGGCATCCTCGGTCATACGCGAATCGCGCCGGGAATTGACCGACTTCAACGAACTGGCGAGGCGGCGCCTGGCGGTTTCCTTGGCGCTGGCGGCCGACCATTCAGGCGATTTCGGCGCGTTGGAGCGCCTGTTGGCAGGGTTGTCAGCGCTTCGGAACGCGATCCCGCCGCTGTTGCAGTTGCGGGAAACGTTGGCTGGAATGGGCGCGCTGCTGGACGACCTGTGCGACGAGAATGAAGACGTCTTCATTGTCGCGCTTAGGGAATGCGCGGCCGAGCTGGGCCGGCAGCGCAAGGAAGTCATCCGCCAGCTGGGTGATGCGCCCTATCCCTTCGATCACGCCAATGGCAACATCAGCATGGCCCGGTTTGTCTCAGTGGAAGCGCCGGGCGACATGGACCCCATCCAGCGTCGGGCCGTGGAGTCGGAAGCCTGTGTGGAACGGTTGACCAATCTCTATTTCAGAATCATGGGCAGTCTGGCGTTGCTGGCGGAGGAGGCGGCGGCCGGCCCGACGCCTGCCGCGTTGTCTTGAACGGGATGCGCGGCAATCGGCGCCCCACTCCCGCCAATCGCTCAAGCGAAGCGATTGCGTTTCCAGCGTTTGTTCTTCAGGCCGGTGACGATGTCCCGGGCGATCGACGGGCCTTCGTAGACCAAACCGGAGTAGACCTGAACGAGGCAGGCTCCCGCCTTGATTTTCTCCCAGGCGTCTTCGGCGGTGAAGATGCCGCCGACGCCGATCATGGGAAGCTTTCCGGCGGTCTGGTCGTTCAGGTGTTGGATGACCTCCGTCGATCGCTCACGCAAGGGGCGACCGCTCAGCCCGCCCTCCTGTGCATAGGTCTGTTGCGACAGGGGATCGTCGGTGTCCGGTCGCGCGATGGTGGTGTTGGTCGCGACGATGCCGGCGACCTTGCGGGGGGCGACCAGTTCCAGGATCTCATCCAAGGCGCTGAAAGTGAGGTCCGGGGCGACCTTGACCAGGATGGGGCGAGGCAGTCGTTCGGGCGGGTGGCCCTCTTTGGGAGGACGGCCCTTGGGCGGCGCGTTGACCTCCTGCAAGGCGGCAAGGATCTCGTCCAGGGCCGACTTGTCCTGAAGTTTTCGCAGGTTGGGTGTGTTTGGCGAACTGACATTGACGACAAAAAAGTCCGCGTAGGGGCGCAATGCTTGGAAGGAGTTCAGGTAATCCTGGGCTGCGTCCTTGAGCGGGGTCTTCTTGGATTTGCCGAGGTTGATCCCGACCGGATGATCCGGCCAGCGGCCCCGTTCCCGCCACATTCTGAGCGATTCCGCCATGGCCTCGGCGCCGGGGTTGTTGAAGCCCATGCGATTGACCAGGGCCTCATCGGCGATGGCGCGGAACATGCGGGGCTTGCGGTTGCCCGGTTGCGCATGCCAGGTCACGCCGCCCAGTTCGCTGAAGCCGAAACCGAGTGATTTCCAGATCGGCACGGCCGCCGCCTTCTTGTCCATGCCGGCGGCCAATCCAACGGGATTTGGAAAGGTCAGCCCGAACGCCTTTACGGGCAGATCGGGAGCGCCGTAGACCGCCTCCGCCGCGTGGCACAATGCCGCGCTGCGGCTCGCCTGTCCCAGACGCTTCAGGGTCTGATCGTGAATCTTCTCCGACTCCATCGTGAACAGGAGGGAGCGAAGAAATTTGCGATATAGGAAACTCATGTTGGTTTGACAACGTTGGCTGCGCGCCATCGTCGGGCGTCAGACCGGTTTCGACAAAGAAAAAGTCTGTGCGACCACTCGCCAACGACCGGCCGTTATTCCGCCCCGTTCACGATGCGGCAGAACATCGGTTCGATTGTTCGCCCGGTCAGTTTCTCGTAGAGCGCGCTGATGGAGGATGTGAAATCCTCCAGTTGGGAGAACTTGATCAGGTTCACCGTGGCGCCGCCGAAGCCGGAGCCGGCCAGACGGGCGCCGAGGCAGGCGGGGTGCGCCCGGGCGAGTTGGACCAGCAGGTCCAGTTCGCGCGAACTGTTGCCGAAGAAATCCCGGCAGCTGTCGTGGCTCTGCAGCAGGTATTGTCCGAATTGGGCGATGTCGCCCTCGCGCAGCGCGCGGTCGGCGAAGGCCACGCGTTGGTTCTCGCCGACAATGTGATAGGCGCAGTCGTATTCCCGCTGCGTGAGCCGCTTGCGGCGCAATGACAGATAGCGCGGTTCGACCGAGCGCAGCGACCTGGCCCTCAAGGTTCGCGCCGCCGAGACGCAATGCTGCCGCAATTCCCGATGGTCCCTCGCGTCGCTCCTCCGGGGGACCCCGGTCTCACAAACCACGAACGCCACATCGTCGATGAGCGGAATCTGTTCGACCGAATGGTGGTGAAAGTCGACTGAAACGACGTGGAATTCCTTGCCGCGGAGCGCCACGATCGGGTCCAGCAGGTTGCAGTTGGTCGAGGCGAACTCCGTCTCCGCCTCCTGGCAGAAGCGCGCCACCTGCAGGGCCTCCTTCGTGCCGAGCTTGGGCAGTTTTCCCTTGGTTCTCGTCGGCGGACGCATGACGCCGGTCGACGTGACGCGCCAGGGGTAGAGTTCCCGCACGGCGAGCGCGGTGGCCACCGTCAGCGCCGAGGAGGAGCCCAGGCCGGAACCCCGGGGAATGTCGCTGAAAACGCAGGCGTTGAAGCCGCTGAAATTGACGCCGTGTTTCCGCAGACGGTCCAGGACGCCCTTCATGAACGCGGTCCAGGGCGCGCTCGGATTGAACTCGAAAGAGGTCAGCCAGAATTTGTCCCGCGTGCGGAAAGCGGAGCTGGCAAGTTCGATCTGTCCGTCCACGCGCGGTGAGATGGCGACCCAGACGGAGCGGTCGATGGCCACGGCCATGGCGAGGCCTTGATTGTAGTCCGCGCTGTTGCCGAGCAACTCCAGCCGTCCCGGGGCCCGGGTGATGACCGTGGGCGAGTAGCCGAACGCGTTGCGAAAGGCGAGTCCGGCGTCCAGCGGCTTGCGCCGCCGGACAGAGGTCGACTTGTGCGCGGGCGAGGTCAATGGAATGTGGCGCTCGGAGTCAGGAGTGCGGAACCCTGCAACCTGAAACCCAAACACTCAGGCTTTGGCGTCAAAGCGGCGAGCGAGGTCGAAGTCCTTCCCGGTTAGGCCGCCCTCGTCGTGGGTGGTCAATGTGAGCGTCACTTTGTTCCAGCGGATGTCGATGTCCGGGTGATGCCATGCCTTTTCCGCCAACCGGGCGATCTTGTCGACGAATCGAATCGCGGCGGGAAAGTCCTTGAATTGGAAGGTGCGCTGGATGGTTCTGGCCTTGCGGACCCAGTCGGGAATGGATTCCAGCTCCGTACGGATCTCTTTTGGCGTGAGTCGTGCCATGCGGCAGATTTGCCACAAGCCGCCGCGACGGTCACGCGGAAACGGAGACGGCGCCGGCGGCCAGTCGACAGGGTCGGCGAGAACCCGGTCCGCGTCCGCAGCCGGTCAAGGCTTCCTCCGTCGTCGGCTGGCATGACGCTGGCGTGAAAGCGGTTGATCTTTTTCGTGGAAGGGATTGATCGAGGCTTGGAAGGGGATTAGGAATCGCGTTGAAGAATACGATGGCCGCGAAACCGGGAACAACCTTGAATCGTCGACTTTTCTGCTACGGCTCGCTGCGGATTGCCAAGGTGATGCGCGCGGTGATCGGCCGCGTTCCACCAGGCCGCGAGGCCGAGCTTGAGGATCATGCGCCGCGCCGAATCCGCGATGCCTCCTATCCGGGGGCGGCCCCGCTGGCTGGGGCGAAGATGCCGGGTTGCGTTTACAAGGGGGTGTCCGACGCGGAATTCCTGCGGCTCGACGAGTTTGAAGGCGAGCCCTATTCCCGCGAGCTTCGGAAAGTTCGCCTGGCGGACGGCGCTTTGATTGAAGCCTGGGTCTATCTCCTGCCCGCAGAGCGTCTCGACTGGCTGACCGATGAGCCCTGGGATCTCGAATCTTTCCGCCGCGACGGTCTCAGCGACTTCATGCGACATTGCTTTGGCGACGACGGCGATTGAGAGAATCCGGGGCGTCCACGTTGGCGGCAAGGTCCGGAGCCATTTCGGTCGGGGCATGGCGCGGAGGGCGCTGTGTCCGTGACCCAGGTTCCGCCACTCTTATTCCAAGCTCAGTGAACCTTTTTGGTCCCGACCGTCCTAAAAGGGTATGGCAACCGAGAACAACGCGGCGCAAGATGATTGAAATCCTTCATGCGTCACGCGAGGTGGAAACCGACCCACAGTCTGATTTGCGGAGCGATCTCGAGTTGATCGACGCCGTCAACGAGGGGGACCATTCCGCCTTTGACGTCCTGTATTTGCGGCATCGCGACTGGGTGGTGAACCTGGCCTTTCGTTTCACCCGGGATCGCGATCTTGCGCTGGACGTCCTGCAGGACACGTTTCTCTATTTCCTGAAGAAGTTTCCCGGATTCCGGCTGACGGCGAAGCTGACGACCTTCTTTTATCCGGCGGTTCGAAACCTCTCCCTTACCGCGGTCAAGAAGGCGAGGCGATTCCAATCCGACGAGTCGATCAGCGAGCGCGTCGAGGCGCCGGAGGAGGTCGCGCCCCTGGAGAATCAGCGGGAGCAGTTGGCCGCGGTCATGGCCGGGCTCTCCGAGGAACACCGCGAAGTCCTGCTGCTCCGTTTTGTGGAGGGCATGAAAATGGGGGAGATTGCAGAGGTGATGGGCATTGCGACCGGCACGGTGAAATCCCGCCTCCACAATGCGCTCACCACCTTGCGCAAGGATGAGCGGACGAGAAAGTTTTTTGACAAGTGAAGTGAACCCAATTGCGCCCTGCGGCGCTTGAACCTGTGAACATGAACGAATTCAATCGGCCAGAACAAGACGAGCAGATCGAGGCTCCCGAGGAGTTGATCGAAGCGCTGGCTGAGCTTGATAACGAACACATCTTTGTTCCGCCCTCGGTCGATGGAGCCATCATGGCCGCGGCGCGGAAGCATTTGAACGCGGGCCAGGGGGGGGCTCTTTTGGCGGGTCCCCAAAGCGGGACACCGCCGCGCTCCAACATCATCGCCTGGTCCGGTTGGGGCGTCGCCATCGCGGCCTCGGTGGTCTTGATGATCTCCCTGACCGGGCCCAACCCGCAGACGCGGCAGGCGGATCAGGCGCCGGAGCCGCAGGAAACCGCAGAACTGGCTGCGGCTGAAGCAGCCGGAGCCTCCGCTCCAACCGAAACGGAAGCCATGACCGCCGCGCCAGCCGCGAAGGCTGCCTTTGCCCGGGAGGACGTGAACCGGGACAATACCGTGGACATTCTCGACGCCTTCGCGCTCGCCCGCCAGATCGAAGGCGCCCAGGTCGTCCCCGCAGCCTACGATTTCAACAACGACGGGATCATCGACCGCGCCGATGTGGACTGGGTTGCCCGTGTTTCCGTCAAACTTTGAGCAGGAAAGGAACTTCAGCATGAACAAACTCATTCTCGTTCTCATTGCCGGACTCGCGCTCGCCGGGCCGCTCGGCGCCCAGCGCGCGAAGGAGATCGCCCCGGTCGTTCGCTTTCAAGCCGTGGACATCTACGTCGATTCCGTGGACCAGCCGTTGGCCGCGTATCAGATTGAGTTCGCCGCGGACACCGAGGCCGTCAAGATCGTCGGCGTCGAGGGCGGCGAACATCCCGCCTATCAGGAAGCCCCTTACTACGATCCCCGCGCCATCCAGCGCGAACAGGTTGTCATCGCCGCTTTCAATACGGCGTCCGCCGACAATCTCCCAACCGGCCGCACCCGTATCGCCACGGTGCACCTGCAAATTGGCGGCGACGCCGACCCCGGTTTCATCGTGCGACTCAAGACCGCCGCCACTCTCGAGGGCGAGCGGGTTCCCGCCGAGGTCACGGCGCAGGAGCGCAACGACGACTAACCAGAAATGCCTCAACCTGTCCCCATGCCACGCTTCAACCTCAAAGGAACGAACATGAAAACCAGACATCACATCGCCAAGGAAACCGGTCGAGACGCGTGCGCGCCCTTGTCCGTCACCCTGTTTGCCGCCCTGGCCATTTGGCTGACCGGCTGCGCCTCTGAAGACACGGGACACGGACCCGCAAGCCCGCCGTCCGGCGCGACCGCGATGGCGGAGGAAACTGTCGAACCCGCCGCGCCAGCCGTCGGTTCGAGGGATGAGGCCAAGGGGGCGGAACGACTCGCGAAGAAGGAAACAACGCGTCTCCCGATGCCCGCAGAGGAGGGGCTCCGGAAGGTCGTGCCCGCCTCGGCGCCCATGGCGGAGGCTGAGATGGAATTACGCCGGCAGACGAGCGGGATCTCTCCGACGTCGCAGCCCTCGCCGCGAACGCGATTCAAGTCGTTGGCGAGCCGCGCCCTTCCGGGTGAGCCGGTTGCCCGTGTTGAAGTGGATTCTGCCGCGTTGCCGCCCCGCGAGGAGGAGATCTGGGTCATTTCCCGTTTGGAGGACGAGCCGGCCCGCGACCGGCGTGTTTCTGTCAGCCACAGCAAGATTCCGGTCTGCTCCCTCAGCGGTCGCGAGGGTCCGGAGGATCGGTTGGTCCCCATGCCGCTGGAGCACACGGAGGTGCAAGCCGACATCGACGGCTATCTCGCGACGGTCGGGGTCACGCAGCAATTCCACAATCCCTTCTCGAGCAAGATCGAGGCGGTGTATGTCTTTCCCTTGCCACAAAACGCCGCGGTGAATGAGTTCGTGATGACGATCGGAGACCGGCGCATCCGCGGCATCATTCGCGAGAAGCAGGAGGCCAAGCGGATCTACCAAGCGGCCCGCGCCCAAGGCTACAAGGCGTCCCTGCTCACCCAGGAGCGGCCCAACATCTTCACGCAGAAAGTCGCCAACATCGAACCCGGCAAGCGCATCGACATCGATCTGAAATATTACAACACCCTTGCCTGGCGCGACGGTTGGTATGAGTTCGTGTTTCCGATGGTCGTGGGCCCGCGCTTCAATCCCGCCGGCTCGACGGCCGGCGTCGGCGCCGCGCCCCGCGGTCGGCACGGCGGCTCCGGTCAGGCGACCGAGGCGCAATACCTCCGCCCCAAGGAGCGCAGCGGACATGACATCGCGGTCAACGTGAAACTCAATGCCGGCGTGAAGATCGAGGAGCTTCATTCCCGCACCCATGCCATCGCCAAGGACCGCAAGTCCGACGAGCGCTACGCCATCTCCCTCAAGCCGCACGACACCCTGCCCAACAAGGACTTCGTGCTGCGTTGGCGGGTGACCGGGTCGCGGTTGAAGTCCAACTTCATCACCCATCGCGATGAGCGCGGCGGCTATTTCTCCCTGATGCTTTACCCGCCCGATTCGATGAAGTCGCTCAAGCGCAAGCCGATGGAGATGATCTTTGTCATCGACTGCTCCGGCAGCATGAATGGCGCGCCCATCAGGCAGGCCAAGGATGCGATTGGACGGGCGCTCAACCACCTTGAACCGGACGACACCTTCCAGATCATCCGCTTCTCCAACAACGCCTCCCAATTGGGAGGCGCGCCCGTGCCGGTTACGGCGGAGAACATTCGTCGCGCCAAGCGGTATCTGAAGAGCCTCAACGGCTCTGGCGGAACGCACATGATCGAAGGCATCAAGGCCGCCCTGGACTTCGAGCACGACCCGCGTCGCCTGCGCTTTGTCACGTTCATGACCGACGGGTTGATCGGCAATGAAGCCGACGTCCTGCGGACGATCAACGATCGTTTGGGAGCGACGCGGATCTTCAGCTTCGGGGTGGGGTCCTCGCCGAACGACTACCTGATGGACCGGATGGCCAAGTTGGGCCGGGGCGCGGTCGCCTACCTCAACCTCCGGGACAGCGGTTCCGAGATCATGGACCGTTTCTTTGAACGCGTCAGCCACCCCGCGCTGACGGACATCGCGATCGACTGGAACGGCCTTGCGGTCGAGGAGGCCTATCCTGCCCGCGTCCCGGACTTGTTCGTCGGGCGGCCGCTCGTCGTGACGGGTAAATTCAGTGGCGGCGGCAAACGAACGATCCGCGTGCGCGGGCGCCTGGCCAACGGCGAGGAGATTGCCATGGACGTGCCGGTCGATCTCGATAATGCAGAGACCGTCCACGAAGGCCTTGCCGCGGTTTGGGCCCGTCGCAAGATTGCGGCCATGGCCGACGAAGCGGCGATGTTCCACAACCCGGAACTGGAGAATCAGATCAAGGGGATTGCCTTGGACCACAGCCTGATGTCGAAATACACGGCATTTGTCGCGGTTGATTCCAGCGCGCGGACCGCCGGGACGTTCGGGACCTCTGTTCCCGTCGCCGTGCCGGTTCCGGATGGCGTCCGGTATGAGACAACGGTGGGGAACTGAGCCGCAGAGAAGCGCTTCGCGCGGGGCCCCAGGCAAGAGGCAAGCGCCTGTGCTACGACCTGCCAAACTTCTTCGCCAGTTCCCGCTCGTTCATCTCGATCAGGGTGGGGCGGCCGTTGGGGCAGGTGTAGGGCATGGCGCAGCGACGCAGGTTTTCAACCAGCGTCGCCAACTCCGTCTCGCTCAGTGTGTCGCGCGCTTGGACCGCGCGGTGGCAGATGGTTTGGGCGATGGCGCGTTCGGTCAAGCGGCCCGAACCCGCCGAGTTTCCCGCCGCCTTCAGGTCGTCGATCAATTCCAGGACGAATGTTCGCGCCTCGCAGCCCTGTGCGAAGGGGGGCAGGGCGTCCAGCAGAAAGGTTTGTTCGCCGAACTCGCTCAACTCCACACCCAGCTTGGCGAGGGCGTCCAGATTCTCCCGGACGAACCCCGCATCGCGCACGGACAGTTCCACGGTCTCCGGCAGCAGCAGTCGTTGCGATTCCGCCGCCGCGTCCCGGGCCGCTTCCAGCATACGCTCGTAGAGGACGCGTTCGTGCGCGGCGCGGCGGTCCATCAGCACCATGCCGCGGTCGGATTCGAGGACGACGTAATGCCGCGCCACCGTGCCCAACATCCGCAGCGGGACCTTGAGCAAAGGCGCAGGCTCCAGGGGAGCGTCCTGCACCTCTTTCTCAATGGCGGCAATGCGCTTCCGGGCTGCGGCGTCGAGCGGCGGGCGCTCATTTTTTTGTTCCTTGCTCTTTCGGTTGGTCGCAGCCGAAGAGGCGGGAACGGGCTTTGGCTTCGGGACTTCCGGAAAGATGCGCCGAGTTGGAGCCGGAGCGGGATTTGAAGCCGGCCTCCGGTCGGAATTGACGGCCGTCGCCGGTTTCGCCGCATCGAACGATTCGCCGCCGCCGAGTTCCATGGTCTCGGACTTTTGCGTCGAAGCCACGGGAAATGGCTCGGCCTTCAAGGGCGCATCGGCCGGGACGGCATCGACCGTGTCATTGTCGCCGGGTGATGAGGCGCTTTCACGGTGGTAGTCCAGCAGCGCGTCGCGGACGGCGTCAGCGACCAGCGCGCGCACTTCGCGGTCGCGCTCAAATTTTACTTCGCGTTTGGCCGGGTGAATGTTGACGTCGACCGAGGACGTCGCCATTTCGAGGAAGAGGCAGCAGATCGGGTAGCGGCCCTTCGGCAGTCCGCCGCGATAGCCTTCCAGCAGGGCCTGGTTCAGGCCGCGGTGCTCGATGGGGCGCTTGTTGACGAAGACGTGTTGGTCCTGCCGATTGGCCCGCGAGACGCCCGGCGCGCCCGTGAATCCCCAGATGCGTATTCGTCCGTTGGAGCGGCCGACGGCTTCCTCGCGCTCCACGGGGATCAGTTGGACCTCCGCCCCATAGAGCGCCCGCAGTCGCTCCTTCAGCGCTGCCATGCGGGAAGCGGTGTCGTCCGCCGCAGGTTCCGCGGGCAGTCGCCAGATCATTCGCTTGTCGCTCTTGAAGTCGAAGGCGATCTGGGGATGCGCCAGGGCGGTCAGGGCGAGGCAGTGCTGGATGTGCGCCCGTTCTGTCTCCTGGCTCTTCAGGAACTTGCGCCGGGCCGGCAGGTTGAAGAACAGTTGCCGCGCCTCGATCGTGGTTCCCGGGGCGCGCCCGGCTGATTTTACGTCGAGCAGTTTGCCGCCGTCGATCGCGACCTCTGTGCCCTCCGGTTCCCCGCTGTCACGCTCGCGCGTGGTCAGGGTGAAGCGACAGACGCTCGCGATGCTGGGCACGGCCTCGCCGCGAAATCCCATGGTCTCCACCGTGGCCAGGTCCTCCGCCTTCCTCAATTTGCTGGTGCCATGGCGCTCGAGGGAAAGCAGGGCGTCGTCGCGGCTCATGCCGACGCCGTCGTCCGTCACGCGGATCAGCGCGCGCCCGCCCGCCTGGATCTCGACGCCAATCTTGTGGGCGTCCGCGTCGATCGCATTCTCAACCAGTTCCTTCACCACGCTGGCCGGACGCTCCACCACCTCGCCCGCGGCGATCTGGTTCGCCACCTGGTCGGGGAGCACGCGGATTCGGTTCATGGAAAATCAGGGTGAATGACTGCGCCGGAAGGCTGCCAGACCGACCGATCCAAGCCGATCTTTTTTGGTGGGCAAACAGCGCCTCATCGGCAGCCACTTTTTCAACAATGGAGTAGAGAGGAGAGGAAGGAGAACCACAGAGAATGAATTCCCCCGCCTTTGTGGTTCTCTGTGTTCTCGGCGACCTCTGTGTCTCAGCGGATGCGTTCTTGGTCAATGGAGGGCAACCGATTCGCCCCCTAATTCCTTCCGAAGTTCGAGACGCTCGTCGTCGTTCATATCAAGAACAGCCACTGTCACACGGCCAATGGCAGTTCTTCCAATGATGGGTGGCCATCGAAACTCGAAGTGTTCGTCCCAACGGTCCGTTCTCGGATGAAAGAGTCGAACGATTTCGTCGGTTTCCGGATCGATTCCACTGAGATTCGAGGACTTGTGGAGATTGCAGAACGAACAGGCGAGGCAGAGATTTGACTGTTCCGTCGCCCCGCCATGCTTGCGGGCGCGAATGTGCTCAATATGGAAGATTGGAAACGGAGCGAATACCTGCGGCAGATGACAATACTCACATACATTCGCCGCACGTTCGCGAACCTGAGCTCTCAGCGCGGCATCCATGAACATACGGTCAACCGGCAAGTTGCTTGCGCGCTTTCGCCTGGAGAATGGAGATCAGGTTTCCTGCTCGCACATAGGCCTCGTATTCCGCCCGCTCGCCCTCCGTCAGATCGCCTTCAGTGCATTTGTCAGCCAAGAGGTCGATGCGGGCCTGAAGGTCCGGGTCCGGCTCAATGTGAACGAGCCGATCCGCCACTTCAGGCGTGAAGCACCGGGACACAGGCTCCAGCATCTTGTCGAGGTAGGCAGCGGTTGTCATGGTGGCAGTATCGTCCTTGGTCCATGCGCCGTCAATCTTCGGACACTTGGCGCGCCATGCTCAGGTCCGCCCCGTCGCTGATGAATCGACAAGCGTCGCCCCCCAAGATCGAAGGTATCGCGGTGTAGCGCCTGAACGGGCCGATTATCCCAAGGCGTTCCACGTTGATCCATTCGCCTTTCCAAAACTCACTCAAGCCCTCGATCGACTCATCGATAGCCGAGTAGACGCCTCGCGCAAAACGATCGGTTTCGTCCACACGAAGCAGGATCATCGGTGAGTCCATCTCAATGGTCACGTCGTCGCCATCAACCCATGGCCGCATGGACGACTCGTCCACTGCGGAATCCTCCATTGATCTCAATAATGGCTGGATCACATTGTCATACAACATGAACGCCGTGCTGACAATTCGTCTCGACGAAGATCTTCAGTCCTTGCTGGACCAGGCCTGCAGCCTGTCCGGGAGGACGCGGAGCGACATGGCGAGGGACGCATTGCGTCGCCAACTGACCTTGGCCGACCACTGTAATCAATTGAACGCGTTGCGGCGACCCCAGCGTCCCGCCAATCACTTTGCGTCCGCAATTCCGCCCAACGCGCCTTCCACATCCGGCGAGTCCCACCATTGTGGCACGCCGGCGTCGGCGGCGATGACCGAGGCGGCGTTGTAGCCGCAGAGTCCGGTGATGTTGCCGCCGGGATGGGTGGACCCGCCGCAAAGATACAGGCCGGGCACGGGCGTTCGGTAGGTCCCCGCGCCGGGAAACGGCCGGTTATGTCCGACCTGGTCGTTGGCGAAGGAGCCCACCAGCAGGTCGCCTTGGAACATGTTGGGCAGGGTTTGTTCGGTGTCGGCGGGGCTGAGGGCGAAGCGGTCGAGGATGGTCGCGTCGTTGAGGTTCGGCGCGTGGCGGCGCCAGGCGTTGAGCAGGGCGGCTCCGTGGGCATCTCGGTGTGTCTTCCAGTTTTGAGCGTCGCCTCGCAGGTTGTAGGGGAGTTTCTCCCACATGAAGGCGGTGTGGATGCCATCCTGTCCCTGGCTGGGATCGAAGTGTGTGGGGCAGGAGCCCCAGGAGACCGCGTTCGGGATCTCGCCGCGTTCGTGAGCCGACACAATTTCATGGAATTGCTCGAAACGGTCCAAGCCGAGAATGACCATGAAGGCATCGCGCAAGCCGGGGTCCCGCTCGGCGGCGGCGTAGGCGGGGGGCTCCTTGAGGGCGAGGTGCAATCCGAACAGGGGCGCCAGCAGGTTGTAGCGAAAGCCGCCCGCGCGTTCGCGAAGCTTCGCTGAGGTGTCCGATTCGGGCAGCAGTTGCAGGAAGGTCTGTTGCGGGTTCAAGCCCGATGCGACAAACCCGGAGGCCTCAATGGTTTCGCCGCCCTCCAGTTCAATTCCCGCGGCGCGGCCATGTCTCATGATGATGCGGGAAATCGTCACGCCGCAGCGGACAACGCCCCCATTGGCCTCGATGTCCTCAACCAATCCGCGCGCCAGGGCTGCGGAACCGCCGACACACATCTGCGCCTTGGCTGGCGACGCCAACAAGGCCGGGATTGCATGGCCGAATCCCTGTAGTCGCAGGTCCACCTCCCGCAGGCCATTGAAGAACAACAGTCCCGCGCGGATGGCGTCGTGCTCGAAATGTTGCGTCACGAACTCCAGGGGCGACAGGGCCGAGACTTCCAGCAGTCGCCGGCCGAGTTTGGATTGCTGGAGAAGCTCGGTCCGCTTTCGCGGCTCCAGCGGCGGGCATTGCGCCTCAGGCAGAAGGATGTTCTCCACGATGGGCCGGAACTCCTCGGTCCAGCGCACGAGGGCGTCGGCGTCCTTCGGGGAGAATTCGGCGAAGGACGCGCGCGTCGCTTCGAGGTTCGTCCACCATTGCAGGCTGCGGCCGTCCTTCAGGATCATGGCGACGTTGAGATCCGGCTCGAGGTAACGCACGCCTTTCGCTTCCAACTCGAGGTCGCGATACCAGGGCATCCGGTCAATCGCGCGATGGTAGAACGAGTGGGGATTGTGTCGGGCTCCGGGAACGCGGGGGTTCTCAATCGTCGACAGTCCTCCGCCGGGAACGTCTGCGCAATCGACGGACAAGGTCCGCAGTCCGCAGCGGGAAAGGTAGCCCTGGAGAATCAGGGAATTGTGGCCCGTGCCGAGAATGATGCCGTCGTAGCTCGTATTCATCGCGGTTCCGTGGATTGCACGAACCTTCTAACTGCGCCCGCCGCGGATGGCACGGCTGATTTTCGGACACCGCGTAGCGCGGCCGTCCCGGCTGCGGGTCATGGCGGCGTCTCGCCGCCAATGGAGAGCGAACAGGCGGGGACGCCTGCGCCACGCGGCCCGCGGCGAGAAGCCTACCCGATTTCCGGGGCGGCGAGGGCCCAGACATTCCCGGGCGTTCCGGGTGAATTGTTTTCGCCCAGATGCATCCGGGTCAGGACGCGTTGCTGGGTGAAGCCGAGTTCCTTCGCCAAGGCCACGGCGCCCGCAGTGGCGTCCGGCGCATCCCAGAAAACGCGTTGGCCGCGCGCCCGGTGCAACAGCGCGCGCGCGATGGCTTCGCCGGCGTGGTCGCTCGTCGCCACGATTGGCCCGAGGTAGAACGCATTGCGGCCGGGACGAAGCATGCCGTAGCCGTCGAGTTTTCCGTCCGGCGTCCGATGAAGGACGGCTTCCGACTGGGCCGCGAGGGCTTGCAACATCCGCTCCCGGTTGACGCCAAAGGCCCCGCGATCCAATTGGAGCAGCGGTGGCGTGGGTTCCTGGCCCAGCCATTCGATCTGCGCGGAGCCCTCCGCGTTGAGGTGCAGCCCCTCGGCCTCCCAACGCGCCAGGCTCCATTCGTCGACAAAGCCCAGTTGATCGTAGACGGTCTTGCCCAAGGGGGTGGCGTCGAGCTTGATGCAGGCAACCTTCTTTTCCTGGAGATGCGCGATGCAGTGATGGAGCAGCGCGCGGCCGATGCCGTGGCGTCGCAGATCGGGATGCACGATGACCATGCCGATCCAGGCGAGGTCGGTCCCGTAAGCGGTGGTGGTGGCCGTTCCTGCCGGGCGACCTTCCCACTCGGCCAGGAAACAGCCGTCGGAATCGTGTTGCAACAGGCGCAGCCAGTCCTGCGGGAGTTGGTTCCAGCCGGCGAGCTCCCGAATTGAATCGGCAAACTGCAGATCGCTGTCGACGAGCGCGCGGATGCCGAGGGCGTCACCCATTGGGACTCTCGCCGGTTCCTCGCTCCCGGAAGGTCAGACTGATCACCTGCCGCTCGGCGGTCACGCAGCCTTAGCACCCTCGGAGCTGTCGGTCACCTGGTGGATATGCACGTCCCGCTGGGGATAGGGAATGGAGATGCCTTCCTCGTCGAACCGAAGCTTGACGGTCTCCACCAAGTGGAAATGGACATTCCAGAAGTCGGCGGACTTCACCCACACGCGGACGACAAAGTTGACGCTGCTGTCGGCCAATTCCTTGACGGCCACCAGCGATTCCGGGTCCTTGAGGATGCGCTCGTCCGCTGCGATGATTTCCTGCAACAGGGCCTTGGCCTTCCGCAGATCGTCGTCATACCCGATGCCGAAGATCAGCTCGACGCGGCGCGTTTCCTTGGCGGAGTAGTTGACGATGTTGCCGCCGAGCACGCCTGAGTTGGGGATGATGATGGCCTTGTTGTCGCCAGTTCGGATCTTGGTGCAGAAGACCTGGATTTCCTCGACGATGCCCGCGGCGCCGCCGGCCTCAACGAAGTCGCCGGCCTTGAACGGCCGGAAGATGATCAGCAGGACGCCGCTGGCGAAATTGGACAGCGAGCCTTGCAGGGCGAGACCCACGGCGAGGCCGGCGGCGCCGACCACCGCGACAAAGGAGGTGGTGTTGACACCCAACTTGCCGATCGCCATCAGGACGACCAAGGTCATCAGCAGCATGTAGCCCAGATTGCCCAGGAAGCTGACGATGGTCTTGTCCACCTTCCTTGCTTCCAGCGCGCGTTCGAAGACGCGTCGAATCGATCCAGCGATCCATTTGCCGACGATCAGGATCAGGATGGCGGCGATGAGGCGTCCGCCCCAGTCCAGCGCGATGGCCTGTAGTTGTTCGGGGTCGATCTCGATGTTCATGGCGGTGGTCTGGTTGATCTGCGGTTCGCGGGCCGGCGGCCGGTTCGTTCGGCGATACCAGTACACTCTTATGGGGGGCAGTCAAGCCGCTGCGTGGTTGGGCTATGGCCATGGGCATGTCCACGCACTCCCGTTCCCGCGGCGGTTTTATGTCCGCGGGCGGGGTTGAAACCGGGTGGCGCGTCCTTTCTCCGCCGCGAGGGCGGCCGGAGCTAAACCGTTCCCGAGATTTCCTCGTCGGTCAGGTAGCAGCCGGGGTCCTCGGCAAAGGGGTCGCCATGGACGACCTCGGCGCGGGCGCGGAGTCCGCCGCCGCACATGTTCTTGAAGCGGCATTCGGCGCAGCGGCCCTGCAGCAGCGGCAGTCGCTCCTTGAGGCCGGCCATGACCGGATTCCCGAGGTCCTGCCAGATCTCCGAGAACTTGCGTTGCTTCACATTGCCGAAGGACCGGAACATGGAGAATTGATCCGCGTGGACATTGCCCAGGAAGTCGATATCTGAAATGCCCACGCCGCTGGAGTAACGGCCTCCGCCATTCCATTCCAGCATCTCGCGAACCTGTTGGGCCCGGGGGTGGTTTTCCCGATCCATTTTCATCCACATGTAGGGGCCGTCGCAATGGTTGTCGACGGTGAGAATCTCCACCGGTTTGCCGCGCTCGTGCAGGTCGCGCGTGCGGTCGAGGATGGTGTCGACGGCCCGGCGGGTCTGCTCGCGGTCCATGCGATAAAGATCCTTGCCGCGGCCGGCGGGACACAGGTGGTAGAAACAGGCGCGGTTGATGCCCTCGCGCTCGATGAGGTCGAAGATGGCGTCGAGATTCTCGCAGGTCTCGCGGGTGAGCGTGAGTCGGAGTCCGACTTTTTGGCCGACATCGACGCAATGGCGGAAGCCTTTCATGGTTTTCTCGAAGGCGCCTTCCATGCCGCGGAACCTGTCATGCACTTCGGGGAAGGCGCTGTCGAGGCTGATGCCGATGTAGGCGAACTTGAGTTCCTTGAGCTTCTCGGCGATTTCGCGGGTGATGAGCGTGCCGTTGGTGGAGAGCACGACGTGCAGTCCCTGTTCGCGGGCGTAGGCCGCCAACTCGAACACGTCCTTGCGCACGAGCGGTTCGCCGCCGGAGAACAGTACGGCCGGGACCTTGAATTCGGCGAGGTCGTCGAGCACGGCCTTGCACTGTTCCGTGGTCAGTTCGCCCGGATAGCTCTTGGCTTCGGAGGCGGTGTAGCAATGCTGGCAGTTGAGATTGCAGGTCCGGGTGAGATTCCAGACGACGATGGGCCGGCGCTCCCTCGCGCTTTTGGCCTGCTTCATCCGCTGATGCTCGGGCGGATCAATCTGGGTGATCTTGCGCCCGTAGCGGTGGGGCGAGCTGGGAGTTTCCAATCCACAATAGAGAACGCTGATATCAATCATGACTAGTGAGCGCAGCTTCGCGCCCGTTCCCTCCCGCCGCTTCGCTGAAATTGTTTTTGCGCGGGCAATTATTGTTTTGCGTGTCGTCGTCGGCCGGGGGCCCGATGAAGCCAAGATCCGCGTGGATGTCGGCGGCTGATTCTGCTAAATGCATTCCATCTTGTTCACGATCCATCCCATCCCCGGCACTTCAATTTCATTCATCCGGCGCGTGGCGCTTGTCGTTGCGCTGGCCGCAGCCTGTTTGGCGGTCGTTCCGGTGTCGCATTCGGAGTCGCCTGCGGTGCCGGGAACGACCTGGCTTCGATCCGCGGACGGAATTGCGTCAGCGGCCGCGGCGGAATTGATGCTGGGGGAGTTGAACTGCTTTTCCTGTCATGCCGCATCGGAGGCGATCCGGGCCCGGATCCCCACGAAGCAGGCGCCGGATCTGGATGAGATAGGCGCCCGCATTTCGCCGTCCTATCTGGAGCGATTCCTGGCGGATCCGCAGTCCATGAAGCCGGGGGCGACCATGCCGAATGTGTTTCACGCTTCGGAGAACGCGGCGTCCGATCCGGTGATCGACTTTCTGACCCACTTTCTGATCGCGCGCGGCGGGGTGATGAAGTTGCGGCATGCGCCGGTGGACGCGTCCCTGATTGCGGCTGGCGAACATCTTTATCACACGGTTGGCTGCGTCGCCTGCCATCCGGCGCAGAACGGCGAACCGGGGCCTGAGCCCGGTGTTCCGCTGGGCTTGTTGGAGGAGAAGATCGGCGTCGATCCATTGACGGAGTTTTTGCTCGATCCGTTGAAGGCGCGTCCTTCGGGACGGATGCCGGACATGGGACTGAGCGCCGGTGAAGCGCGGGCGATCGCGGCCTATCTTCTGCGCAAGCAGGTCGGCAATCCCCAACTGCTCAAGCCCAATGCGCCGATTGAGAACGGGTTTGCCTACGAGTTGTTCAAGGACGTTGACGCCGCTGTTGCGGATCTCGCGAAGGTCCAACCCGCGGCCGCTGGAAAGGTGGATGGACTGGAGGCGGAGATCGAGGGGTTGTCGTCCGCGGGGCCGAAGGTCGCCGTTCTCTATGACGGGCGCTTGTCAGTGTTCGAGGCGGGTGAACGTCGCTTTCGTTTGTCCGGCGGCGTCGGTTCGTCGCTTGCTGTGAACGGGAAACCTGTGCTGGTGATCGCGTCCGGCAGCTCGTCCGGCGAGGGAGTCATCGCCCTGGATGCGGGAACCGCCGCGCTTTCGATCCGGCGGGTAGGGCCGACGCCGGTCAGGCTGGAGTGGCTGGATGACCAGGGCGAGTGGGAGGCTGTTCCGGCGGATCGAATCACGGCGCCGAACGAGTTGGTCATGATGCCGCTCCGTTGGCGCGGCGTCACCCTGGATGCCCAGAAGGTCAAGTTGGGGCGCCAGATGTTTTCGGCCTTGCGCTGCGCCGCCTGCCACCAGCTGGACGACATCCGGCCCATGGTCACCGCCAAGCCTTTCGATCGCCTGAAGGTCTACTCGATTGTCGGTTGCACGGGGGACCATGTGAAACAAAGCGTGCCAAGATTTGACTTCTCGGAGGAGCAGCGCAAGACGCTCAAGGCGTTGGTCCGGGGTAAGGCGGCCCTGGCAGAGCCGCAGCCGGTCGAACGCCGAGCGGCCATCGGGATGGCCCGTTTCAACTGTCGGAATTGTCATGTTCGCGACGGTCTGGGCGGGCCGGACGCCGGCGAGAAACACTGGTTCCAATCGAGTCTGGCCCAAGATGTCGGCGAGGAGGGCCATCTGCCCCCGGCGTTGGACGGGGTGGGCGCCAAGTTGAAGCCGGAGGCCTTGGCGGCCATCGTGGGCGGGGATCGACACCGCGTTCGCCCCTATCTCAAGACGCGGATGCCGCAGTTCGGGACCGACGTCACGAAGCAGTTGACCGACGATTTGGTTGCGCTGGATCGACCGACGAAGTCCGGGCGGGAAACGGCGCTGCCGGCTTCGGCGATCGAAAGTGGACGCGCGCTCGCCGGCACGGATGGTCTGGGCTGCGTCGCCTGCCACGATTACCGGGGCGTTCCCGGCGTCGCTGTCCCCGGCATCAATCTCAGCGCGATGGCGGCGCGCTTGAACCGCGATTGGTTTTTCCGTTTCATGAAGGCTCCCGGCGAGGTCAAACCCGGCACGCGTATGCCGGTCTTCTGGCCGGATGGCGTTGCGGCGCTGAAGGACATTGAAGGCGGCGATGCGCGGGCGCAGATAGCTGCCTTGTGGAGTTACCTTTCACAAGGGGAGGACATGCCTGCGCCCAAGCGCGATTGAATGAGTTGCCGCCGCCCTCGCTCCGACACTTCCCGATGATCAACCGACCCATCCTGAGTTTCCTGACTGCGTTCCTTCCCTTGCTGGCGGCCGCGACGCTGATCGAGGCCACAGCCGCGGAGTGGGCGGTGAATCCCTTCAGCGGAGACGATCGCAATGACGGCTCCCTTGAGGCTCCCTTCGCGACGGCGCAGCGCGCGGTGAAGGCGGCGGCGTCCGGCGATGTGATCCAATTGCTGCCCCAGGGCGCGCTTTATCGGCAGTCAATTGTCCTGCGTGGAAAAACCGGGATCGTCATCGAAGGCAACGGCGTGACGCTTGATGGCTCGGACCCGCTTTCGGAAGCAGGCTGGGAGGCCTTGAACGACGGGCTGAAGCGGTTGCGCTTGCCGCAGACGACCTGGAACCGGCATTTGCTGGCCTTTGACGGACGGGTGGAGCGCATGGGGCGGACCCAAAGCTCCAATTCGGCCGCCTTTCCGGAACCGGCGGCGTTGCAGGAGGGACAGTTCTGCTTTGTGAACGACCCGGAGGACGCGGATGCGGGCGAACCGGCGAAAGCGCGCGGGGTCAAGCACGGCTGGCTTTACGTGCGCGGCGGGGTCCGCAGTTTGGAATGGTCCGTCCGTCCGAACGGCCTCGCGACCAGCGGCAGCAACTCGGATATTGTCGTTCGCAACTTGAATGCGCGTCGTTTTCTCAACGACGGATTCAACATCCACGGCCAATCAACCGGGCTTAAATTCGAGAACATCAAGGGGTATGATTGCTTTGATGAAGGCTTCAGCGCTCATGACACCTGCGAAGCCGAGATTCGGAAGGGGGCGTTCTGGGGCAATGAGAACGCCATTGCCGACGTCAATGAATGCATCACCCATTATTGGAACTGCGAGTTTCGCGACAGCGTGAGCGCGGATGTCCTGCTGATCGGCAAACGGCATGGTCTGACCGACTGCCGGATCATCAACACGACACCGGCGACGGCTCTCAGCGCGGGCCCGCGCGGCGGCCCGGATCAGGCGTTCGAGTTGAATCTCACGCGGGTGACCGTGCAGGGAAAGCGACCGGAGCCAGCGCGCTTTCGCGTGAATGGCGGCGTTCTCAAGATGACGGACTGCGAACTGCGGAATGTGGATTTCAATCCGACCGGGGCGCGCCTGCTGCGGGTGAACGAACGTTCCGAATCCGACCCCAGGTAGATCGGTCGCCATGCTTCTGCATTGTCAGAACGGAACGCGGTCGTTTGGATGCCGGGATGAATCGAATATCGCGAGTTTGGCTGATCGCTGGCGTTCTCTCTCTGACGCGGATCGGTGAGTTCCCGGTTTCCGCCCTGGAAGCCATCCCCGACAAGGTGGTTGTCCTCACCTTTGACGACTCGGTCAAGTCCCACCATACCGTGGTCCGTCCCATCCTGAAGAAGCACGGTTTTGGCGCGACGTTCTTCATCACCGAGGGGTGGGACTTCGCGACCAACAAGGAACACTACATGACTTGGGAGCAGATCGCGGAGTTGCATCGCGACGGCTTCGAGATCGGGAATCACACGCGCGATCACATGGGCTTGAACCCGAAGAATCCGGCGGCGCTGAAGAAGCAGCTGGCCCGGCTGCCGGAGCAGTTGGAGGCGATCAACGCGCGGTGTCGGGAGCAGGGCATTCCGCGGCCGGTGTCGTTTGCGTATCCCGGGAACGGTTGGGCGCCTGAGGCGTATCCAATCCTGCGCGAAGCCGGCATCAAGTTTGCGCGTCGGGGCGGCGCGCCGGAGTTTGACTATCCCTTGGGCAAAGGGTTTGCCTTTGAACCGGGGGCGGATCATCCCTTGCGGATTCCGACCGCCGGCGATGCCCGGCCCGCCTGGGAGTTCGAGGATTTCAAGCGCGCGGTGGACCAGGCGAAGTTCGGCCGCATCGCGGTCCTGCAGTTTCACGGCGTGCCGGATATCGCGCATCCCTGGGTCGCGACCAAGCGGGAACTGTTCGAGCGATTCATGGCCTACCTGGCGGAGAACCACTTTCATGTCATCGCCCTTCGGGACCTGGAGAAGTTTGTGGATCCGACGCGCGCGCCGGCGGATCCGGATGCGGTGATCGACCGACGCAAGGCGGCGATCGCGGAGGGAAAACTGGAACCGTATTTCAAGTCATTGGCGACGGAAAAGGAGCCGGCCCCAAAGGGGTATCCGAACATGATGGCGGTGAAGTTGGCGATCGGGTTGGGGCAGTTGCCGTTGGTGAATCCCAGGATTGAAACGCCGGAAGATGTGACCGTTCGGCGCGGAGTGGCGTTCGGGCAGGGCGGGGAAAGGCCGTTGTTGCTGGACCTCTATGCGCCTGCGGAGAACGCGGGGAAGGACCGGCCCGGGTTGGTTTTCATTCATGGCGGGGCCTGGCGCGGTGGCAAGCGAAGCGATTATCATTATTACGGGGTGAAGTTTGCGGAGCGAGGCTATGTGGTCGCGACGATTGATTACCGCCTGATCCGCGAGGCTGTTTATCCGGCCGCGGTCGAGGACGCCAAGTGCGCGGTGCGCTGGATGCGGGCCAACGCGGCGGACCTGGGCGTCGATCCGGAGCGAATTGGGGTGGCGGGCGGATCGGCCGGCGGTCACCTGGCGATGATGGTCGGCTACTCTCCCGGAGTGACAGCCTTGGAGGGAAGCGGCGGTCAGGCGGGTGTCAGCAGTCGGGTGCAGGCTGTGGTGAATCTCTATGGTCCGGCCGATTTGACCACCCCGTTCGGAATTGCCAGCCCGCTGGTGAGGGACTTCCTGGGCGGTCGGCAGTTTGACGACGCGCCGGAAGTCTATCGTCAGGCCTCGCCGCTGGCGCATTTGAACGCGGATGCGCCGCCGACCCTGATTTTTCACGGAACGATTGACGACACCGTTCCCGTCGCGCAGGCGGACCGCCTGGCGGCGCGACTTCAGGCGTTGGGTGTCCCGTTTCGCTACGACCGGCTGGACGGTTGGCCGCACGCCCTGGATCTTTCGCGCGAGGTGAATGCTCGCGCCCTGCGCATCATGTCGGAGTTTTTTGCCGAGCATCTTCGCGATGAATGAACTGTTGGGCGGGGGCGCGTCGTCGCTTCCGACAGGGTATCCAGTCGTCGTGTCATACGCCGGCGGAGACGGCATTCACCACGGGTTCCGGCGGGCTATCCAGGCGGACCGGACCCGCCAGTTGTTCCCGGAATCGCAGGTGGCGCCTGCGGGACCATTCCACCAGTGGATGCCAGGCTTTGCGGACGAGCCCGTGCTTGATGAGGAAATGCCAGTAGCGATTCGACCGTTTGTAGAGCGCCGTCATGGCGAGATACGGCGCGCCGGAGCTGATGTTCTGCGGTCGACGCGCCCAGATGGACCGCCAGGAGAAGAGCCGTCGATAGAGCCAGTCGTAGCCAAGCTCTAGTTCTTCGGGTGACATGTGCTTCGGGCGGAAAACGGCGTGCGCCGTGTCATACTGGGACCAGTCGCGATGCAGGATCCGTCCCTCGGCCTCCATGCGTTCAAAGAGCGGCGTGCCGGGATAGGGCGTAAGGATATGAAAGGTGGCGCACTCCAGCCGGTTCTCCTCCACCCAGTCGGCGAGTCGGGCGAAGGCGTCGCGGTCGTCTTCATCGAAACCAATCACAAAGCTGCCGTTGACCTGGATGCCGTAGTCGTGAAGCAGTCGGACGCGACGCGCGTAGTCCCGGGTCTTGGGGGTCTTCTTGCGGGCGGCGGTCAGGTTGTCGTCGGACAGGGATTCGAACCCGATGAAGACGCCCGTGCAGCCGGCGAGGGCCATTTCGCGGATGAGCGCGGGGTCGTCGGTGACATCGATGGTGACTGCGGCGCTCCAGATGATGCCCAAGGGGGCGAGCGCGCGGCAGAGGTCCCGCAGGTAGTCCCGGCGCGACCCGAGATTGTTGTCGATGAACACCGCGTAGGGCTGGCCACTGGCCTGGATCTGGTCGGCGATATCCGAAGGCCGGCGGACGCGGTAAGGCATGCGCATGCCCTGGGTGGACAAGTAGCAGAATCCGCAACGGTTGTGGCAGCCGCGGGTGGCGATGACGCTGGCGGTGGTCAGGAAGCTCTCCCGGGGCAGGATGTCCCGACGCGGCGCCGGATCGAGATCGTAGGCCCGCTCATACTGCGATTCGTAGCGCCGTTGCAGGGAACCGGCC
>CAZFLK010000050.1:0-33521 GCA_964519245.1 uncultured Verrucomicrobiota bacterium
CAGGCCGCGATGAAGAACCTCGGCAACTCGATGTTCATGTATCAGGGCGACAACAAGGACAAGTTCCCCTACGCCGGTTATCGCGTCATACGCGGCAGCGGCGTCGCAGCGGCTCAGAATTCGCACTTCGACTTCACCAACGTCATGCACTCCTACCTGAGCGGCGGCGGCACGGTGGGGCAGTTGCGCTGGTTGAACGAGGTTCGCTTTGGCGCGGGCGATCCGACCACGTTGTGGTGCCCGTCGGACACGATTCCGCGTCCGGTGCGCAACAACAAGCGTATCCGTCGCTCCTACGCGATGCCGCGCTACATGGAGAACGGGCAGCATGGCGCCACGGGTGTGCCGAAGGTTGCCTATCACGACATCAGGGCTGACGTCCGCACGGGCGTGGGCATCAACATCGATGGCCGCAATGTGAACCAGAACTTCTGGGGCTGGCAGGCTGAGCACACACAACGCACTTCTCAAGGGAAGCCGGCGTGGCGCGGACACGTGGATCAGGCGGGCGTCCGCAGCATCCCGGCCGTTCGCTCGGGCGTCGTTTTGGAACCGCATGCGACGATCGCCTTCCTGGAGTATCCGGGCCGCGACAGCGAGTGGGGCCACTGGAACCACTCCTGGGTCAACTACGCGCAATGGCGCAACGCGGGCGGCAATCGCCAGAACCAGTCCGGCGGCAGCCGGGCCATGGTCGGCAACCGCAACCCGACCGGCTACAGCACGGATGACTGGATCCGCCGTGTGAGCCACCTGGGCACGATCATGAACTGGCTCTACGCCGATGGTCATGCCGAGGCGAAGGATCGCGCCGCCACGACCGGTCACATCCAGTCGCAACGCGGCGAATGGACGATTCGCGTGGATGACTTCGATTGAGTTGTCCCCAAGGGTTTGAGATCCCCGCGGGTCCGGCGCAAGCCGGCCCGCGGGCTTTTTTTTGATGGGTAGGAAAAGAAGCGTATGAGCAGTGATAGTGGGCAAGCTTCAAAGGGCGCCGGGAGCGGCGGATCAGGCAATGATTGGATACCCTACGTCGCCCTGCTGGCGATCACCTCGGTTGCCGTGGTCTTCCTGAGCAACCGCGGCGGGGAGGAATCCGAGACGGCTCCCGAGGCGAAACCAGAAGAGAAATGGGAAGCGCCTGGCGCCGCCTCGCCCGCGGATTACGAGGCCGCTCCAGCGGTGGCGGCGGCGCCGGCGGGAGCGACCGTGGATGAGGCGCAGTTGATACGGGGCGAGGAGCTGTCCAAGGCGGTTTGCGCGACCTGTCATGTCTATCCGGAGCCGGGCATCGAGACCCGCTTCACCTGGGCCTTTGAAGTCCTGCCCAGAATGGCGGTCTGGTTGGGATTCGGGAGCGTGGAATTCGATGAGGAGAAGGGCGGGGCGCGGGTCAAGGAGGCGGGGTTGATTCCCGACCAGCAATCCATGCCGCTGGCGGACTGGGAGGCCATTTGCAATTTCTATCTGCACAACGCGCCGGCGAAGAGCGTCCCGCAACCGGACCGCCCCGAGATCAAGGTGGGCATGAAACATTTCCGCGCGGTCCTGCCGAAGTATGATCGCCCGGCAAAGACGACCGTGGTGAAGATCGCGGAGGGGTTTCAGCGCATCTATCTCGGAAATGACGAAGAAGACACTCTGGATCTGTTCCAGTTGGACGGGCGAATCGGGGGCAGCATGACCTTCCCGGGGCCGCCCGTAGCCGTGCATGAGACCGATGAAGGACTGAATGTGACGGTCATCGGTGATTTTGAGCCCTCGGACAGCCTGAATGGAGCTGTGATACGTCTGGGCAAGCCCAAGGATGGCAAACCCGGACAGACTTCGGTCCTGCTGGACAAATTGGCCAGACCGACCGATGCGGTCTTTGTCGATCTCAATGGCGATAAGCGCGAGGACATTCTCGTTCCAGAGTTTGGCTACAATTTGGGACAACTGAGTTGGTTTGAAAACCTGGGCAATGACCGCTACGGCGTTCGGGCGCTGTTCCAGTATGCCGGCGCCATTCGCGCGTTGACCTATGATTTCAACCGAGACAGCAGGCCGGACATCATTGCGCTGGTCGGCCAGGCGCGCGAAGGGATCTACCTTTTCACCAACCTGGGGGACAACGAGTTTGACATGGAGCCGGTGGCGTTGATGCATCCAGCCTGGGGGCACAGCGACATGACGCTGGGGGACTTCAACGGCGACGGGCACATCGACATCTTGGCGACCAACGGGGACAACGGCGACCGCTACACCTATCGCCACGACTTCAAGCCCTACCACGGCGTTCGCATCTATCTGAATGACGGGAAGAACAAGTTCGAGGAATCCTGGTTCTTCCCGATGAATGGGGCCTATCGCGTCATGGCCCGGGATTATGACGGGGATGGCGACCTGGACATGGCCGTCACCAGTTACTTTCCGGACTGGGTGCGGTCGCCGGCGGAGGCCTTCGTCTATTTTGAAAACGAGGGCGGCCTGAAGTTCTCCCCGTATACTTTCCCCGAGGCGGTGGCCGGCAAGTGGCTGGTCATGGACGCCGCCGACCTCGAGGGCGATGGCGATATCGACATCGTGCTGGGAGCCTACAACCTCGGTCCCGGGGTGGTGCCGCCGAACATCCAGGAGGAATGGGACAAGGTGAATGTCCCCTTCGCAATCCTGGAGAATACCACGCGCTGACGCGGCGACGGCGGCGGAGCCTCGGCGCGTGACGCCCGATGCCGGCGGCGGGCGCTATGAGGCGCTCGTCAGGCGATCGCGGGCTCGGCTTCCTCGATGCGAATGGAGCGAACCTTCGCGGCGCGCTTGCGTTCGTGCTCCTTCAGGATCTTCTTGCGAATGCGCAGGCGTTTCGGAGTGGCCTCCACGTATTCGTCCAGCTTGATATACTCCAGGGCGCGCTCGAGGCTGAGTTGCATCGGCGGTTCCAGCATGATGCCCTTGCCCTCGCCCTGGGAACGGAAGTTGGTCAGTTGCTTGGCCTTGGTGGGATTGACCGGCAGGTCGTTGTCCCGGGCGTTCTCGCCAACGACCATGCCCTCGTAGACCTTGTCACCGGGCTCCACCATCATGCGGCCGCGTTGCTGCAGGGCATCGAGGGCGTAGGCGGTGATGTTCCCGTTCTCCATGCTGATGAGGGAACCATTCTTGCGGGACTCGATGTCGCCGCGGTCATCGCCGTATTCATGGAAAAGATGCCCCATGACGCCGGTGCCGCGGGTGAGGTTGACCAGGTCGGTCTCGAAACCGATGAGTCCGCGGGTGGGAATGAGCGCTTCGACGGTGACGCCGGATGCGTGATGATCCATGTGGGTGATCTCGCCTTTGCGGCGCGCGAGATTCTCCATGACGTCTCCGAGGAACTCCTGTTCGACCTCGACATAGAGTTTCTCAATGGGCTCCTGGAGCTTGCCATCCGCATTGCGCCGAAAAATGACTTCGGGGCGGGAGACCAGGACTTCGAAACCCTCGCGCCGCATCTGTTCCACCAGGATGGCGATCTGCATCTCACCGCGACCGCTGACCTCGAAGATGTTGGGCGCCGAGGTTTCCTTGACGCGGAGGGAGATATTGGTGCGGGTCTCCTTGATCAGACGATCCTGGATATGGCGGGCCGTCAGCAGGTTGCCGTCCTGGCCGGCAAGCGGACCGTCGTTGACCGCAAATTCCATGTGAATGGTGGGAGGATCCACGGGGACGTAGGGAAGGGCCTCGGTCTCGGGATCCAGGGTGAGGGTTTCCCCGATGAACACCTCGTTGAGACCGGTGATGCCGACAATGTCGCCCGCAGTGGCGCGCTCCACCTGAATGCGTTGCAGGCCCTGGTGATGGAAAATGGCGCTCACTTTGCCGCGGCTGGTCGAGCCGTCCCCACGCCGGCAGTAGATTGTATCGCCGACATTGATGGCCCCTCCCAGAATCTTGCCGAAACTGATGCGCCCGAGGTAGTCCGAGTAATCGAGATTGGCGACGAGCATCTTGAATACCTCGCCTGAGGATGCGACAGGAGGCGGGGTATGCTCGACGATGGCCTCGAAGAGGGGCGTCATATCCGTGTCCTCGTGCTCCAATTCGAGCTTCGCGATGCCTTCCTTGGCCGAAGTATAGACCACAGGGAAATCCAGTTGCTCGTCGGTGGCGTTCAGCGACATGAACAGCTCGAAGACCTGGTCGAGCGCCTTGTGGGGGTCGCAATGTTCCCGGTCGATCTTGTTGACGACGACAATGGGCCGCGCGCCGGCCTCGAGGGCCTTCTTCAGCACGAAGCGCGTCTGGGCGCGGGGACCTTCCAAGGCGTCGACGACCAACAAGACGCCGTCGATCATGTTCATGATTCGCTCGACCTCGCCGCCAAAATCCGCGTGACCGGGGGTGTCCACGATGTTGACGTGGTAATCCTTGTATTGGTAGGCCGCGTTCTTGGCCTTGATGGTGATGCCCTTCTCGCGTTCGAGATCCATGGAGTCCATGACGCGCTCGGCCACGTCCTGATTGGAGCGAAAGGTGCCTGATTGTTGAAGCAGGCAATCGACGAGCGTGGTCTTGCCGTGATCAACGTGCGCGATAATGGCGATGTTTCGAATATGTTCCATCTGTATCAGTTCTCTTGATGAAGCGGCGGAATGTGCCGTTCGAGAGGGGGAAGGTCAAGCTACGCTTGGAAAAGATTTGGCGCCTGGCGGCTGACCTGCCACGGGAATGACCCGCAACCGGCCTGCGGTTCCCGATGCGGGCCGGGTCAAAGGGCTCGATCCCGGCTCTTCTGCAGGCAGGTCAGTGTTTGGCAGAGGGCATTGAGACGGGGCGTTTGGACGTGGGTCTCGCGGGCGCGCCGCTGTGGTTCCAGGAAGACGCTGTCGAGCTCCAGCGGGAGGTTGCGCTCGAAGTCGATGAGTGTCGACGCGCGATAATCGGCCATGGAGCGGGTGTTCTCGATCATGCACTCCGCCAGACCGTCGTTCAGATCAAGTCGCAGGGCCCGGGCAACGGAGATGATCTCGCGCATGAGTTCCCGGATCAGCGCAGTCCATTGCTCGGAGGCGAGGAGTTCGTTGGTGGGCAGGCAGAGGTCGCGGATTGGGCGCGCGTTGCTGTCGCCTTTGGCGGCGGCGTCGAATCCGGCGACCCCGGCCACGCCGAGACCGTTGAAGGGGATGTTCCACACGAGCTTCTCCCATTGCGCCCGATGCAGGTTGTCCGCGATGTCGCAGGGAACGCCGGCGTTGCGGAAAAGAGAGCAGAGATCATGGGTTCGGGGCTCGGGCCAGCGGCGGTATTCTCCCATGACAATGCGACCGAAGGCCTGGTGATCGATGACTCCGGGCTCAGGGCGATGGATGCAGACGAAGCACAAGCCGCCGAGAAGCTGCGAAGAGTCGAAGAGTCGGGCCAGGGTTTCCAGATTGCCGAGACCGTTCTGGAGGCAGAGTACGGCGGTCCGCTGGTTTGCCAGCGGGGGGAGAAGGAGGGGGAATTGATCGTTCGCCGTGGTTTTGAGAGCGATGAGCACAAGATCGCAGGGGCCGATTTCCTCGGGGGTCCGTGCACACTTCGGATGAGCCCGAAAGTCGCCATCGACGCTGCGAATGGCGACGCCGTGATCCCGGACAACCTCGTAATCGGATCGTAGCAGGAAGTGGACATCCTCGCCGTGTTGGAGCAGTCGCGCTCCGTAATAACTGCCCAGGGCTCCAGCTCCGACAACGGCGACTTTCATTGGGACTTTCGACAAAAAAGGCGCCCTGGAGGAAACCAGGGCGCCTGAGCGGGAAGAGCCGGTTAGTTCTTCGGCGGCACGATCGCGTCCTTGCACGCCTTAGCGAGGCGGAATTTGACAACTTTCTTGGCCGGAATCTTGATGCTTTCACCGGTGGCCGGGTTGCGTCCCATGCGGGCCTTGCGATTCACGAGGACGAGTTTGCCGAGGCCGGGAACGGTAAAGCCGATCTTGGCGTTCTTGTAAGCGAGTCCAACCAGCGCGGCGATGGCGTCGGTGGCCTGCTTCTTGGTGATGCCGGCAGTCTCGGCGACGGCGGTGGCGATTTGCGATTTTGTCAGAGGTTTTGCTGCCATGATTTTTCGATGTGTATTTGTTGGTTCGGGTCCAAAGACTCTCGTCGACGCGTATTTAGTCTTTTTCGGCATGGGATCGCAAGTGAAAAGAGTAGAATAATTTGTGGCCGGAGGGGGGCGCCCCCCAACCTGTAGTGTGATGAACTCGAATCGGATCGTCTGGGGCGAGGGCGAAAGAGACTGTGCATCAGGCTTGACTTGCATCGGTGAACAGCCTCAACTTGCGCCCGTGCCTGAGGCGTACATCCAGAGTGACTTCACTTACCAGATCGTCCGCAAGATCTTCGAGGGAGGAATGGGCGTGGTCTACGAGGCGGAGCAGTTGGGAGCCCGGGGATTTCGCAAGCGGGTGGCCATCAAGATCATTCGAGACAGTTTTGTCAATCAGGAGACCTTCATTGAAAACTTCATTGGGGAAGCGAAGTTGGTGGCGGACTTGATCCATACGAACATCGTTCAGACCTACAATCTGGGCGAGTCGGACGGCAAGTATTTCATCGCGATGGAGTTGATCAACGGGGTGAACCTGGAACAGTTCCTGTTGGAGTCGCAGGAAAAGAAGCGGAAACTGTCCAAGGAACTGGCGGTTTTCATTGCCAGCCGCGTGGCGCGGGGCCTTGCCTACGCGCACAACAAGACGGACAAGGATGGCAATCCACTGGGCATTGTCCACCGGGATGTGAATCTGAAGAACGTCATGATCGCCTTTGAAGGGGATGTGAAGTTGACGGACTTCGGCATCGCGAAAGCCCGCGGTTTGTTGAAGGATCAGGAAGGTGAAGTCGTCGCCGGCAAGGCGGACTACATGAGTCCGGAGCAGGCGGATTTCCAGATTACCGACAAGCGCTCTGACATCTTTTCGGTGGGGGTTGTGCTGGCGCATTTGTTGTTGGGCTACAACGTGTTCAAAGGAGCCTCCGTGGAAGAGTCGCGTCAGCAGGTGATGCGGATGGAGATTCCAGATTTCCGCGAGTTGAACGAGGAGATCGACGATAACTTGAACGATATCCTGCACAAGTCCCTGGCTCGGGATCTTTCCAAGCGCTACCAGAGTGCGGACGACCTGCTGTATGCGCTGGAGCATTTCATTTACCACAAGGGATACGGGCCGACCAACGAAACAATGGGGAAGTTCACCCGTGAGTTGTTCGGCCAGATGGACCGTCAGGCGATCCAGGAAGCCAAGGGCGGCACAATGCTGATCGAGCGGGCCGATCGTCATTCCATCGTCAATTCCAGAGACGGCGAGTGATGAACAGAGGGTCTGGTTCTCCCAAGGTCAAACTGGGATTGATACAGGCGTCGTGCTCGACGGACTCCGAGGATAATCTGCGCAAGACCTTGGACGCTGCGGGGGCGTTGGCGGATCAGGGGGCGCAGATCATCTGCACGCAGGAATTGTTCCGGTCGCAGTACTTCTGCCAGAGCGAGAAACACGAGAATTTCCAGTTGGCCGAGAGCATTCCGGGTCCGTCGACCGAGGCGTTCCAGACCTTGGCGAGGGAGCGCGAGGTGGTGGTGGTGGCGTCGTTGTTCGAACGACGCGCCGCAGGATTGTACCACAACACCGCGGTGGTCATCGACGCTGACGGGGAACTGCTGGGGCGGTATCGCAAGATGCACATACCGGATGACCCACTGTTTTACGAAAAGTTTTATTTCACCCCGGGAGATCTGGGATTTCGTTCCTGGCAGACGCGCTATGCCAGGATTGGCGTGTTGATCTGTTGGGATCAATGGTATCCGGAGGCGGCGCGTCTGACGGCCCTGAGCGGCGCGGAGATTCTCTTTTATCCCACGGCCATCGGATGGCATCCCTCGGAGAAGGCGGAGTATGGCGAATCGCAGCACGGCGCCTGGGAAACCATCCAGCGTTCCCACGCCGTGGCCAACGGATGCTACGTGGCTGCGATCAACCGGGTGGGGACGGAGACTCCGGTCGGAGGGGATGGCATTGAGTTCTGGGGGCAGAGTTTTGTCGCCGACACCTCTGGCGCCGTCCTGCAACGCGCGAGCGTGGCGGATGAGCAGAACCTGCTGGTGGAGGTCGATCTGGACAAGGTGGAGGAGACGCGGACGCATTGGCCCTTTCTGCGTGACCGGCGCATCGACGCCTACGGGGATCTCACCCGGCGGATGATCGATTGATTCGGGAATGGCCGGCGACGTCGCAGATTCCTCGAGCCCTTACCGGGGTCGGTTGGCTCCTTCTCCGACCGGTCTGCTTCATCTCGGACATGCCCGAACGTTCTGGGTGGCGCAGGAACGGGCGAAGAAGGCGGGCGGGACGTTGATTCTGCGGAACGACGATCTTGATGTGGCGAGATGCCGGCCGGAGTTCGTGGATGGCGTCGTTGAGGATCTGCGCTGGTTCGGCTTTCGCTGGGACGAGGGGCCGGATATTGGCGGTTCGAGCGGTCCCTACAATCAAGGTCAACGGCGCAGTTTCTATCTCGACGTTTTCTTCCGGTTGCTGGAACTGGGCGTGATCTATCCCTGCCGTTGTTCCCGCAAGGATGTGTTGAGGGCCCTGAGCGCGCCGCATGAAGGCGAGGAGGAGCCGGTTTATCCGGGGACCTGTCGCAACCTCGGCCACGATCCGGTTGTGGTCACGGAAGGCATGTTGCCGGCTCTGCTGCCTGGGGCGAGGGAGCTTCGGGACGTCGATGGCGCCCGGATCAACTGGCGTTTCGAGGTTCCGCGCGGCGAGACGATTTCCTTTGAAGACGGCGGATTCGGGGCGCAGCGATTTGTGGCTGGCGAGGATTTCGGGGATTTCGTGGTTTGGCGGGGGGACGATCTTCCCGCCTATCACCTGGCCGTGGTGACGGATGATCACGCCATGAGGGTGACGGAGGTGGTCCGGGGAGAAGACCTGCTGACGTCCACCGCTCGACAGTTGTTGCTCTATCGCACCTTGAAATGGACGGCTCCGGACTACTTTCATTGTCCGTTGATGCGCGACCACAAGGGTGAGCGGCTCGCCAAGCGCCATGATTCCCAGAGCCTGCGAGCCCTGCGCAAGGGCGGCGCCGCGCCGGAAGCGTTGCGGCGGGATTGGCGCGGCGGTTGCTTGTAACCCGGCCGGCGATTTGATATTCCCATCCGCGCCTTTGATGATCGGATCCGCCCATAACGTCCATAGCCCGCATGCCTGAGACTGTCGCCTCCATGAATCGCGTACGCGTCGACGGAAAGTTTTTCCGGGCGGGGGATGAGAAGTTTCATGTCAAGGGCGTCACCTATGGCCCGTTCGGGGCCGACCCGGCCGGGAGGCCCTTCGCGTCGCCTGAACAGACCCGGAATGACTTCGAGCAGATTCGTTCACTGGGCGCGAATCTCCTGAGGATTTACCATGTTCCGGAGTCGTGGTTCCTGGACCTGGCGTTGTCGATGGGCTTGCGGGTGATTGTCGACGTGCCGTGGGAGAAGCACGTTTGCTTCCTGGAGGCCGAGGAGAAGCGGGAGGCCGCATTCAAGGCGGTGAGTTCGGCGGCGAAGGCCTGCGCCGGCCATGCGGCGGTGATGGCGTTGAGCGTGGTGAACGAGATTCCACCGGACATTGTCCGGTGGAGCGGCGCAACACGGGTCTCGGATTTCATCGATGAATTGGTCGACTGCGTGAAGCGGGAGGATGCCGAGTTGTTGTGCACCTATGCCAACTATCCGCCGACGGAGTTTCTGAATCCGCAGAACATCGATTTCCTGTGCTTCAATGTCTACCTGCACAATCGCCAGCCGTTTGAGAACTATCTTGTGCGGTTGCAGTCGATGGCGGTTTCGAAGCCCTTGATCCTGGGCGAGTGCGGAATTGATTCGATCCGCGAGGGAGAGGCGGCGAAGTGTGAGATACTCGGATGGCAGATTGAGTCCGCCTTTCGGAACGGATTGGCGGGGGCGGTGGTGTTCAGTTACACCGACGATTGGGTGCGGAACGGCGAGCAGATCGTCGACTGGGCCTTTGGTCTGACCACGCGGGATCGCCGGCCCAAAGCATCCTTCAGCGCGGTTAAACAGGCGTTTTCGAGGGGCGCGAATTTCGAGTTGGCCTATTACCCCAAGGTGTCGGTGGTGGTGGCCAGTTACAATGGGGCCGCGACGTTGGAGGCCTGTCTGCAATCGTTGTCGAAGTTGAACTATCCGAACTACGAGACAATTCTGGTGGATGATGGATCGACGGATGAAACCGCGAAGATCGCCGCCGGATTCGAGGGCATTCGTTCCATTCGCTATGCGGAGAATCAGGGGTTGTCGGTGGCGCGCAATATCGGGATCGAGGCGGCGGTGGGCGAGATTGTCGCCTTTACGGATTCCGATTGCCGGGCGGACGAGGATTGGCTCCGGTATTTGGTTCACGATTTGATCAACAGCAAGTTTGCGGCGATCGGCGGCCATAATTTTCTGCCGACGGACGATTCCTGGGTGGCGTCGGCGGTGATGGTTTCCCCGGGCGGCCCCGCGCATGTGATGCTGACGGATCGGGTTGCGGAACACATTCCGGGCTGCAACATGGCGTTTTACAAATGGGCGCTGGAGGAGATCGGCGGTTTCGATCCGGTCTTCTGGCGGGCTGGCGACGACGTGGATGTCTGCTGGAGGCTGCAGGAGCGCGGTTACAAGATAGGATTCAGTCATTCCGGCTTTGTCTGGCACTATCGAAGGTCGACGGTTGGCGCCTACCTGAAGCAACAGGCCGGTTATGGAGAAGCGGAGGCGTTGTTGGTCCGCAAGCACCCCGAGTACTTCAACAACATCGGAGGGAGCGTCTGGCACGGGAGGATTTACACACCCGCCAAGACGGGCATCGAGACAGGGCCTCCGATCATCTATCACGGCGTTTTCGGCGGGGCGATGTTCCAATCCATCTACCGTCCGCAGAGTTCGGCGGCGCTCTTGTTCCTGACCAGCCTCGAGTATTACATCGTCGTGGCCTTGCCGCTGGTCGTGCTGGGGCTTCTGTCTTTCAGTCTGGGGCATCCTTATGTTCTCACCCTGACCGCGCTGGGGTTGCTGGCCTCGCCGGCGATGTGTGTGACAGCAGCCCTGCAAGCGGAGATTCCGAGGCGCAAACATACCTCCATGTCGCGCCCCTTGGTGGCCATTCTGTTCCTCCTTCAACCAATCGTTCGCGGTTGGGCCAGATACCGCGGACGCCTGGAATCGGACCAGAAACCCCTTTCGGCCCATGAAACGCTCGACGCGATGGATTTGAATCTGAAGCGAAGCGACCTGAATGAGATGATGTTCTGGGGGGATGCGGCGCGCGCGAGGATGGAGTTCATCGAATCCGCGGTGAAACGATTGAAGGAGCAGCAGTGGCGGTTTCGGACGGACACGGGGTGGAGCGCCTATGACGTGGAGATCCACGGCAACCGCTGGTGCCAACTCCGGCTGATCACGGCCTCCGAGATCCACAAGAAGGGCAAACAGTTGCTTCGTTGTCGCTTGGAAGCCGGTTGGAGCCTCTATGCCATGCTGGTGTTCTGGTTGGTTGTTGCGACGGCGGCGGTTGCGTTTGCCTTCATGGAGCAATCGCTGGGACTGTTCATAGGGATGCTGGCGTCGCTCTTCCTGCTGGCCTGGACGCTGACGGAGCAGAAGCGGCGCCTGCAACGCATCATGGCATTGTTTCTAGGGGGCGTAGCGAAGGAACTGGGATTTTCCAAGCTGGATCCCAAGCAATTGGCCAAGGCCAGGGAGAAGAAGCGGGAGGGGCAGTGATTGGCGGATGGCGGGCGATACTTCGGCGTGAGTCAATGGAGTCCGGCCGTCGATTTTCGAGAAGCCGAGGAGGCGTTGCCGGATGCTCGCAGGACATAAGCCTTGGCGGTCGGCGATGGTTTGCCCACACTCGGCGCGTCGTTTTCATCGGTCCACCAATCCGATCCCGTTTCGCTTATGCGCCAATATCTCGATCTGCTTCGCCTCGTCCGCGACGAGGGCGTCCTCAAGCCCAACCGCACTGGCACGGGAGCCTATTCCGTGTTTGGCGCACAGACCCGGTTCAAGCTCAGCGAGGGGTTTCCCTGCGTGACGACCAAGAGGCTGCACCTGCGTTCGATCATCCACGAATTGCTGTGGTTTCTGGCGGGCGACACGAACATCAAATATTTGAACGACAACCGCGTCAGGATTTGGGACGAATGGGCGGATGAGAACGGCGACCTGGGGCCGGTCTATGGCAAACAGTGGACGGCCTGGGACACGCCGGATGGGAGCCGGATCAATCAGTTGTCCGAGGTGGTCGAACAGATCCGGGCCAAGCCGGACAGCCGCCGATTGATCGTCTCGGCCTGGAACCCGTCAGATCTTCCGGATGAATCGATTCCCCCCGACGAGAATGCCCGGAATGGCCGCATGGCGTTGGCCCCGTGCCACACCATGTTCCAGTTCTACGTCGCGAACGGGGAACTGAGTTGTCAACTCTACCAGCGGAGCGCCGACCTGTTTCTGGGGGTCCCCTTCAACATCGCCTCCTACTCCTTGCTCACCATGATGGTGGCGCAGGTGGTCGGACTGAAAGCGGGAACCTTTGTGCATACCTTCGGCGACCTGCACCTCTACGAGAATCATCTGGATCAGGCGGATCTTCAGCTTTCCCGGGAACCCCGCGCGCTGCCGACAATGAAGATCAATCCGGAGGTGAAGGCCCTGGACGCTTTTCGTTATGAGGATTTCGAGTTGGAAGGGTATGATCCACATCCGTCAATCAAGGGGCCGATCGCCGTTTGAGAGTGATGGAGCGATGGAGTGAGGGAGTGATGGAACAGTTCCCCTTCAAGGCGATCGCGGCCATGGCTGAGAATCGGGTGATCGGCAACGGCCCCGATATCCCCTGGCATTTGCCGGAGGACTTCAAGTGGTTCAAGCAAACCACCATGGGGAACACGATCGTGATGGGGCGAAGGACCTACGAGTCGATCGGGCGTCCGCTGCCTGGGCGCCGGACGATCGTGTTATCGCGCTCGGAACGTGAGATTGAGGGAGTGGCAGTTGTGGCGACCCTGGAGGATGCGTTGTCCCATGCCGAGGGGGCTGAGGTGTTCATTT
This sequence comes from uncultured Verrucomicrobiota bacterium, assembly GCA_964519245.1. Lineage (GTDB taxonomy): Bacteria > Verrucomicrobiota > Verrucomicrobiia > Limisphaerales > JAYPEY01 > JAYPEY01. The sequence goes on from CAZFLK010000050.1 coordinate 13,120, forward strand.
GTGGTGGCGCGGAGATCTATGAATTGGCCTTGCCGCAGTGTTCTGATCTTTATCTCACACGGGTCAAACGGTCGGTGGTGGGCGACGTGTTGTTTCCGGTTTTTGAAGACCGCTTTCGTGAGGCGGAGGAGATTCGTGACAGCGCGGATTTTCGAATTGTGCGCTACCGGAACCGGGCGCTTGATTGAGGCATCCTTATGAGTTCGTCGCAAATGCTCAAAGCCAGCGGCGCGATGGGGATTGCCACCCTTTGCAGCCGCGTTCTGGGGATGGTTCGGGAGATGTGCTATGCGCGTTTCATGGGGGATTCGCTGGTGGCCGGCGTGTTTCTGTTCGCGTTCATGATACCCAACCTTTTCCGGCGGTTGTTGGGCGAGGGGGCCTTGTCCGCCGCCTTCATCCCGATCTTCAAGGAGAAGGAGAGGATGGCCGGCGAGCGTGAGATGTGGGAGTCCGCGAACGCCGTCATTTCGTGGCTGATCGTGGTTGCGTGCGCGGTGATCGGGGTGGTCATGTTGACAGTGTCATTGTCCCTGGGCGGAATGGACCTGTCCCCGGAACGGCGTCTGATGCTGGAACTGTTGCGAATCATGTTCCCCTACATGCTGCTCGTCTGTGTTGCGGCGGTTTTCATCGGAATGCTGAACGCGCGGGGGCGGTTCTTCGTTCCGGCGATGGGAGCCACGATGTTGAACGTGGTGATGATCATCGCGGTATTGTTCGTGGCGCCGCGCTGGGGTGAAACCCTTGAAACGCAGGTTTTTGCGCTGGCGTTCGCGGTGCTTATCGCCGGATTCGCACAGGCGGCGTTCCAGTTGCCGGCATTGTTCAAGGAAGGGTTTCGCTATCGCTGGGTGACGCCCTGGAGGCACGAGACGGTGAGAGTGATGGTGAAGCGAATGATTCCGGGGACGGTCGGCGTGGCTGCGATCCAGATCAACCTGCTGCTGACCAACAGCATTGCCCTGGCGGTCGACGGCGCCGCGCCGGGGGGGGCGGGCTCGATTGTCGCGTCATTCAATTATGCGGTTCGTCTCATGGAATTGCCTCAAGGCGTGTTTGGCGTGTCGCTGGCGACCTTCCTGCTGCCGACGCTCGCCGGGTTGGCGGCGGAGAAGAAGATGACGGAATTTGCCCGATCCCTGGGGCAGGCAATCGATTACCTGTTCTTTTTGAATCTCTTTGTTGGCGGGTTGTTGCTGGTCCTGGCGGAGCCGATTGTCCGGTTGCTTTTTGAGCGGGGGGAATTCGGAGCGGAGGCGACCGGTCGCGCGGCGCTGGCCCTGATGTGCCTGACCCCGGGGTTGATCGCGTTCTCGGCGGTGAACATTTTTGCCCGGGCCTTCTTTGCCTTGGGCGATACGCGAACGCCGATGCGCATCAGCGTGGGATGCCTGCTCCTGAACCTGATCCTCGTTCTGGTCTTGATTCGCCCCTTTCAACAGGCGGGGATGGCGTTGGCCAACTCGATTACCTCCACTCTGAATGCCTTCCTGTTGTTTCTGGCGCTGAAGGGGAGATGTCCTGAAGTCCGTGTTTGCGGCGACCAGCGGGGACGTATCCTGGTAGGAGTCGGCGCGCTGCTTGGCGGTCTGGTTGCCTGGAAGGTCTGGGCGTTGTGTGACGCGTGGCTCGGTCGTGCGTCATTGACTGCCCGATGCGGAGCCGTCTTCATCCCGCTGTTTGCGGCTGGGGCTGTCTACCTGGCGGCTACGCTGTTGATGAAAGTGAGCGCCGCAAAGGAAGTGACTGAATTGGCGCTGGGGCGTTTCCTGAGGCGCCGGAACCCACACCCCTGAGGCGTTGCCGGGGCAACCCTACCAGGAGAATTTCAGGAAAATCAGGCCGCGGAAGCCGGGCCGGTTTCGGTCGATCGGGGTCTCGGGCGTGTTCTCCTCGGCTTCATTTTCCTGTTCCTCGGCAAGCGGATTGAAGAGTTCGAAGAGGGTGTCGGCATTGGACAGATTGACGAGGGCTCCGGTCGTTCTCGGTTCCCTCTTGATGCCCGCGCGCACGGGCGGCCCGGGAGCCACCGAGCGGCGGGCTTCCATTCGGGTCGAAGAGGCCGGGAGTTTATAGTTGCCGCGTTGAGCATGGGCGGATTCCGTCGCGACAACGGCCAGAAGGGCGAAGACTGACGCGAATTGAAGAGCCTGTTTCATGTTCACCTGAAGTTGGTGCAACGATGCCTTGCTGTCAAAACCACATTTTCGTCGTGCTTCCGGACGTGTTGGATGCTATTGGCAGCTTCCTTAAGATTATGGCAGACAACGATCAAAGAGCGCCGACCGGCATCAAGCCAGAGGATGTCAGGGTCCGAAACACGTTCAATCTGGTCGTGACCGCATCTTCGGCGCTGGCCATGGCGGCGATGGGCGGCTTTCTGTGCGCGGTCAAGCAAGTGAATCCAACCCTGGAGATGCGTGTGGACGCCGTTTCCGTCGTTGGATTCCTCACCGCCGGGGTCGCCACCTGGTTTTTCTGCCGCATCATGCTGCCCTCGGCCGAGGAAGCGGAGCGCCTAGACCCGACAAAGCAGCAAAGTCGACGACGTTGGCTGATAGGATTCAGCGTCGTGTCGATCGTGGGAATGTTGGCCTCGGTGGCGGTTTCCCTGCGGAACATCGAGAGTGGGGAACTCAGGCAGATTGTTGCGGGCGCCTTCTTCGCGGTGATCGTGTTGTGTGGCGTCGGCTACTTCTCCTGGATTCTCTTCAAGTTCATGGAGAAGGACAGCGCGTCCCTGAAGGACGGCGAATGTGAGCCGGGCGATTTGGAGCGTTGAACGGTTGCTCAGCGCTTTCGGAACAGCCGACGGCGTTCCTCCTGGGGGATGGAGGCCACTGCTGAGCGGCGCTCTTCGGCGCTCAGCTTGCCGTCGCCATCCTTGTCGAACCGGGTCAGCAGTCGTTGCATCAGCGATCCGCCGCGCCCGTTCTTGCTGCGGTCCGCGAAGCGGTTTCGGATGGCCTGCTCGCCGGCCTCCCGGCGATGTTTGTTGATGGCCGTGTTCAATTTGCGCAAGGCGCCGGAGTCCGCCGCCATCACCTGGAGAGTCACGCTGCCCATCTCATCAGTCGATTCCTTGCCCCAGCGCACGCGTTGCGGAGGATCGTGCGGATTGAAGACATTGTCCGCGGAATTGTCCCAGACGACTTTGGCATCGATGCGGGTCCCCGCCGGGAGTTCGACCCAATCCGAGTATTTGTATTGTTCCTGCCAGGCAAAGTCCCAATCACGGATCCAAAGAAGCTCGCGTGTTTCGCCGCCGGGCAGCGTGGCGGTCATTTTGATTTCCTTGCCGAGGTAGTGCGCGTGGGCGCTGACGGCGAACGCGCGGACATCGACAGGCAGCGTAAAGGAATCGGTTTTCGTGTAGTCCGCCTCGCCCGCAGGAATGTCGATGCCGGCAAGCGCGCCGAATACCGGCGGCAGTTGGATCGCGGTGAAGCCGTGAGCGGGCGGCTTGTCGGCGAAGTAGATTCCCAACGTGGAAACCTCCGTCTCTTCCTTGCCGGAAGGATGGAAATGGGTGGAGAGAATGAGATCCGAGCCCTTTGGCAGTTTGTAGGCGAGGCCGTCGGGGAGTTCGTTGGGCGTGCCGCCCACGGCCCAACCGCCAAGCGTTCCGCCGCGTTGCAGCGCGAGGCCCATGCGCTTGAATCCGGGAGCGGGATCGTCGGCGTCGAGTTGGCGGGCTTCGCCGGTGACGTCGAGGAAAAACAGGGAATGATGGACGACTGATCTGGCGCCGGGGCGAAACTCCACCGCCTGCACCCATTTGTCCTCCTTGATGTTCAACGGAACCACGAAATTGCGATAGATGTCGGGGCCTTCGGCCGGGACGGTGTAGCCTTCGGACATCTTTACGACCAGGTCCGGGGTTCCCAATTGCCAGCCGTCGGTGAACTCGGGCAGCGCCGGGCGCTTGGCTGGACCGCCTTCTGGTGAGCCGTTCTTCACCCAGGCCTGAATGATCTCAATCTGCGCGTCCGTCAGCTTTCGTTCATCGGCGAAGCGGTAGTCGGTGGATTCCGCATGCCAGGGCGGCATGTAGCGCTTTTCCGTGACGCGGGCGATCAGCCGGCCGCGCTTTTTCACATCGTCGTAGTTCATCAAGCTGAAGGGGGCCGCCTCGCCCGGACGATGGCAGGACGCGCAGTGGTTGAAGATGATCGGCGCCACGTGCTCGTTGAAGTTGGGAGTGGCGGGCGCCGATTCCGCGGAAACGACGGCGATGGATGCGCCCAGGATGAGGGGGGAACAGAAGGGGAATGTCTTCATGATATGGTGCTGCAATTTGACGTGCGGAGCCAGAAGAGGGAAATGATGTTCGCCGTGGCCAAGGCGCTCCGGGTGCGGTTTGAATCTTGGCGTTGCGGAAGGGGGCATGGCGATTTCAATCCAACTTCGGAATGAAACACCCCAAGGCCTCGGTGCGCGGGGTCTTTACGGCCTTGCCGGCAAGGATGGCGTTGATGGCGTCGCGGAGGTCATGCCGGGTGGCCTTGCGGCGGCGTTTGCCGTAGTCGGCGTAGAGGTTGCTGATGCGGCCGCGATAGGCGATCCGGCCGGAGGCGTCGATCACGGCCGCCTCCGGCGTCACGTCGGCGCCCGTTGCCCTCACGAGCTTGTGCTTCCTGTCGAAAAACGCGGTGTAGCCCTCGTGGCCGTATTCCTTCCGATGTCGGTTGATCTCCTTGATCGTCAGATCCGGGTCCACGTAGACCAAGGCCAGGCGGACGGGCTTGGCTTGGTAATCCTTCGCAATGCGGGCGATCTCGGGCGCATAGGCGTTGGCAATGGGGCAGTCGTGCAGGACGAAGATCAGGACGGAGGCCCGGTCGGCGCCGAGGTCGAATGGTTTGTGTTCCTTGCCGGAAACATCCTTGAGCGACAGCGACGTGTCACCGACGTGGCTGCGGTCGCGTGGCTTGTCGGCTCCGAATGCAGGCAACGCAATCATGGCCAACAATCCAGCGGTGATCAAAGCGGTCGTCTGGCGCGGCAGCGTCCGCGTTGTGTTGAGGAGGTTCATGCGATGCATTCGATTTCATCTGACGTTCGATTGGAAGCCGAGGTTACGCAAGTGTTCATGGTTCCGGAGTTGGGTTGGCAAAGGAGTGGAGACAGGGGAATGGCAATCCAGAATTCCTCGGTCTTCATGCCGTCGTCCACCGCTGTCCGGAACTCAGAAACCCTTCTCGTGGCCGCGTTGCACTCTGGTTTTTCCCTTTCCTTCTTGCCTTACAATCGGTTTTCCCAATTATAAATGCGCATCGAGACCGAGGATGGTTTGATGCAGCCCAGTTGTGAATCCCGGATTCCTGTCTGAATACGGAACCGAATTCTGCAGAGGCTGCCGCTCGATGAGAATTTTGGGATCGCAACTGAGTCAACAACTCACACGACCGAAGAATGCTCGAACTCTGGCAACACGCGATTTCCCCGATCAATCTGCCGTTTACCATTCTTCTTGGCGCAGTGGGTTTGTATTGGACGTTGGGGGTTCTGGGGTTTCTTGACCTCGACGACGGGCATGGGCACGCCGATGCGCACGTTGATCTGCACGGGCAGGTCAGCGGCGATGCCGACTCCCTCGAAATCGGCGATGTGCACCATTCGGGCTTGTCCGGTTCTTTGATGCATTTTCTTCACATGGGGGAGGTTCCGTTCATGGTGGTCGCCAGCATCTTGAGTCTTTTCCTCTGGGTGGGGTCCATGCTGACGAATTATCATTTCAATGAAGGCGGACTGCTGACGAAGGCCGTGATCCTTCTCATTCCGGTGTCGCTGGTCGGAATTGTCGCGACGCATTTTGCGGCGCTGCCTTTCCGGAAAATCTATCAAATGCTGGAGAAGGACTACGATTTGCACGCGCCTATCGTGGGATCGGTGGCTACGGTTGTCTCGGGAGAGGTTTCCGATAAGTTTGGACAGGTTGTGGTCGAGTCAAAAGGGGCTCCCATCACGCTCAATGCGAGAATTCAGAAAGGCGAGCCTCTGCGCAAAGGCGACAAGGCTCTGGTCGTGGAGGAGAACAAGGAGAATCGAACATTCAATGTGGTCAAATACGAACAAACTGAAATAGAGGACTGAACTATGATAGCAGCATCATTTGGTGGATTGGTTACGGGCGGCGCGGCGGTATTCGCTGTGCTGGTCTTCATCGGGTTTCTAGTGATGGTTTCACGGTTTTACCGAAAGGTGGAACAGGGCGAAGCTTTGGTTCGGAACGGAGTGGGCGGGACGATCGTTTCCTTCACGGGCAAACTTGTCTTCCCCATTCTTCACAAGGTGGAGTTCATGGATATTTCCGTGAACCGCCTGGAGGTGTCCCGCATGGGCAAGGACGGGTTGATCTGCAAGGACAACATGCGGGCGGACATTCAGGTGAATTTCTTCATCCGGGTGAACAAGACGCCGGAGGATGTCATCGCCGTCGCCACAACCATCGGTTGCGAGCGCGCCTCGGATATCAACGCCATTCGGGACCTTTTCGACGCCAAGTTTTCGGAGGCCTTGAAGACGGTCGGGCGTCAGTTCGACTTCATCGAGCTTTACGATTCCCGCGAGAGTTTTCGCGACCAGATCATCAAGATCATCGGCACCGACCTGAACGGCTACGTCCTGGAGGACGCGGCCATCGACTACCTCGAGCAGACGAAGATCGAGGACCTGAATCCGGAGAACATTCTGGACGCCGAAGGCATCAAGAAGATCACCGATCTGACGGCGGGGCAGGCCAAGCTCACCAACCAGATCGAGCGCGACAAGGAGAAGATCATCAAGCAGCAGGACGTCGAGGCGCGGGAGGCCATTCTCGAACTCGAACGCCAGCAGGCCGAGGCCGAGCAGAAGCAGCATCGCGAGGTTGCGACGGTCACCTCCCGCGAACAGGCCGAGGCCAAGAAGGTGGAGCACGAACAACGCCTCAAGGCCGAGCAGGCCCGCATCGCTGCGGAGGAGGAGATCAACATTGCCGAGGAAAACAAGAACCGGCAGATCATCGTCGCCCGCAAGAACAAGGAGCGCACCGACGCCGTCGAGACCGAGCGCGTGGAGAAGGACCGTCAGTTGGAGGTCACCGAACGCGAGCGCATTGTCACCCTGGCCACGATCGAAAAGGATAAGGCGGTCGAGGTCGAGCAGAAGAAGATCCAGGATGTCATCCGCGAGCGGGTGATGGTGGAGAAAGCGGTTGTCGCGGAGAAGGAGAAGATCAAGGACACCGAGGCCTTTGCCGGCGCGGATCGCGCCAAGCAGGTCAAGATCACCGCCGCCGAGATGGAGGCGCAGGATCAGTTGATCAAGGAAACCAAGGCGGCGGAGGCTGCCAAGCGCGCCGCGGAGTTGGCCGCTGATCAGGACGCCTACACCGTGGTCAAGAAGGCCGAGGCCGCCAAGACCGCCGCCGAGCGCGAGGCCGAGCAGATTGTCATCAAGGCGGACGCGGCACAGGAGGCCGCCGAGCGCGAGGCCAACGCCAAGAAGCAGTTGGCCGAGGCCACTACGGCCGAGACCGCAGCGCCCGGATTGGGCGAGGCCCAGGTCATCACCGCCAAGGCGGGCGCCATTGAGAAGCAGGGCACGGCCGAGGCCAAGGTCACCGAATTGAAGATGACCGCCGAGGCGACCGGCACGGAGCAGCAGCTCTCAGCCGAGGCCACGGGCGCGGAGAAGAAGTTCGCCGCTGAGGCCAAGGGCATCACCGAGAAGGCCGAGGCCATGAAGCTGTTCGACGGCGTGGGCCGCGAGCACGAGGAATTCAAACTGCGCCTCAACAAGGACCTCGAGGTCGAATTGGCCCAGATCAACATCCAGAAGGATATCGCGGCCGAGCAGGCCAAGGTGCTGGGCGAGGCGCTCAAGTCCTCGAACATCGACATCGTCGGCGGCGATCAGGTCTTCTTCGACAAGATCGTCAACTCCATCACGGCCGGCAAACAGGTCGATCGGCTCATCGGCAACAGCGACAACCTCGTCGATGTGAAGGAGACCTTCTTCAACGGCGACGGCGACTACTTCCAGGACCAGGTGAAGGCCTTTGTGGACAAGTTCGGCCTGTCGTCGGACAACCTGAAGAACCTGTCGATCTCCGCGGCGCTCGGCCAGTTGATGGCGGCGGCCGAGGACGGCGAGTCCAAGGGCGCGATCAGCCGCCTGCTGGACATCGCTGAGAAGGCGGGGCTGAAGGACAAGCCGGTCGCGTCGTTGCTCAAGGGAGCCAAGTAACCAACGGCGTCCCGGCTTGCGACTGAATTCAAGTTGCCATGGTGGGGACGCCTCAAGCGAGGCGTCCCCTTTCTCACGCAAGAGAGCGCGATGAATCCCGAAGGAAGTGTAAGGTCTGTGGGGCGAGAGTCCCTCGAGCCCAACTCAAAGCTCTGAAAGAGCGGAAGAAACGATGAAGTCGATGCGCAACAGAGAACGGAGAGTCCCTTGCGTCCTTTCAGGACTTGGAAGTGGGTTCGAGGGACTTTCGCCCCACCGGCTTTACGAACCATCCGGTCCTTGCGAAGCGCGGGGCATCCCCCGCATCTCGCATTACGCATCACCAATCTGATTCATGCCTGACGAACCTGACATTCACGAGGATCAAGAGACGCCGGAGGGCGGCGGGCAGACCGTGCTGGAGGGCGGGACCTACGAGATCATCCGCAGCCGGTTGGAGGCCCAGGCAAAGGAGCTGCGCGATCGCGTCGGCAAGCTGAACGAGGCCCGCAAGCAGGTCTTCGGCGCGATCCCCACCACGCTGATCGCCACCGAACGCGTCACGACAAGGAACAACTGCATCCCGCGCGACATGATCGCCGTGGGCAAGGGGCGGTTCCTGTTCGGCTACAACGTCCGGTTCGGCCTCAAGACCGAGACCAAGCTTGAGGACGTCATTGCCGGCTACCACTACAACGCCGAGGATCACACTTTCACCGAGATTCCGCTGGAATTCATCGACGACGAACGTTTCCACAGCGATTTCGCCCAGCTCTACAAGTATTACAAGAAGACGGTCTTCGTGAAGTTTTCGAAGATCGGACCGAATCTGTTCATGGTCTTCCGGATCGGCGATGCGGTCACCGACATCAAGACCTTCAAGTGGGCGATTCAGGACGGCGAGCTGCACTACGTCGGCAATCGCAGTGACCATGAGTTCGTCTACCCTTCCCAACACGAGTTCGAATGGACGCGCACTCATCGCGATCTGCACCGCGCCGGGGAACATCCGCACATCTCAATCGAGGATCGCGTCTTCGTGGAGTGCGTCGGCGGCGATCTGACCATCAAGATTGAGGACAACACTTCCTCTGGCGAAGGCATCTATGAGGAACCGGTGGAGGAGAAGGATCAGACGCTCGATGACGCGGAGATCTTCTACGCCGTGGTCGGCAACCTGATTCTTCTCAGGATCCGCCCCTACCAGGAGGCGCAATGGCGGCACTTTGTCTTCAACGAGAAACTCAGCGAGGTGAAGCGCATCGATGCGATCGAGCACTCCTGCATCCTGTTGCCCGACGATCAGGGCATCATCTTTTCGAACGGGTATTACCTGCAACTCGGCGAATTCAAGCAGTTCCCCAGCGAATTGCGCGACATGCTCTTCGAGCGTCGGACCCAGGCTCCCAACGGGGAGGATTATTTGTACGTCTTCTACAACCGCCTGCATGGAACCTACATGTTGATGTCCTACAACATCATCGGACAGGCGGTTGACTCGCCGATTGTCTGCAGTGGGTTCACGACCTTCGAGAACGGCGAACTCGCCTACTTCAAGGGTTCCGACGATCCGCAGAAGCACCACACGATCCAGGTCTGGAAGACGCCCTATGTCGCGACGGAGCAGGTGGTGGAGGAGAAGCAGGATTCGCACCTCTACAAGATCGGCAATCCCTCCATCGTGCGCTGCATGTCCGAGTGTCAGGAGATTCTGACCCTGCTCGGCAAGGAGGACACCTACGCGGACCTTTACATCGACATCGTGAAAAAGGCCGCCGACATCGTGGACGCCTACTTCTGGGTGGATCACGAGGAGGCGTTCAACCTCAAGGAGACGCTGAACGGGATCAAGGAGGCGTCGGCCGGGGCCATCGATGAGTTCGAGAAGGTCAAACGGCTCAAGAGGAACGCCGCCGATCAGCTCAAGGACATCTCCGGCAAGGGGCGCAAGCTGCTGGATGAGATCTCCTACGGACAGCTCGGCTCGATCAACGACTTTGTCGAGCAGTTGGCGGGGCTTCGCACTGTTCGCGGCGAATTGATCTCGCTCAAGGAGATCCGCTACATGGATCTGAAAGCGGTCGAGGGCCTGGAAGCCGAGGTCAGCGGGCGCGCCGAGGAGCTTTCCAATCGTTGCGTCGAATTCCTGCTGCAGGAGGATGCGCTCAGTCCCTACGAGGACAAGGTCGAGGAGCACAAGGGCGGCATTGAGGAACTGGCCAAGGTTACCGAGGCCAAGAACCTGGAGGCGGCAATCGCACAAACCGGCCAGGAACTGGAGATGCTGATCGAGATCGTCAGCAACCTGAAGATCGACGACGCGACCCAAACCACGCGGATCATCGACAACATCTCCGCAATCTACGCGCCCTTGAACCAGATCAAGGCCACGCTCAAGCGTCGGAAACTGGACCTGCAGAAGGTCGAGGGCGCCGCCCAATTCACCGCGCAGTTGCGACTGCTCGACCAGAGCGTTGTCAATTATCTCGAGATCTGCGACACGCCTGACAAGTGCGAGGAATACCTCACCAAGATCATGATCCAGCTCGAAGAGCTGGAAGGGAAGTTCGCCGATTTCGACGACTACGTCCTGCAGCTCTCAGAGAAGCGCGATGAGCTTTATTCCGCGTTTGAAAGCCGGAAGCTTGCCCTCGTCGAGGCGCGCAACAAGAAGACCACGACGCTCATGTCGGCGGCGGATCGGATCCTCCAAGGGATTCAGCGTCGGGTGGAGAACATGGAGTCGATCAACGACATCAATGGTTACTACGCCGGCGATCTCATGGTCGACAAGGTCCGCGACATCATCGAGCAGCTCACGGACCTGGAGGATACGGTCAAGTCGGGCGAGATCCAGGCGCGCTTGAAAACGATCCGTGAGGACGCCGTCCGGCAGCTCAAGGACCGTCAGGATTTGTTCGTCGATGGGAAGAACATCATCCAGTTCGGCGAGCACCAGTTCTCTGTCAACACCCAGCAACTTGACCTCACCATGGTTTTGCGCGACGGGGAGATGTTCTACCATCTTTCCGGCACGGATTTCTTCGAGCAGGTCTCGGACGAGGAGTTCCTCAAGACGCGCTCGGTCTGGGTTCAGGAGGTTGTTTCGGAGACCAAGGAGGTCTATCGCGCGGAGTATCTGGCATTCCAGGTCCTGACCGCCTGCGAGAAGGGCGGGGAGGATCTGCCGGCCTTGCCTGAAATCGCAGGGATGTCTGACGAAGACCGCCACGCTTTCGTGCAGAAGTTCATGGCTCCGCGTTACTCCGAGGGCTACGTGAAGGGGGTGCACGATACCGACGCCGCGCTGTTGGTCGGCGAACTGGCCCGCATGCACGGATCGATCGGTCTGCTGCGCTATCACACCCGCGCCCGGGCCTGCGCCACGACCTTCTGGCATGGCTACGAGAAACAGGACCCCGTGCTGGCCGCGAAACTCAAGGGGTTCGGCTTCCGTAATCAGCTATTCCCCGGGCAGGAAACGCAAGGGTTCTACATCAACGAGCTGCAGGGGCTGATCAGGATGTTCTGCGAGGAGACGGATCTGTTCGAACCGGAAATCGCCGAGACCGCGGGCGAATATCTTTTTTACGACCTCACCAACAACAACCACTTCGCCGTCAGTCGCAAGGCGGCGGACATCCATGACGCCTTCGAACGCCACATCAAACTGAAGCACTACGGCAAGAAGTTTGAAGAATCGCTCAAGGCGGTGAAGAGCGACCTGAACAGCAGTTTTCGCCTGATCCGCGACTGGGTTGGCGGTTATCTGCACAGCTTGGGAGGGATGTCGTCATCGGCGGCCGAAGTCCCGGTCAGCGCCGCCGAGCACGAACACGCCCACGCCGACGAGGCGAGTGAGACGGTTTCACCCGAGGTCGCCGAGGCTCTGGCCGGCGCGGATCTTGATTTCACTTATCTGGATGAAGCGGTCTCAGTGTTGTTGCGGGGCAAGCTGGAGACCATTGCGGTCATAGACGCCTCGGTGGAGTCCAAGCTGCCCAAGCTGGTCGGCAATCATGGCGTGATTCAGGACGGCGCCTATTACCTCGATTACAACGCCTTCATGGTGAAGCTGCAGACGCACGAACGGACGACCGTGCCGATGTTCCACCATTACCACGAACTCAAGGCGCGGCTGGTTGAGGAGAAGAAACACGAGATGCGGTTGGAGGAATTCACGCCGCGTGTGCTCAGTTCCTTCGTGCGCAACAAGCTCATCGATCAGGTCTACCTGCCGGTTGTCGGCGACAACCTCGCCAAGCAGATGGGCACGGTCGGGGAGAACACGCGCACGGACCGCATGGGCCTGCTGCTGCTCATCTCGCCGCCCGGTTACGGCAAGACGACCCTGATGGAATACATCGCCAATCGTCTGGGCATCATCTTCATGAAGATCAACGGTCCGGCGATCGGTCACAACGTCACCTCGCTCGATCCGACCGAGGCCCCCAACGCCTCCTCTCGCGAGGAGATGGAGAAGCTGAACCTGTCGCTCGAGATGGGCGACAACGTAATGATCTACCTGGACGACATCCAGCACACCAATCCCGAGCTGCTGCAGAAGTTCATCTCCCTCTGCGACGCCCAGCGAAAGATCGAGGGCGTCTACAAGGGGCGGGCCAAGACCTACGACCTGCGCGGCAAGAAGGTCTGCGTCGTCATGGCCGGCAACCCCTACACCGAGTCTGGCGAGAAATTTCAGATACCCGACATGTTGGCCAACCGCGCCGACACCTACAACCTCGGCGACATCATCGGCGAGTCCGCCGACGCCTTCGAGTCCAGTTACGTCGAGAACGCGCTCACCTCGAACAACGTCCTGGCCAAGCTCAGCAGTCGCAGCCAGAAGGACGTGTATTCGATCATGAAGATCGCTGAGACCGGCTCCCGCGAGGGGATCAACCTCGAGGGCAATTACTCGGTCGAGGAAATCAACGAAATGGTCTCGGTCATGAAGAAGCTCATGACCATCCGCGACACCGTTTTGCGCGTGAACCTGGAATACATCGCCTCCGCCGCGCAGGCCGACGCCTATCGCACGGAGCCGCCCTTCAAGATGCAGGGCTCCTACCGCAACATGAACCGCATGGCCGAGAAGGTCCTGCCGATCATGAACGAGCAGGAGATCGGCGATCTCATCAACGACCACTACAAGAACGAGGCCCAGACCCTGACCTCTGGCGCCGAGGCCAACCTCCTCAAGTTCGCCGAACTGCGCGGTGCGCAGACCGCCGAGCAGAAGGCTCGCTGGGAGGAGATCAAGAAGACCTTCAAGAAGAACCTCCTCCTCGGGGGCGCCAGCGAGGACGATCCGGTGTCCCGCGTGGTCGCGCAGCTCACGACCTTTTCGGACGGCCTGGACCGCATCGAAGCGGCGATCGGCCAGGCCGGAGCCGGGATTCAGTCGGACGTGTCGGACAAGTCAGACCTGTCCGAGGAAGAAGTTCAGGAAACCGCCGCTCAAGCCCGGCTTCTGGACCGCATCACCGGGGAGCTCTCCGGCTTTGCCAAGGGCCTGGCCTCCATTGAGAAGGTCCTGGCCGCGGGGTTGCAACAACAGCAACGCGCCGCCGTGCCAGCCGCGGCCCAATCCGACGCCCTCGGCCCGCTCAGCAAGAGCCTTGCCTCCATCGAAAAGGCCCTCACCGACACCCTCGCTGAAAAGGCCGCGCCCGAGCGGGAAGCCGAAACCGAAGGACCGGATCCGCTGTCCGCCTTGGGCGAACGCTTCGCTTCCTTCGCCAAGAGCCTCGACCAGATCAAGCAGGTCCTCGCCGACGGCGTCAAAGCCCGCGAACAACGGGGCGCCCTCCGCGTCATCGACGAGGCGCAGCAATCCGACTACGAGATCACTTCCGTCTCACGGGAAACTCTCAAGAAAGTCTGGGAAATCATCGCCGCCGAAAGGGAGAGGGAGACAAAGAAGGCCAAAGCGGCGAAGAAGAACCGCCAGACCGTCGAAGTGGAGGAAGTCACCGACGAGGAAGCCGGCGGTCCGCCGCCATTGCCTGGAGAGTAGAACGGGATTCATCCCGTTGCTTCGCTTTGGCAGCCCCCAAAGCCCGGAGGATGACGAAGGGGCAGACTTCCAATGGTGTTTTGATGCCAGCATGACATCGGGCGTCCGATTGCGCGTCAGCGTTTTGGACTGCGGCGCCGCGCGCCGCTTTGAAGCGCGTCCAGTCTCGCCCAAACCTTCGGCGCCATGAACGCCAACCACGCTCCCCGGGCATACGCCAAGCTGGGTTCCTGCGCGATCCTTGCCACCCGTGCCCAACAAAGCGGCGCGCGGCGCCGCAGTCCACGACGCTGGCGCGTGATGGTGGGGGGCGGTGGATTGTCAGCGTGAGGGTGATTCCGCCGGGCGTCTGGTTGTCACGTCGAAGGCGGCGTCGAGCCGCCGCAGTCCATGGCGCTTCGCGCCGCGCGCCGGTTCCAGTCGGGATCAGAATTGCCAGAACGCCCCCGCGGAACTAGCTTGAATACAGCATGAAAGCCCTGAGCGTGGAAACGTCGGATCGGAATCTGCTGGTGTAGTTTCCCAAGGATATCCCCATGGGGCGCGAGGAGTTCTTCGATTTCTGCCAGGCCAACGGCGAGCTTCGCATTGAGCGCGACGCGAAAGGAAACATCATTGTCATGTCACCCACAGGAGGAAGAACGGGAAACAGGAACGCCTCCCTGACGGGGCAGCTCTACGTCTGGGCCAAGAAGGACGGGACGGGCAAATCATTCGCTTCCCACACCGGATTCGAACTGCCCAACGGCGCCACCTGCAGCCCGGATGCCTCATGGCTGCCGTTGGAGAAATGGAACGCCATCGCGGAGGAGGAGCGTGATCGGTTCCTTCCAGTTTGCTCCGACTTCGTCATCGAATTGCGCTCCCGGACCGACCGCTTGAGAGTCCTTCAGGCCAAGATGGAGGAATACCTCGCCAACGGCGCCAAACTCGGTTTCCTGATCGATCCGCAGGAGGAGAAGGTCGCCGTTTATCGCCCCGGAAAAGATGTCGAGATTGAGAACAAGCCCATGACGCTTTCAGCCGAGCCGGAAATGTCGGGGCTGGTTCTGGATCTTGAGGATGTTTGGTGAGGGGGAGCGGTTTGGAAAGGATGAATGTTCCTTTGATCTTCTGCTGGTTGATCCGGAGAACAAAAACAGGATTCTTTGGACGGATGTCGTCAGCGGGGAATTTGAGGTTGAAGTGATGTCGAAACAGTATTCTGCTGCTACCAAACTCAGGCGTAGGTCTCGAGGGGCAACGGAACTGCTGAAGAAGCGTCGCGGATCGCGATCCGGCTTGGAATCAAGGTCTGTTGAGCAACCCCTGCCGTGAAATTGAAACGGGACGCCTCGGCGATGCATCATTATCAAATGTCAACAGGTAGCGCCGTTTAGCCAATGGCCCCGTCAGGTGCATGTCGTTTCCCAATTCTTCCTATTTCGATTGATTGACAAGACATTCAAGCGGACTAGTCTGACTAGTATGAAAACCGAGTGGCAGTTACAGGAGGCGAAGGCGCGTTTCAGTGAGGTGGTGGAGCGGGCGATTCAGGGCGGGCCGCAGACGGTGACGCGGCGGGGCAGGCCGGCGGTGATGGTGGTGTCGGTGGAGGAGTATGAGCGTCAGCGGGCGGCGACGCGGCCAAGGAAGTCGCTGGTCAAGTTGTTGCGGGAGTGCCCGGAGCCGGGATTGGCGGACATCCTAGACGAGTCGCGCGACGCGCCGGACTATGGCCGCGAAATCGACCTCGATTGAGCATGCGTTACCTTCTCGACACCAATGTGCTGAGCGAGATGTGTCGGCGACGGCCCGCCGTAGGAGTGAAGTCCTGGCTGACGCAGAACGAGATGGCCTGTGGAATCTCCGAGCTTATGATTGGCGAACTGACCAAGGGCGCGTTCCGGTTGCCCACGGCGGCCCGAAGGAACGCCACCTTGGGGTGGATCGAGGAAGTGGAGAGCCAGTTCGAGGGGCGTCTGGTTTCATTGAACCTGCCGACATTGAAATGCTGGGGCGAACTTTGCGGAACCAATGAGAAGAAAGGCCGCCGACTCCCAGTCATCGACAGCCTCATGGCGGCGACCGCAATTGTGAATGACCTGATCCTCGTCACCCGAAACGTGGATGACATCCCTCCCGACGTTCGGGTGGTCAATCCGTGGAGTTGAGAAAACGCGCGCGGATGTCTTCCCCAAGGAGCGGCGACATTCTGTCGCCGAGGCCAAGAAGGGGCCAGAGAAGGGTATGGGTTTTGAGCAACGCGTTGATCGCTGTGCAAGCGCTCCTCCCGTCCGAGCCCTTGTGCCTGCTTCGCAGGCAGGGCGTCAGGAAAGTCGCCCCTCTTTGGCCGCTCCCTTACGCCTTCCCATCCAAATGCTTCCAGATCCCCTTATAGCGCTTGAAACGTGAGCGTTCGTGGCAGCGGCAATGTCGCGTAGCTGTCCCGCCTTGGGAGAGGCGGGCCTCCCGGCCGGAGGGGAGGATCTTGCGGCGAAACGTCGCCGGAACCCGAAGTCGGGACGGCTGCGCTACGAAGGCGCCCCATGTTTTCACTCTTTCGTCGCTGATGAATTGCGATAACGTGACCGCTATCCATAAATCGATTGCTCGACTCCTTCGAATGATGAAACGCGCCGGCTTGAATCTGTTCCCGTGTCTGTTCCTGGTTTGCATCTGCTCGTTTTCGGCCACGGCTGAAGACTGGCCGACTTATCGCCATGACGCCGCGCGGAGCGGATACACGCCGGAGAAGCTGCCGGATCAATTGGAGCAACGCTGGGTGTTTCGGACACGGCATGCTCCCCGGCCGGCATGGCCGCGCTCACAGCGGATGACCTTTGACCGCGCGCCTCAACCAATCGTTGCCGGTGGTCGGGTCTTCTTCGGGGACAGCGTCGATGGTCGGATCGTGGCGCTCGATGCCAGGCGAGGATCGGTGGAGTGGACATTTCCGACCCGCGCCCCGGTCCGCTTTGCGCCGGCGTGGCGAGAAGGGCGGCTCTACGCGGTCAGTGACGATGGATACCTCTATTGCCTGCAGGCGGACGACGGCGAACTGCTGTGGAAGAAGCGGGGAGGGCCGGGTGACGAGATGGGGTTGGGCAATGGGCGCATGATTTCGCGTTGGCCGGCCCGGGGTGGAGCGGTTGTTTATGACGATATTGTCTATTTCGCCGCGGGCATCTGGCCGTCGGATGGCGTCGCCCTATATGCTTTGGATCCCGAGACCGGAAGGACGATCTGGGTGAACGACACCGCCGGTTCCATCTACATGGGGCAGCCGCATGGCGGGGCTTACGCCAACAGCGGCGTCGCGGCGCAGGGGTATCTCGCGGCCAATGAGAAACAGATTTTCATGGCCACCGGACGCGGCGTGCCGGCAGCTTTCGATCGTGCCACCGGCGCCTTTCGATACCTGCATCTTCAGGCCAATACCCATCGCGGCGGCTCCCGGATCACATTGAGTGACAGCTTCTTTGTGAACGAAGGATATGTCTTCGATCAGGCAGAAGGCTCCACGGGGCCTCGAATCGGCAACGGCCCGGTCGTCGCCACGCCCGGCGGACTTGTCTGCTCGTTGGACGGCAGGCGCGCGGAGTTTCAATGGGCCGATATGGAGAAGCTGGATCGCAAAGGGAAACCGCAGTCGCTCCGGTCGCTGAAGGAGACCTTTGGCGTGAAACAGGAAAGCGGCGGCGTCAGCGCGATCGTCGCCGGGGACAAACTCATCGTCGGCGACGACGGCCGGGTCTCGATGAAGAGACTGGGAGGCGAGGATGGCGTTTGGAGCGCGACGGTCGATGGCGTCGCCGACGGACTGGCCGCGGCCAACCAAGGCTTGTTCGTTTCCACGGACAAGGGCGCCATTCACTGCTTTCGTCCGATCGAGCTTCACTCCACGCCCGTTTCCCGTTCCGAGCCTTTCGGTCTTCCCGATTCAGATCCGAGAACCGCCGCCGCGGCTGACGAGATCATCGGATTGTCCGGAATCAAGGAAGGCTACGCGCTGGATATCGGTTGCGGCGACGGCGGCCTCTCGCTCGAACTCGCCAAGCGCACGGAACTGTTCATCTACGCGATTGATCCGAATCCGAAGAAGGTGGCGGCAGCTCGTGAAAGGCTGACAGCGGCGGGGCTCTACGGCTCACGGGTCATGGTCCTGAAGGCGGATCTGGAGGACACGCAGTTGCCGAAGTATTTTGCCAACCTGATCGTGTCGGCCCGCTCGCTCGGGGGAGACCTTTCCGCGAACGCCTTGGCGGAGGCCAATCGAAGCCTGCGACCCTATGGCGGCGTGATGGTCACGGGCAAGGCGGGGGAGATGGCGGTGAAGAAACGTGGACCGCTGGAAGGGGCGGGGGAATGGACCCACCAATACGCGAACCCGGCGAACACGGTTAACTCAGCCGATCAGCTTGTCAGCGGTCCGTTGGGAATGTTGTGGTATGCCGATCTTGAGCAACCGATGACACAGCGGCATGGGCGCGGACCGGCCCCGTTGTTCAAGGACGGCGTCCTCTTTTCGGAGGGGCTGGGCGGCATCATCGCGGTCGACGCCTACAACGGACACAAGCTGTGGGAGTATTCCTTGCCGGACATTCTCAAAGCCTACGATGGCGATCATCTGATGGGAACCAGCGGCACAGGCAGCAACTACTGCGTCACCCACGACAGCGTCTACGTCCGCCGAGGGAGCCAGTGCCTTCGCATCGACGCGCGGACCGGGAAACTGCTCGCGACCTTCACCGCACCGAAGACGATCGATGGCAAGGAGGGCGTCTGGGGGCACATCGCCAGTGAGGACGGATTCCTGTTCGGCTCGCTTTCCAATCCGGAACACGTCGTGACCTTTCGCTACCGTCCCGGAGGCGACATGAAGGATCAACTCACCGAGTCGCGGACCTTCTTCGCCCTGGATGCCCGGACGGGGGAATTGAAATGGCGTTACGACGCGACGCACTCGCTGCGGCACAACGGCATCGCGATTGGAGCCGGAATGGTGGTCCTGATCGATCGGCCGATCGCCACGTTCGATCGGCGCCGGGACGGCAAGGCGACGGCGGACAACCATGCCACCGGCGCGCTCGTCGCCTTGAATTCCGGAACCGGGGACGTTCTCTGGCGGAATGAAAACGACATCTACGGCACGGTGTCGGCCATTTCGTCGAAACACCACACGCTGATGATGAGCTACCAGCCCACGCGGTTTCGTCTCGCCAGCGAAATCGGCGGTAGGATCTCCGCGTTCAATTTGTCGGATGGCCAATTGCTCTGGGAGAAGAAAGCCAGATACGATTCGCGGCCGGTGATCAACGATCGCACGATCTACGCGCAGGGCGGCGCGTGGGACCTGATGACCGGGGAGGACCGGCCCTTCAACTTCAAGCGTTCCTACGGCTGCGGCGTGCTTGCGGGGTCGCGCGACATGATGGTCTTCCGCTCCGCCACGTTGGGATACTTCGATCTTACCCGGAATGAGAAAAACGAGGACTTCGGCGGGATTCGTCCCGGCTGTTGGATCAATGTCATCCCGGCCGGGGGGCTGGTGTTCGCTCCGGACGCCTCGGCCGGCTGCAAGTGCAGCTACCTGAATCAATCCTGGATCGCGCTGCAGACCGATGGAACCCGCGCGCCGCGCATTGAGCCTGCCGGCTCCGCGTCGCCGGGGCCGGTGCGCGTCGCGCTCAAGGCGGATCAGCCTCATCGGGAGAAGATCCGCTACACGTTGGATGGCGCGACGCCATCGACGAGTTCACCCCTTTATGAAAAACCGTTCCTGGTCGGGCGGTCGGCAACGCTGCGTGTCCGCGCCTTTACCGCCAATGGTCGTCCCAGCCCGGTTGCTGACGCTGAGTTTGTCATCGATCCGGGCCTCTTGCCGTTGAATCGCGAGCTTTGGCGGGTGGAGGATGCCGAGGGCGCGAATCCGCCCAGCGAATGGTCGGTGGCGAACGGGATCATTGAGCAGGTTTCCAATGTCATGGTCGGCGGCCCGCGGGTGATGGAGAACACGCCCGAGGTGGAACGTCCGGGCAGTCTTTATCTGTTCAAGGACGGGACGCGGTTCGGGGACGGGGAGCTTTCGTTCGAGCTGAATTCGGCGGACGACGACGGCGTGGGAGTCGTCCTGCGTTACAGCGGGGCGGACAACCACTATCTTTGGTCCACGCACAATCAACGC
>CAZFLK010000051.1:0-11113 GCA_964519245.1 uncultured Verrucomicrobiota bacterium
CGCCAGGCCCGAGTAGCTGTTCAGCAGCGAGATCACCACCGGCATGTCGGCTCCGCCGATAGGAATCACCAGCAGGACGCCGAGCAGCGCGGTCAGCCCCAGAATGCCGTAGAAGACGGTCTCATTGGAGGCTGGAGCCAGCGCAAACATCACGCCTCCCGCCAGCAATGCGGCCAGGGCGAGGATGTTCACGAGATGTTGGCCGGGAAACAAAAGGGGCTTTCCGCTGATGCGTTCGCTCAGCTTTCCCCAAGCCACCAGGCTGCCGGTGAAGGTCACGCCGCCGATCAGCACGGACACGAAGACCGTGGCCGCAGTAAAGGTGATCAGGTCCGGATTCCTGCGGTACTCAAACCATGCGACCAACAGACTGGCCAGGCCTCCGAATCCGTTGAACAACGCCACCAGTTCCGGCATCGAGGTCATGGCGACCCGTCGCGCGGCCAACGCGCCCACAACCCCGCCGGCCAGGATTCCGACCACGATCCATTGGAAACTCAGCAACTCGTTCCCGATCAGCGTCACCACCACGGCCAACAGCATGCCGAGGGAGGAAAGCTGGTTGCCGCGCCGCGCCGAGGCCGGCGAGCTGAGCAGCTTCAGGCCGAGTATGAACAGGAAGGCGCAGAGGATGTAGACGAACTGCAGCGGACCGCTCATGTGTCCTCCTTTCGTTCCTTCTTCTTCTTGAACATCTCCAGCATCCGGTCGGTCACCAGGTAGCCGCCCACGACATTGATCGAGGCCATCGCCACCGCCAAGACGCCCAAAATGATCGAGAGGGTGTCGTCGCCGGTCGATCCGGCCGCCAGCAGGGCCCCCACAATCGTGATTCCTGAAATGGCGTTGGAGCCCGACATCAACGGCGTGTGCAGGGTCGAAGGCACCTTGGAGATCAACTCAATTCCGGCGACCACCGCCAGCATGAAGATAAAGGTCAGCAAGACTCCTGTTTCTGCGCTCATTTCAGTGCCCTCAACTTCTCGTGGCGAATCTCTCCCGCATGCGCGATCAGCGCCGCGTCGATGATCTCGTCCTCCAGATCCAGCTTCAGGGACTTGGACTCTTGGTCCCAGAACTCTTCGATGAAGTGAACCAGGTTGCTCGCGTAGACCTGCGTCGCGTGGGCTGCCATGCGGCCGGGCAGGCTGCGGTAACCGATGATCTTGACGCCTCCGCGCTCCTCGATCTGCCCGGGAACAACCCCCTCGACATTGCCGCCGTTGTCCACCGCTAGGTCAACCACGACGCTGCCGGGCTTCATGGCGTCAAGGATGTCCCGGGTGACAATCACCGGGGCCTTTCGGCCGAATACCTGCGCCGCGGTGATCACCACATCCGCCGTCGCGCAGGCCCGTTTCATCGCCGTTCGTTGCTGCGCCATTTGTTCCTCGGTCAATGCCCGGGCATAGCCGTTCTCGGTCTGCCCGGTCTCCCCCAGGTCGATGCGCAGCGACCTCGCCCCAAGGGATTTGATCTCCTCGGTTGCGGTGGGACGGGTGTCGAAGGCCTCCACCACCGCCCCAAGCCGACGCGCGGTCGCGATCGCTTGCAGCCCGGCGACGCCAGCCCCAATGACAAAAACCCGGGCCGGCGACAAGGTGCCCGCCGCCGTCATCAACATGGGGAAGATCCGCGGGAGATGATTCGCCGCCAAAACGGCCGCCGCATAACCCGCCAAATTCGCCTGCGAACTGAGCGCATCCATCTTCTGTGCGCGCGTTGTTCTGGGTATGAATTCCATGCTGATGACCGAAATATTGGCCTCATTGAGAGACTTTAGAGTGGAGATATCGTTAAAGGGATCGGTGAAGGCCAAGTAAACGGCTGCCGGCTTGAGCTGTTTGATCTCGTCCTGCGTCGGTCTCCCAACCCGCAACAGCAGATCGGCCTCGCGGATCAGGCGGTCGCGGTTGGAATCGATCTTCGCGCCCGCGCTCTCGAAAGCGTCGTCGGTCAGGCCCGCTCCCGTGCCGGCTCCCGATTCGATCGTCAGCTCGGCGCCCAGTTTGATCAGACGCTGCGCCGCAGCGGGATCCATCGCGCAGCGCCGCTCATCCGGATCGACCTCTCTGGTCACATTGATCTTCATTTCTTGAGCCCGGTCTCGCTGCATGCCTTGCCTTTCGCGGAACTGCCGCGACTCCCATCAATCAAATGGCACTCCGCCGGACACCGGATAAGGGGCAATCCGGAACTTCCGATGGCAGGCGTCGCACTTCTGTTGCAAATCAGCGAACCGGAGCTGGATCTCCGCCGGAGGCAGGGTTCCAACCTCGCTGCGGAACGCTCCCGCGGCGTCGCTTAGCTCCCGGGACATGTGCCGGAACAGCGCCTGGTGCTCCAAGGGCATGGTCGTCGTCTCCAGGTAATCGGGGATATCCATCGCTGAAGAGGCGACCTCTTTCAGAATGCTCCGGGCCTTGCGCCGTTGTCGTTTGGTGGACGGCGTCGACGCTTCCAGGCTGCCGGGTTCCACGACTGTTAGGCGCGTCAGTTCGTGCATCACCGGCAACAGTTCCATGCTGTGCGCTGCATGCATGTCCGCGGAGTTGAACCGGACCACGCTCGGCGACTCCGTTTCAGGGGAGGCGCATGAGGTCATTGCCAAAAGAAACGCCGCCGATAACGCCGTAACCGCCGGCCGTCCACCGATTTTCCAGCTCTTCATGGTTTGATACTCGGTCAGTTTCCTCCGGGTTGCGAACCGGATTTGGCGCAACCCTGAACAAATTTGGGGAAGTGTGTGAGCCCCTTCTAAGCGCCTCCAGCGGCAGGGTAACTGGACAGTTCTTGCGCACAGGCCGGCAAGAATTGGCTGGCTGTGAACCTTCCTCTGAGTGACGATTCAATCAGAGTCTCCGGTGTTGGAGGGGTGGGCTGTCAGGCCGGGGCGCGACGCCGATCCATCTAGAATAAGGACCAAAATGAGCAATAACGATGATCCGGGCTCGATTCCAGCCTCGGCGTTTCCGCGCAGCGGGTCGCCGACCGAGAAGTTCGAATACCTCTTGCGCTTCGCGATCATGGCCCCTTCAAGTCATAACTCTCAGCCTTGGCTCTTCAGGATCTCAGGCGAATATTGCGAGCTCTACGCGGATCGCACCCGGGGGTGTCGCGTTACCGATCCCCAAGACCGGGAATTAACCGTCAGTTGCGGCGCGGCCCTGCAAAACTTGGAGGTGGCCGCGAGAAATTTTGGGGATGTCGCCGAAATGGAGACCTTTCCCGAGGCTGGTGATTTCGATCTGCTCGCCCGGATCCGCCTGGTCGGGGGAGCGGAATCCTCGCTGGAGGACAACCTGTTGTTCAACTCGATCCCGCGCCGTCGGACGGTCCGCATGCCTTTTCGCCCGGACCCAATCCCGCCGGCCCTGTTGAATGCCTTGGAAGTGGAGGCTCACCATGCAGGAGCTTGGCTGCATGTCGTGCATTCCGAGGATGAACGCTTCGAACTGGCCGACCTGATCGCCGCCGCCGATCGTGACCAGTGGGCTGACAAGTCGTATCGGCTTGAATTGGCGGCCTGGATGCACCCGAACAAGACCGATAGCCGCGATGGCCTGCCTGGCTATGCGGAAGGCGTCAGCGATATTCTCTCCCACGTGGGGCCCCTGGCTGTCCGCACCTTTGACATGGGGAAGGGGAGGGCTGCCAAGGACCGGGATCTGGCCCTGCATTCGCCCGCCCTCGCCGTTCTTGGCACGGATGGCGACAGCCCCCGGGACTGGTTGGCCGCCGGACGGGCCTTGCAGCGCGTCTGGCTGCGGGCGACCGCGGAGGACGTCTGCGCCTCCTTCCTGAATCAACCGCTCCAACTCGACGAGATGCGCCCGAAAATCGCCGGAATCACCAGGCGCCGCGGTCATCCGCAACTGATTCTGCGGATGGGATTCGGTCCGGAAGTAAAGGCCACGCCCCGACGTTCCGTGCGGGAGACGCTGCTTTGAGTGCGGTTGTGATCAGGACCTGAAAGGCAGCTGTGAGATGGCTTTTGACAACGGAGGGGAAGACGGGGCGGAATGTTCGAACAATCTTGAAACGTCATGAATGACCATACCGAAGTCTGGAATGTCTCCGCGGCCGATTTTCCGGAGGATGCGACCCCCGGAAGGCAATGGCAGTTCCTGTTGCACTACGCCGTGATGGCCCCGTCGAATCGCAATTCGCAACCCTGGCTGTTCCGCATCTATGACGAGGCGGTCGAGATCTACGCGGACCGCACGCGCAGTTGCCGGATCTCGGATCCGGACGACCGGCAGTTGACCATCAGTTGTGGCGCCGCGCTCTTCAACCTCAGGGCCGCCATGAAGCATTTCGGGCGCCTTGGCAGTGTCCGTCTCCTCCCTGACCCGGACCATCCCGAACTCCTCGCTCGCGTCCGTTTCGGCGATCGCGCGGAGGCGACCAAGGACGAGATGGAGCTGTTTCAAGCCATCCCGCAACGTCGCACTTTTCGACGCCTCTTTCAGGACGACGCGCCGCCGCCGGAACTGCTCGAGAGTCTTCGTCTCGCTGCGGAATCCGAGGGGGCTTGGCTGGCCGTGGTGACGGATGGCTCGGCCAAATCGAGGCTCGCCGACCTGATTGCCGAGGCGGATCAAATCCAATGGTCCGACAAGCGGTTCCGGCTCGAGTTCGCTGTCTGGGTGCGGCGCGCTCCCGGGGCTTCCGATGGTCTCCCGGAATACGCCCAGGGCGAGACGGATCTTCTTTCGTTCACCGGCCCCATGGCCGTTCGCACCTTCGAACTCGCCGATGGTCAGGCGGCTCGCGATCACGACCTTGCCGCCTACTCGCCGGCGCTTCTGGTCCTCGGTTCGCACGAGGATTCACCGGTCGATTGGATGCGTGTCGGACAGGCGCTTGAGCATGTCCTTCTTCGCGCCCAGGCGTCGGGGCTCTGCGTCTCCTACCTCAATCAACCCATCGAGGTGCCGCAGCTTCGTGCGCGCGTCGCGCAAGAACTTCAGGCGCCTGGCTTCCCCCAAATTATTCTGCGCTTGGGATACGGCGAAAGTGTCCGCGCCACACCCAGAAGGCCCGTGTCTCAGACACTGCTTTGATAAGCGCTTCCTGCTGGGGATCCGTTCGCGCTCGAGGTCGTCATGGCGACCGTTCCATCGGCGTTCGGCGGCGCTCGATTCTGCCGCCGAGTCGAGGCTTCAGCGCGCCGGATCCGACGTCGGAAAAAAGCGGTCGTCCGCCGCCGGATTTGAGGCCGGTTCAGGGCGCTTCGTGCGGGCGGGATTCTGGCGCTGATTCAACCCCGGATTGAGACCCGATTTCTGATCGTTTTTCAGCCCGATTTTTGAGTCTGAAAAGACGCCCCTTTCCACGCTCGAACTTCGCCTGTTTTCTTGGTCTCTCGGAGCCTCGTTTCTAAGGCTTGGAACCGACGTTGTGGATGGCGTTCCGGGGTGACGTGGAGGCGCGTGATTCATGACTGTCATCCTGTGTTCGGATCGGATGCCTGGATCCGGTCGGAGGGTGTCGGGAGGGGGCTGCTGTCCTGGTTGGGGCTGTGACCCGAGCGTCTGCCCGGCGGGAACTTCGACGGTTTGGTCTGGGCGTTTGGGCCCGCGAGTGGCGCCGTTCGTAGTCCCCGGCAAAGGCGTCGACTGCGCGGGCCGGGGCGCCCCCGGCGTGGGGTCGCCGAGCGTGTCGGGGGGGGCGGGCGCTCTTCCCTGTTTCTGGGGGCGCGTCGCGCACGACGACTGCGCCTCTGTCGGCATTCAGCCTGGTTCGGTTTCGGCGTTTCTCTGTTCGCGGAAGTTGGCCCGATTCTCACACTTCGGCATGGCTCGATATGCGTACCGGCGGCGCGGCCTCGTTGCCGGCTCGTTCAAGTGTTTCGTTTCCTTTCAGGCGGAAAAAAGTTTTCCAGTTTGTTGCGCCGGTCGGGCAAGGAAGTCCGGTGCGGGCGGCGTTCTCGATTCTGCGAGGGGGGGGCGTCGTTCCGATTTGAGACCCTAAACAAGGGCCTTTCGGGCCGGTGACCGGTTTCCGGGGCTCGCGATGAGCCCTCTTCGTAGCGTTGGATCGAGCCTTGATCCGGTCTGGTTCTTGCAACCTTGAGAACCTCCTAAACCATTGACTTTTCGAGGCGTTATCACTAAAAGCTTCCCGATTGTTGCAGCAATACCGGGTAAATAGTATCTGGAAAAATCAACGTTCTATCATATGAAACGTAAGGTCCTCGCGGCTCTTGGAGTCGCATCTTTGTTTGTTGGATTGCACTCTGAACGTGCAGTCGCAAATCCCCAGGGAGGCGTCGTCGTCGGCGGTAACAGTGTCGCCACTATCAGCGACAACGGAGCCGGCACGCTGACCATCAACCAGTTCGCCGACAGCGCTGTCATCAACTGGCAGGACTTCTCCATCCAGTTGGGCGAACTCACGCAGTTCGTCCAGCCCGGAGCCAACGCCGCCGCGTTGAACCGCGTCATCGGAGGCAACCCGTCACAACTCCTTGGTTCGCTGCAGGCCAACGGACACGTGTACCTGGTCAACCCGAATGGCATCCTTGTCGGACCTCAAGGATCCATCAGCGCTCAGACCTTCATCGCCTCCACGCTCGACATCACCGATGAGAGCTTCCTCGGACGCGCCAATTTGACCTTCGAAGGAACCTCAAAAGCGGGGATCGAAAACCTCGGTCAGATCAACGCTCTCGGAGGCGATATTTTCCTCTTCGCGCACACCGTCAAAAACAGCGGAAAAATCACCGCGGAAAACGGGACCGCCGGACTCGCCGCGGGGAACAAGATTGAACTCCGTCAGGCGGGCAACGAACGCATCGGCGTCATCATCGAAAATCCCGCCGGCGATCAGACCGAAGTCGGCGTCGATAACCAGGGCGTCGTCAAGGCCGCCGCCGCCGAGATCAAGGCCGCCGGCGGCAACATCTACGCCGTCGCCATCAACAATGGCGGCGAGGTTCGCGCCGAACCCAAACTCGTCTTCGAAAACGGCCGCCTCGTCATCAAGTCCGAGGGCGGCAAGGTCGTGAACACCGGAACCCTCAAGGCGGACGGAACCAGCGGCGGAAACATCGCCCTCATCGGTGATGACACGACCTCGACCGGAACCATCTCCGCAACCGGGACCAGCGGCGACGGCGGCTTCGTCGAGGTCTCCGGTCACAGCGCGCTCACGATGAACTGGGATGTCGATGTTAGCTCCGAGACCGGTCAGCCCGGAACGCTGCTCATCGATCCCACTGACATCACCATTTCCACCGGCGCCGCCATGGGCGCCATCGGCTCCTCTCCCGAATCCGGCGCCGCCATCCATCCCGATGACATCGTCACCTTCCTCAACACGATGGGCAGCCTGGAAATCCAGACGGCCGCGGCGGGAGCGCAGGCTGGCGACATTGCCGTGAACAACAACATCTCCTGGAACAGCGGCAACAGCCTCACCTTCACCTCGCACAATGACTTCACGCTCGCGGCGGGCAAGACCATTGCCAATGACGGAATGGGCGGGCTCACCATCGCGGCCACCGGCGCCGCCAATGCCACGGGCACCATCAGCCTGAGCGGAGGCCCCGTCTCGATCACGGCCGGAGCCGGCAAGACGGTCACCATCGGCGACGCCGGCATCGGCGGCGGGATCATCGGCGCCGGAGCCGTCACGATCACCGGGCCGGCGGGCATCACTCTCAACGGCGGCGTCGGTTCCACCGCGGGCAACATCGTCCTGAACAACGACATCACACTCGGAAAGACGGTCATTGTTTCCGCCGGAAACGGCTCGGTCACTTTCGGCGGCGACGTCACCGACGGCGCCAGCAGCTTCACCCTGAACGCCAACGCGACTGCGGGCATCACTCTCTCCGGAACCTCCTATGACACCGACGGCATCAGCCTCGACGCCGGCGGCGCCTTCACCTTGGATGCCGGCAGCCTGGTGCAGTTCACCGCCGGAACCACCATGACCATGCAGAACGGCTCGGTCGCCCTTTCGGACGGCACCGACCTCGACATCAATTCCGCTTCCGGAAACATCAACATTTCCAGCATCGATGGAACCTCCGTTGAAAATGTCGACATCGACGCCGGCACCGGCTCCATCGCCGTCGGCTCCATCGGCGACGGAACGCCCGGGGGCATCGACCTCGTCAAGCTCACCGCCAACGGCGGCATCACCCTCTCCGGCAACATCACCACCGGCAACGGCGCGAACAACGGCGCCGTGCAGATCATCGGCAACGCCGTCCTGGGCGGCTCCGCCGACATCAACACCTCCGCCGGCTCCGGCGGCATCACCTTCAGCTCCACCATCACCGATGACGCCGCGGGCGGCTCCGACCGGACCCTCACCCTCAATGCCGGCGCCACCGGCAACATCACCTTCACCGGTGAAATCGGCGGCGGCGCGGGCCAGAACCCCGGGGCCATCACCATCGAGAACGCCAACAACGTCAACTTCAACAACGCGGTCTCCATCGCCAACGCCCTGACCCAGACCGACGGCCAGGGGACGACGACCTTCTCCGGAGCCACCTCCGTGGGATCCGCCTCCGTCAAGGCCCTCACCCAGATCGACATCCAGAACACCGTGACCGCCAACGGAAATCCCGGCAACCTATCCTTCGCCTCGGATGACATCGCCGTCGCCGCCAACCTCACCCAGATGGGGACCGGTTCCCTGACCTTCACCGACTACAACAATGACGCCGCCATCGGTGTGGACGGCGGCGCCGGCGCGCTGGACATCAGCAACGCCGAACTCGCCTTCGTTCAGGAAGGCTTCAGCGAGATCATCTTCGGGGGCGCCTCCTACAATTCCACCATCACCATCGGCGCCGGCGGCTATGGCTGGCTCGACAGCGTTCACTTCAATGCCGGCGGCGCCATGGGCTCGGTCGCCGTCGCCAACCCGGTTGACACCACCGCCTCCGCCGACGCGGCCAACGTCACCATCACCGCGGGCAGCCCCGCCACCGCCACGATCTCCGGCAACATCACCACCGCTGCCGGTGATGTCGCCGTGACCAGCGACAGCATCAAGATCGACGGAACCATCACCATCAACACCCACAACGGCGGCGCCACGGCGGGCGACATCACGCTCACCGGGCCCGTCACCGGCCTCACCGGAGCCGCCGACACCCTCACCCTCAACGCGGATGCCGCCACGACGGACGGCGATGTCACCATTACCGGCGCCTACGGCGCCTCCGCCACCGGCTCCCTCGATATCGACGCCGCCAACATCACCATCAACGACGTCACCGTCACTGACGCCGGTTTTGATCCCACAGTCACCACCGGAACGATCAACCTCACCGGAACCACCTACAAGACCGCCGGCACGGGCGGCGACATTTCCTTCAACGGTCCGGTCGATCTGGAGGCCGGCGGACAGACCGTCCTGGTTGACACTTCAATCAACGGAAACCAGATCACCTTCACCGGCATCATCGAGGATCCCATGTCGGACGACACTCTCAGCATCAAGTCGGGCACGATGGCCGGCAGCGGCGGTGACATCGATTTTCAGGGCAATGCCGGCGGCACGGACGCGCTCGGCGCGCTCACCATCGACACCACTGACGCTGTCAACCTCAAGGACGTGAAGACGGTCAACAACATCCTGGTCCAGAACACTTCCGGCGTCTCCCTGAAGGGGACAACCTACTCCAGCACCATGGGCTCGATCACCTTCAACGAAGATGTGGACCTTGACGCGGGCGGTTCGCTGGTTTCCGTGAATGGCTCCTCCTCCGTGACTTTTGGCGCCGCCATCGACGATACGGGCGCCAACGACGGGATCAAGATCGACTCCACCGGCACGGTCGGCGTCACCGGCGCGGTCGGCGCCAACGCCGGCCAGGAACTCGCGTCTTTCACCGTCAATTCCGGAACGGCTGTCACGCTCGGCAGCACGGTCGAAACCGCCGACGGCGGCGCCATCGCCGTCGGCAACATGACCGCTTCCGTCACCTCGCTGGAACTCAATGGCAACCTCACCAGCCACGACTCGAGCGGCGCCGGCACAGGCGGCGCCATCGATATCTACGCCACCACCATAACTCTCGTCGGCTCGATCACGCTGGATTCCAATGACTCCGCCGGCGGCAAGATCACCCTCGTCGGCTCCATCACTGACGATTACACCGACGGCCTGACCATTGACGCCGGGGACGCCGACGCCATCTTGGCCAACGCCACCGTGAGCATGCTCGACTTCCTGGATATCACAGCTGCCAATGCGACCCTCGGCGACACCACCCTCGGCTTCGGCGACAACAACGGAAACGTCGGAATCGATATCAACACCACCGGGGACCTCACGCTGAACGGCGATATTTCAACCATTGGCGAAGCCAATGCCGGGTCCGTCGATCTCGCCGGAGTCGCCGGGACCATCAAGCTGGCGGAGGACGGGGCCGACAACGACGGCGTCGTCACGATCACCTCGGATGCCGCGGGCATGGGCGTGGACGCGTCGATCAACATCGGCAATGTCGATGACTCCACCGAAGGGCTCGGCCTGGCGCTTGACGCCGGGGACGCGGCAGTCACGGTCAGCAACCCCATTGGTTCCATGGCTGATCCCATCGGCAGCCTGACCATTGACGCCGGAACCGCCAACCTGAACGCCAATGTCTTCGGAACTGTCGTCGATATTCAGGCGGACGCCTTCACCCTCGGCAACACCATCAGCGGTTCCACCTCCGTCACCCTGCATCAGACCACCGACGCAAAGACCATCGGCCTCGAGGACGCGGCGGCCGACATCGATTTCGCGGACGCCGATCTGGACAAGATTTCGACCCCCCTCCTTGTGATCGGCGACGCCAATACGGGCGCTGTCACCTCTGGAACCGACATGGCAATCAGTTTGGGGCAGGCCGCAGTGACCCTCAATAGCGGCTCTACAGTAACCTTCGAGGTCAACGGCACTTCCATCACCGCCGGCGACCTGAATGTCGTCTCCGTTGGAGCCATCACGGACGATGCCACCGCGGACATCGACGTCAATGGAACCGCCTCCTTCAATGCCGGGGCAACCGCGGTCACACTCGGTGACCAGGCCGGCAACACCGTGAACTTCGGCTCGCTGACCTTCAACACGACGGGCGGCTCGGTGACGATCACGG
>CAZFLK010000051.1:11213-28835 GCA_964519245.1 uncultured Verrucomicrobiota bacterium
GCGCCGGCGACATCACGGTCGCGGCGGCGGGCACGGTGAACTTCGGCTCGTTGACTCTCAATGGCGCCACCGCGAACGTCACCGAAGACAGCGACACGGACTTCACGGGCGCAAGCGTGCTCAGTGGCGATCTGACGCTTGTGACCAACGGTTCAATCACCGACGACACCAATGCGGATGTCGGCGTGACCGGTCATGCGTTCTTCACCGCCGACAATGCCGGCGACACCGCCGCGATCACCTTGGGCGATCAGGCCGGCAATACGATCAACTTTGGCAGCCTCCGGGTCGTCAGTGACGCAAACACGACCATCACGGAGGACAGTGGAACGAAGTTCACCGGAGCGAGTGTGGTTGGAAATGCGCTGTCTCTGAACAGCAACGGTCACATCACCCAGGACGCGACCACGGCGCCGATCACCGCCGCCTCGGCCACCTTCACCGTCGATACCGCGGGCCCCGATGACGCGGATGTGCTTCTGCTTGATTCGGACAATTCTGTCCCAGGAGCCGTGACCTTCGCCGAAACAAACGCCGACGCGCTCCGTGACGTGCAGTGGCGGAACGTGAACGCCATGGCGACCTGGCCTACGCTTCCCGCGACGATCACCGTCAATGACCTGACCGTCCAACACACCATGACCGGCATTGAGATCACGGCCGCCTTGGAGCTGAAGGACCTCGCCGGCGACACCGGCGACCTGGACCTGATGGCGGGGGGCGGCGCGATCACCCAGACCGCCGGTTCCACCCTCGGGATTCCCGGAACGTCGACCCTCGAGGCATCGACCGATATCACGCTCACTTTGGCGAACGACTTCGATCGCACGGTCAACGGCACAACCAGCCTGGTGGCAGACGACGGCGTCGTCATCGTCCAGAATGTCGATACGCTTCAGATCACCGACGCCAACGACATCATCATCGATGTCAGCGATGGAACGCTTGGCGCCAACAGCCCGATGACCGCGACCACGATCACAGCCAACGGCGGCGCCGGGACGATTTATCTTGACGATTCTGTGCGCACAGGAGCGGCGGGCGTGGGTGACGCGGACATCACCATAACCACCACGGGCAACCAGACCTTCAACGGGCACTTGATCCTTGAGCAGGACACCATGATCGTCAGCACAATGGCCGGCAACCTGGACTTCAACGGCAACATCAACAGCGACAGCGCCAACTCGCCGGCCGGCAATCCGGCCGACAACCGTCAACTGGACGCGAACACCGGAGGCGTCACCTCCTTCGACGGAGGCATGGTGGGCAATATCACGCCGCTCGAGTACCTTCAGACCGACAATGACGCCGCGGCGGATGGCTTGGCGGCGGGTGAGAAGACACAGTTGACCGGAACATTCGTGACCACGGACTTCCAGCGGTTCAACGACAAGGTCGAACTCACCGGCAATGTGGTGAACACCTCGACCGGCAGCGGCAACATCGACTATCTGAACACCATTGACGGCGACGGTGACGGAACGCGTTCTCTGACCGCAAACACCGGCGGTGTCACCACCTTCGCTGCCGCCATAGGGCTTGGCGACAACGGGACCCTTGATCTTGGCGGCGACGACCGCCGACTGGTGTCCCTCACCACCGACAACGACGCTGCGGCCGACTCCGTGAATGGAACCACCGGTGAACGCGTGATGATCGGCGCCGGAACCATCGGCATGAGCGGTTCAACCGTCACCTTCAATGATCCGGTCTTCCTCACCGCGGACCTGACCATCCATGAATCAGGGACGGGCAATGTTCAGTTTGCAACCACGCTCGATGGCAACAGCTCTGGACCTTGGAGTCTGACAGTCATGACCACCGGCGGCGGCGACACCATCTTTGACGGAGTTGTCGGCGGCCTCGACCCGCTGAATAACCTCACCACCGACGCCACCGGCATGGGCAATGGAACGACGCAGGTCAATGGCGGCGCCATCACCACTATCAACAACCAGACCTACAACGACCCGGTCACCATCGGCGATCCCGACGGCGGCGCTGCCAACAGCACGACCACCTTCACCAGCTCCAACGTGGGGACCATCCACTTTGCGTCCACTCTCGATGACGACGGCGCCGGAACCTTTGGCTCCGAGGAATCCAACGTCATCATCCGCACAGACGGCATCGTCCAGTTCGACGGATTGGTTGGCGATGTGGACGGAACCTTCGACGCCGCGGGCGATGATTCCCCGATCAGCAGCCTGGATATCGCCAATGTCTCCACGACATCCGCCTGGGATGGGGGGACAACCTACGCCGCCGGAGATCTGGTCACGGACAATGGTGACACCTGGCGTTCGCTGGCTGGCGGCAACGTCGGCAACCAGCCGCCGCTTCGCCAGTCCGCCGGCGGGACACGATCTGACGCCAACTGGACCCTGGCCGGTGAAGTGCGGTTCAACAATTCCGCGCAAGCCTTCGCTGCTGGAGCCGAGTCCGCCGCCAACATTGCTGAAGCCACGGTCTACACCAGCGGCGATCAGACCTATAACAAGGACATCCTCCTCCTGAACACCGGAAACGATTACATCCTTCGTGCGGGCGGCGGCGTTGATGCCGGCACAGCCGAGCCTGACGTTGTGCTCATGTCGACAATCACGATCAACAGTCGCGTTGACGGTCAGGATGCCCAGAACAACATGACGACCGCAACAACGCCGCCGTGGTTCCAGGAAGGACTGAAGCTTTACACTGACCAAAGTTCCACCACCCAGGCCAAGATGGGCATCATCGCCCCGCTTGAGTTCCTCGACATCTCCGATGGCCCCAACGGCGCCAACGGGCAGACAATCAGCCTGACCCAGGATGTGGAAATTCAGTTCCTCGTCGGCACGGCCGTCCTGGGTAATGTCAACGCGAACGGCTTCGATCTCACCATCACCGCCAATGACATCACCTTCGCGGCGGGTGACGACTCCGTCACCCCCGGAGGCGCGACATCGGAACTTATCCTGCGACCGGTCAGCACGTCTGTGGACATGCACATCGGCCCCACAGTGGATGTGCCGGGCACGTTCAGCATCAGCGACTCCGATCTCTCCGCAATCGCCGACGGATTTGGAGCCATCACCTTCGGACGTTTCAATGGTGCGAACGACATCACTGTCGAAAGTTCGGACTTCAAGGATCCCGTCCGTATCCAGTCTCCGGCCGGCGGCACGATCATGGTTGTTGGTAATGTCACCAGCACGGCAACCGCAATGGAAGCCGCCGCGGCCAAGGACATCTTCGCCATGGACATTGACGCCGCGAACGCGGACATCACCGTCGACGGATTCGGCTTGGGGGCGGGAACCAGCCCGGACAACGGAGCCGGCATTCTATTCTACGGCTCGGGAATGACGACTCACCTCGGCGCCAATATCACGACGACCGGGACACCGATTCAGTTCACCGACACCGTCGTGATGATCGGCAACGCCATTCTCGACACCACGAGCGGGACGGCGACCGGCGCCGACATCGTGTTCCAGAACTCCCTCACGGATAACGCGGCCAATGAACACAGCCTGTTCCTCATTGCCGGAACCGGCGACATCGACTTCCGCGGGGCAATCGGGGCCACCCCATTGCGCGCCATTACCATCGACAGCGCCGATGACGTGGATATCGACTCCACGTTGGCGGTCGAGCGATTCCGGCAGGACTCCGGAACGGGAACAACCGTCATTCGCGGCAATGTGACCATCTCGGCCACCACGGCCACCGTCGGAATCGACATCACCACGGCCAACATCACATTGGGCGACGATGGAGACGATTCCTTCGTGGACGCGACGCCGCAGTTCGACGGTGACGGCGCCGCCAACGGTGTGACGCTGACGACGACCGGTGATCAGATCCGGTTGAATGGCGCGGTCACGCTTGCCGGCGGGACAGCCACCTTGGCCAGCGGCGGCGGCAACGTCACCTTTGAATCGACCATCACTGGCGCTACCTTCGACCTCACCGCCAATTCGGGCGCCGGAACGACCACGTTCCGCGGCGATGTGGCCGGCGTTGGCACGCTGACCACGGACGTCACCGGCGGCACAACGCTGGCGACGGCCTCCATCAGCGGCGCGACGATCGATTTCAACGATCCGATCAGCCTTTCGGCAGCCAATACCGTCACGGTGACCGGCACGACCTCGGTTGACTTTGGGACCACCATCGATGGCAATGGCAACAACCTGACGGTCAATTCTCCGACAACCGGATTCAATGGCGATGTGACCGAAATTGGAACGTTGTCCACCGATGCCGCCGGCACAACGACGATCAGCACGGCCGTCGTCTCTGGCTCCACACTGGACTTCAATGATGACGTGGTGACCACGCAAGCGGCGACCCTGACGGGCACGACGCTGGTGGACTTCGCGGACACGGTGACAATCGGCGACGCGACGGCCGAGCACCTGATAGTCGGCGGCTCGACGGTGAACTTCAACAGCACGGTGGACGCTTTCGCGGCCGAGGGGAACAACCTGACGGTGAACGCGACGACGACGCTCTTCGCGGGCAACGTGGGCGACACGACCGTCTTGGGGACGCTGACGACCGACGCAGCGGGCGTGACGACGATCAGCGCGGCTGTGATTGACGGCGACTCGCTGGACTTCAACGACGATGTGGTGACGACGGTCGCGACGGCTGTGGGCAGCGCGGCGACCACGACGGTCGACTTCGCGGCGGGCACGAGCCTGACGATCGGCGACGCGGCGGCCGAAACGCTGACGGTGGCGGGCACGACGGTGAACTTCAACGGCTCGGTGGACAGCGGCGCGACCTTCGCCAACGACCTGACGGTCAACGCGGGAGCGACGCTCTTCGGTGATCGGGTTGGAGCGACGGCGGGCGGCGCCCTGGGCGCGCTGACGACCGACGCGACCGGCGCGACGACGATCAGCACGGACTCGATCACCGGCGACACGCTGGACTTCAACGACGACGTGACGACCACGGTGACGACGACCCTGACGGGCGCGACGCTGGTGGACTTCGCGGCGGGCGAAACGCTGACCATCGGAGACGCGACGGGCGAGGACCTGACGGTGGTCGCGGCGACGGCCAACTTCAACGGCGCGGTGACGGGCGACACGGCGGGCGGCAACGACCTGACGGTGAACGCGACGACGACGCTCTTCGCGGGCACGGTGGGCGCGACGCATCTGGGCACGCTGACCACGGACGCCGCGGGCACGACGACGATCACCAGCGCAACCTCCGATGCGGTGACGTTCGACTTCAACGACGACATTGTCACCACGGCGAGCCTGGCAATTGGTTCGGCGGCGAACACCACGTTGGCGGACTTCGCGGACACGGTGACCGTCGGCGATGCCACGGGCGAACACCTGACGGTCAACGGCGCGACGGTGAACTTCCACAGCACGGTGGACGCGGACACGGCCGAGGGGAACAACCTGACGGTGAACGCGACGACGACGCTCTTCGCGGGGCAGGTCGGCGGCACAACACGCCTTGGCACGCTGACGACGGATGCGGCGGGAACAACGACCATCGGCACGGACGTGGTGAACGGGGATTCCCTGGATTTCAATGACGACGTGGTGACGACGGTGAGCAGCGCGATCGGCAGCGCGGACACGACATTGGTGGACTTTGCCGCGGGCAAGGGGCTGACCATCAATGAAGGGTTGCTGACGATCACGGGCACGACGGTGAACTTCAACGGCACGGTGGACAGCCAGGGAACCGAGGGTAACAACCTGACGGTGAACGCGACCGCGACGCTCTTCGGCGGGAAGGTCGGCGCGACCGGCGCGCTGGGCACGTTGAGCACGGATGCGACGGGCACAACCACCATCAGCACGGATGAGGTGAACGGCGCGACGCTGGACTTCAACGACGACGTGGTGACCACGGTCACCACCACGCTGACGGGGACAACCCTGGTTGACTTCGCGGACACGGTGACCATCGGCGACGCGGCGGGCCAGCATCTGACGGTCGCGGGCAACACGGCGAACTTCAACAGCACGGTGGACGCTTTCGCGGCCGAGGGGAACAACTTGACGGTGAACGCGACGACAACCTTGTTCGCGGGCAATGTTGGCGACACGACCGGGTTGGGCACG
The DNA here is from genome assembly GCA_964519245.1 of uncultured Verrucomicrobiota bacterium. Classification (GTDB taxonomy): domain Bacteria; phylum Verrucomicrobiota; class Verrucomicrobiia; order Limisphaerales; family JAYPEY01; genus JAYPEY01. Next base: position 17,303 of record CAZFLK010000051.1, read on the forward strand.
CTGACGACGGACGCGACGGGCGTGACGACGATCAGCGCGGCTGTGATTGACGGCGACTCGCTGGACTTCAACGACGATGTGGTGACGACGGTCGCGACGGCTGTGGGCAGCGCGGCGACCACGACGGTCGACTTCGCGGCGGGCACGAGCCTGACGATCGGCGACGCGGCGGCCGAAACGCTGACGGTGGCGGGCACGACGGTGAACTTCAACGGCTCGGTGGACAGCGGCGCGACCTTCGCCAACGACCTGACGGTCAACGCGGGAGCGACGCTCTTCGGTGATCGGGTTGGAGCGACGGCGGGCGGCGCCCTGGGCGCGCTGACGACCGACGCGACCGGCGCGACGACGATCAGCACGGACTCGATCACCGGCGACACGCTGGACTTCAACGACGACGTGACGACCACGGTGACGACGACCCTGACGGGCGCGACGCTGGTGGACTTCGCGGCGGGCGAAACGCTGACCATCGGAGACGCGACGGGCGAGGACCTGACGGTGGTCGCGGCGACGGCCAACTTCAACGGCGCGGTGACGGGCGACACGGCGGGCGGCAACGACCTGACGGTGAACGCGACGACGACGCTCTTCGCGGGCACGGTGGGCGCGACGCATCTGGGCACACTGACCACGGACGCCGCGGGCACGACGACCCTCGCAGCGGCCACGTTCGATGCGGTGACGTTCGACTTCAACGATGATGTCGTCAGCGCCATCCCGTCAGTGACGGTCGGATCCGCCGCCAACACAACACTCGTCGATTTCGCGGCGGGCAAGACGTCGACGATTGGCGATATTACCGCTGAACACCTGACAGTGAATGGCGCGACAGTGAACTTCAACGGCACGGTGGATGCCTTCGCGGTCGAGGGGAACAACCTGACGGTGAATGCCGCGACGACGCTGTTCGGCGACAAGGTCGGAGGTGCGACGCGCTTGGGCACATTGACGACCGACACGGCCGGAACGACCACCATCAGCACGGATGTGGTTGACGGCGATATGCTGGACTTCAACGACGATGTGGTAACCACGGTTGGAACGTCGGTGGGCAGTGTGAACACCACTTTGGTCGACTTTGCGGCCGGCGAAACGGTGACAATTTCCGATGCCACCCTCACGGTGACCGGCACGACGGCCAACTTCAACGGAACCGTTGACAGTGACGCTGGTGAAGGCAACCACCTGACGGTGAACGCGACCACCACCTTGTTTGGCGCTCAGGTTGGCAACGCCGGCGCAACAACGGCTCTCGGAACGCTCACCACAGATGCGGCCGGCACGACGACGATCGACACGGACGTGATCAACACTGCAGTGGCCGACTTCAACGACATTGTTGTGGTTGACACCAGTGTGACCATCACCGGCACAACTTCGGTCGACTTTGCGATGACGGTTGATAGCGCTGGAGGCGAGGCGAACACGCTGACCGTCAACAGCCCGGTCACCGGGTTCCAGGGCGCAGTCGGAACAACGGACACGTCCGGCGGCGGCGCAGACAGCCGTCTCGGCTCGGTCACCACCGACGCCGCCGGAACCACCGCCATCAATGGCGGCGCGGTTCGCACATCCGGCGCGCAGACCTATGGAGACAACGTCACCATGGCGACCGATCCTACCACGCTCACGAGCACGGGGGACGCCAATATATCCATTGCGGGAACAACCACCGGCGCGGCTGTGAATCTCACCGTCAACACCGGCGGCGACACTACGTTTGGCGGCGCGGTCACCTTGGCCAGTCTGACGACGGACGATGATGCGAGTGTTGGCGCGGGGGAACAGACCTTCATCAATGGTCCGTTCGTCACCACGACCGGAAACCAACTCTACAACGACGCCGTTGTGATCGGCGGCGGCGATGTCGCCCCCGTCGGCACGCTGACCACGCTGACTGGCGCCAACATCACGTTCAACGGAACGCTGGACGCCGACGCCACAGGAATGGATCGCAACCTCGCCCTCAACACCACAGGTGGCGGCGTCACGACCTTCGGCGATGCCCCGGTTGACGCTGTGGGCGGAGCCGGCCGATTTGAGTCCATTGCGACCAACGGCGACGGAACAACGGTCATTGAGACGTCGACCTTCAACACGGACGGCAACTCAGTGACCTTCAACGATCCGGTCACCTTGGGCACGGATGTGACCATCGACGAGAACGGTACCGGTGACGTTACGTTCAACAGCACGGTCAACAGCGACGGCACGGCCCGCGACCTCACCGTCAACACTGAAGGCGGCAACACCGTCTTCAACGACACGGTCGGTGTTGGGAGCGCCTTGGATGCGCTGACCACCGATGACGGCACGGGCAATGACATCACCATCATCAATACCACGACCATCAACGGCGCTGTTCTCGACTTCAACGACCCCGTTGAGATTGCGATCGGCACGCCTGCCGCGGCCGGGACAGCCACACTCACCGGGACGACCAGCGTCGACTTCGCGCAGACGGTGAACAGCTCGGTGAATGAGAACAACAACCTGATCATCAGCTCCGATGTGATCGGATTCCACGGCCGGATCGGCGAGGCTTCGCCGCTCGGCACGTTGATGACCGATGGCAACAGCGCCGGCGGCGCCGGAACCACCACGTTCGATACCGATCAAGTCAATGCGGCCGTCGTCGACATCAACCACGCAGCCCTGCTTGAGATGTCGACGACCATCACCGGCACGACTTCAGTCGACTTCGCCTCGACGCTCGACAGCGCGGGTGGCGAGGCCAATGCGCTGACAGTGAACTCCCCGACCACCGGATTCCAAGGCGCGGTGGGCACGAGCGACACCAGCGGCGGCGCTACGGACTCGAGGCTCGGCAGCCTGACTACGGACGCTGTTGGAACGACGGCCGTTAACGGCGGCGCTGTCCGCACCAGCGGCTTCCATTTCTATCAGGATGACGTGACTGTGGGAACCAGCCCAACTGTGTTCTCCAGCACGGCTGACGCCAACATTACCTTCGGCATGACGCTCAATGGGGCCGTCGCCATCACCATCAACACCGGCGGCGTCACGACCTTCAACGGCATCGTGGGCGGCGTCGCAGAGCCGACCAGCCTCACGACGGACGACGACGCCAGCGTCGCAGCCGGCGAATTGACCGTGTTCAACACGAGCGCGATCAACGCCGATGTCGTTGTGATCAATGACGCCCTCGAGATTGCGCAAAACGTAACGGTGAAGGCCGACACCAGCGCGACGTTCAACAATACGGTGGACGGTTCGGCGGGTGAGGTGAACAATCTCGTGGTAAACTCGCCGGCGACCCGTTTCGGCGACGCGACCGGCGATGACATGGTTGGCGGAAATACGCCGCTGGGCGCCTTGATCACGGACAACCAGGGCGCGGGGGACACCACCACCATCGACACCTCCGTGGTGAATACGGTGATCGCCACCTTCAATGACGCGGTCGTGATCGAGCGGGACACGACGATCACGGGCACAAGTTCCGTCACCTTCAACAACACCGTGGACAGCGCCACGGGCGAGGCCAATGACCTCACGGTGAACTCGCCTGCGACCCAATTCGGCGATGTGGCCGGTGATGACAATGTCGGCGCGGCGGCGGGCGGCGCGCTGGGCAACATTACCACCGACAACCAGGATCCGGATGACACCACGATCATCAACTCCGCGATGGTGGTGACCACGTTGGATCAGACCTACAACGACGCGGTGACCCTCGGGACGAGCGGCGGCGGCAATGACACCACCACGTTCACCGCCGGCAGCGACGTGTTTTTCAACCGCACGGTGGACGCCACTGCGGCGAGCGCGCAGGATTTGATTGTGAATGCGGACGGCATGAGCGTCTTCGGCGATGGCACGGGCCATGACTACGTTGGAGCCGAGTTCGCCTTGGGCAGCATCACCACGGACACGGACGCCGCCTCGGGCACCACCGTCATCAATTCCACCGCGGTCACCACCGCGGCCGGAGCGGGCAACACTGGCGACCAGACCTACAACGACATGGTCGACATCGGCAGCAACGACACGGGCGGCGCCCTGACAACGCTGAACGGCGTCGATGTGAGCTTCAACAACACCTTGGACGGCGTCGCGGCAGCCACCCAAAGCCTGGTGGTGAACTCTTCGGGCGTGACGACGTTTGGTGACGCCGCCGGCGATGATCGCGTGGGTATGGCCGCGTCGCTTGCGAACCTGACGACAGACGCCGCCGGGATGACTGTGATCAACTCGACATCGGTCACGACTTCCGCGGACCAGACCTACAATGACGACGTCATTCTGGGCACATCCGGAACGGGGGTCGTCATCACGACGCTGAACGGCGTCAATGTGACGTTCAATGACACAGTGGACGCGATGACGGGCGGGACGGAAGGTCTCGTCCTCAACGCGACCGGGACGGGCACGTTTGGCGATGGCGCTCTCGATGACAATGTCGGCGGCGTGAATCCGGGTGTCGCGGGATCGGGCGCGCTCAGCAGCCTGACCACCGACCTGGCGCCGGCTGCCGTCAGCGGCAACACCCAGATCAACTCCGCGGTTGTCAATACGACCGGCGATCAGACCTACAACGACGCGGTCAACGTGGGCACGAGCGGCACGGGCAACAACGTCACCACGCTGAACGGTAATGACATCTCCTTCAACTCGACGGTGGATGGCGATGGCGTCACCGCCTCGATCGAGGATCTCACGGTGAACAGCTCCACGGTGGGCGCGGATATCGGCGTGACCAGCTTCGGCGACGGCGTCGGCGATGACAATGTCGGCGGAGTCACCCCGATCGGCAACCTCATCACCAATGTTGATGGCGATACCGACATCAATTCCACCAGCATCACCACCAGCGCGGATCAGACCTACCATGATCGGGTGGTGATTGACAGCAACGACACCGGCGGCGCGTTGACGACACTCAACGGCGTCAACATCACGTACAACAGCACGGTGGACGCCGACACGGCTGGAACGGAATCGCTGACCGTGAACGGCTCCGGTATCACCACCTTCGGCGACGGGGCGGGCAACGACAATGTCGGCGGCGGCAACGCGAACGGAACCGACTTCGCCGGAACCGGCGCCTTGGCCAACCTGACCACGGACAACTCGGCCGCCACGACCGATCGGACGATCATCAATGCCACCTTCGTCAGCACGACGGCGGATCAGACCTACAATGATGCGGTCATCATCAGCGACAACGACACCGGCGGCGCGTTGACCACGCTCAACGGCGTGAACATCACGTTCAATGAGACGGTTGACGCCGACACCGCCGGAACGGAGTCGTTGACGGTCAATGGCTCGGGTATCACGACGTTCGGTGACGGGACCAACGACGACATCGTTGGCGGCGGCATTGCGGCTGATGCCGGCTCAGGCGCCTTGGTGAACATCATCACGGACCAGGCTGGCGGCGTCGGAGAACGCACGGTGATCAACGCCGCGGTCGTCACGACGACGATGGATCAGACCTACAACGACGACGTCATCGTCGGAACCAGCGGAACCGGCATCGCGCTCACAACGTTGAATGGTGTGGATATCACCTTCAACAATGAGGTCGACGCGGCCACCGCCGGAACAGAAGGTCTCACGGTGAACAGTTCCGGTGTGACGACCTTTGGCGACGCGACGGGCGACGACAATGTCGGGGGCGGCAACGCCGCGGTCGCAGGATCCGGAGCCCTGAGCACATTGACCACCGATGACAACGCCGCTCCGGCTGACTACACCTTGATCAACTCTGCGGTCGTGACCACGACCGTGAGTATGACGATCAACGATCCGTTGTTCCTCGGAACCAGCGGCGGCGGCGTCGGTGGAACGTCCGACACGGTGACCACGGTCAATGGCGTTGCCGTCACGTTCAACAACACAGTCGATGCCCTCGCAGCCGACGTTCAGGCGTTGGTCGTCAACGCCACCGGCGTCACGACCTTTGGCGATGGCGTCGGCAACGACAATGTCGGTGCCGGTGATAGCTCTGGAATTGCCGCTGCAGTGGCTGGCTCGGGCGCCCTCGCTAACCTGACAACGGACCTCCTGACGGTGGCGCCTGCGAACGGGCCTGGCAGCACGGTTATCAACGCGACGTCGGTCACCACTTCGACCACCGTCCCGGGCCAGGGCGATCAACTCTTCAACGATGCCGTCGTCCTGGGCAGCAACGACACGGGCGGGGCCACGACCACGTTGAACGGAAACGACATCACGTTCACGAGCACACTGGACGCGACCACGGCGGGTGTGCAGAACCTGGTCGCCAACACCTCGTCCTTCCTCGGTCCGGACGGCATGGCGGACTTCGCGGGGGCGGACGGCATCGCCGGAACTGCGGACGATATCGGCGTCGGCCCCGACGGGCAGGCCAATACGGCCGATGACACAGCGCCGGATGATGTCGATCAGGGTGTGACAACCTTCGGGCGCGCTGGAGTCGATGGCACCGATGACAACGTTGGCGGCATCACGCCGCTTGGCACAATTACCACGAATGCTGATGGCATGACGGTCTTCAATGCGGCGTCGGTCACCACCACGGGCGACCAGGACTACAACGACAATGTCGCTATCGCCGTCAGCGGCACGGGCAACGTGACGACCACCATGACCGCGATCGGCACGGGCGCGGCGAACATCACGGTCGGAACCACCATGGCGAACACCATGATTGGGTCGCCGATGGTGGCGCCGGGCACTGGCGATGTCCCGTTGAACCGTTACATCGGCAACGCGGACGCGAATGTGATCATCACCTCGGCGATCAGCGGTATCTACTCGGTGAACGGCCGCTCCGGCGAGACCTGGCAGGCGGCGAACTCGGCGAACACCGAACTTCGAATGTTCCAATCGCAACCCTTGGCGCCGGCGGTGTTCGTGTTCAGCGCTCCGCCGGCCCAATACCGGGTCAGCCAGTTCCTCCTCGATGTGGGCGGGCTGTTCGTTCAGGATCTCTGGAATCTGATCCCGACGCCGACGTTTGACTCGCTATGGGTCGAACTGGACTATACCGCCGTCAACGCGGCGCAGCGACAGGGCCTGCAGCCCGGTGACATCGTTCTTTCCAGTCAGGATCTGTTTGATCGCGAGGAAGACGACGAGGACGAGGAGCAGTAATAACAAGCAGTGTTTATGAGCAACGGTAATAGCATGAATTTGAAACGCACCTTTGGCTTAAGCCTTGCCTTTGTGTTGGGTGGAACGGCAGGCGCGGTGGATCTTGAGCGCGTGGCTCCGAAGAAGCCGACCAGCCAACCTGTGGCCGCAGATTTGGGCTCGCCCGCGCCGCCGGTCGCCGAGGGCAAGGGTGACGCCGCGGCCGTGCAGGGGCCGGCCCTCAAGGGCATCGTCATCGTCAAGTCCAGGGCCGAGGTGAGGAAGCACGGAGATCTCGCCATCGCGGGTCTTCAAGTCGGCGTGGGAGATAGCCTGGATCTGCTCCGTGGACCGGATTTCGCCTTCCTCATGGAGTCCTTCATTGGTGAGCGGGTTTCCGAGGCCAACATCAAGAACATCCAGCGTGAGATCATTATCTATTACCGCGGTCAGGGACGTTCGGTGGTCGATGTGATCGTTCCCGAGCAGACTTCCATCGGCGCCGGCGTCCTCCAGATCTTCGTCATGGAAGGCAGCCTGGGCAAAGTGGATGTGGAGGGCGCCCGCTGGACCTCGGAGGAGATGATTGCCAACAACCTGCATCTGGAGGAGGGAGGGGCCATCAACACCGACCAGTTGCTGGAAGACATCAATTGGCTGAACCGGAACCCGGGCCGCCGTATTTCGCCATCGCTCAAGCCGGGCGACAGAATCGGAACGTCGGATGTGGTGTTGCAGGTCGAGGAAGGACGCCCGTTCCGGGTTTTTGCGGGAATCGAGAATACCGGCCCCCGTTTCACCGGCTCCGAGCGTTTCTTCGTTGGCGGCAATTGGTACAACGCCTTCGGCGCGGATCACCGGATGAGTTACCAGTTCACCTCGGACGTCGAGTTGCAGTTTCTGAAAGCGCACTCGGCCAGTTATGAGATTCCGCTGCCTTGGCGCCACACCGTTTCCATCTATGGCGGTTACTCCGACGCGGAATCGGATTTCCCCGGCGCGTTGGCGCCGTCGCAGGACGCGACCAGTTGGCAGGCCAGTATTCGCTACAACGTTCCGCTCCCGAAGATCCGCTCCTATCGCCACAGCGTGAGCCTCGGTTTCGATTTCAAGACGTTCAACAATGACATCATCTTCCTGGGTATCCCCGGAACGGGCGGGACGACGGATGTCGATATCGCGCAGTTTGCCGCCCAATACCAGGGGTCGATGCCGGATCGCTACGGCGCGACCTCCGGCAGCATCTCCGGCTTTTACAGTCCGGGAGACATGCTCGGCGACAACAACGACGATGTCAGCTTTGCCGGAGCCCGCGTGGGTTCCGAAGCGGAGTACATGTATACGCGCGCTTCCTTGCAACGTCAGACAAAACTGCCTTTGCAGATGTCCTGGGTCATCCGGGCGCAAGGCCAATACGCCGGCGGCAATTTGCAGGCCAGTGAGCAGTTGGGGCTCGGCGGCTACGCCACGGTCCGTGGTTATGACGAACGCGAAGGCAACGGCGATCTTGGTTTCATCGTGTCGAACGAGCTTCATTCGCCCACGTTCTCACCCGCCAGCCTGATCAGCGAAGGCGCAACGGATCGATTGTATTTCCTGGGCTTCTACGATTACGGCGAAGTGCGTCCGGTTTCCATTCCATCGGTGGCTGCAGGGCAGGATCCGGTAGTGACCATGGACTCGGTTGGCTTGGGCTTTCGTTATGCGGTCGGCAACAACTTCTCGCTTCGCTTTGACTACGGTTGGCAGTTGCGCGATTCGGGTGTGTTGACGGGCCCGGTTGGTCAGCGCAGAAACACCTCCCGCGGCCACGTTTCGGCGACTGTCAGTTTCTGAGGGAGAAAGAACTTGATCTGCATTGCGCCCCGGTCAGCTGACCGGGGCGCTTTTTTTGTGGCGAGGCGGGACAGGTTGTTATCGAGTTTATCCGCGCGGGCTGCTATTCCTCTGGCTTCAGTCTGAATCGCAATGAAGCTATCCGTCATTATTCCGGTCTACAACGAGGAGAAGACAGTTCTGGAGGTGATCGAACGCGTCCGAAGCTGTGGTGTGAAGGACCTGCAGATCATTGTGGTGAATGATTGCTCCAGCGACGGGACCCGGGAACAGTTGGAAGCGCTTTCGGCGTCCGATGATCTGCTGATTGTTCACCACGAGGTCAACCAGGGCAAAGGCGCCGCCATCCGGACGGCGCAGTCCCGCATCGAAGGGGATGTCATGGCGATCCAGGATGCGGACATGGAATATTCGCCCACTGAGTTTCCGGCCATGTTGCAGCTGATCGAGAAGGACCTCGCGGACGCGGTCTTTGGAAGCCGCTATTCCGGCCGGGAGATTCTGGTGGACGGATTTTGGCACTATGTCGCCAACAAGTTTCTGACCACGCTGTCCAACATGTTCTCGAACATTCACCTCACGGACATGGAGACCTGTTACAAGATGGTGCGCGCGGATCTGTTCAAGGACATGCAGTTGGAATGCAATCGCTTCGGCATTGAGCCCGAGTTGACGGCCAAACTGGCTCGTCGCCGTTGCCGGATCTACGAGGTTCCCATTTCCTACGTGGCCCGCCGCTTCGATGAAGGCAAGAAGATTGGTTGGAAGGACGGCGTGGCAGCGATCTGGTACATCTTCAAGTACAACCTCTGGGCCCGGGAGCGCAAGGCCTTGCCGGCGGCAAACGAACAGGCCCTTGGCAACGGGAAGGAAGACGGGGGGAAAGGCGCTGGCGAGCGCGGACAATCAGCCCGCTAATCCAGCGCGCCAACCACGCTCCATCTCCCGGTCAGCTGAATCCCCTTTGGTAGGCGTCGGCGTGACAAAGTGGAGCCCTGCGATGTGACGTCGCCCTACTTACGGAACCGACAAGAACTCAAAGACCCGCACGGCGCCCGGGCGAACCTTGTCGATGCGACGCGCATCATTCTGGGCTATCAACCTGAAGCGATTCGGGTGATCGCTCACCGTTTTCTCCAGCAAATCGTGATGGGCGACTCGTTTTTGCTCCCTTATGGAGTTGTCCAAAACCAGCACACCGATCTTCTCCCGCTCCAGGAGTTCGATCAGGGCGGTCGGATCCGAGAACTTCGTCTCATACTCGCTGCCGCTCCAGTTGCTCTTGCCCAGCAGCTTGCTTGCGCGTCGGACGATGTGGCCCACCCGCTTCTCGCGCATGGCCACTTCGGAGATCAGCATGCCCTCTCCCGAGGCGTCCGATGAGACAAAGACGATCGCATCCGCGTATTGAGGTTCTGAAACGATCAGCTTGGCGGCTTCCTCGAAGCCCTCGTAACCTTTTCGCTTCAGCTCGAACGGGTGGATCAGGAAGAATACGGCGGTGACAGCGACAACGATGGAGAACGATTGAAACGGCGTCGCGCGCGCCTTCAATCGGTCGATCACCCGGGCCATTCCGGCGACGGCAAAGAGGATGACGGGAGGCAAAGCCATGACAAGGTGGCGGGGCTCGAGGCCGCAGGGTATCAGGGGCTGCAATGCGAAGACGGCGAACATCAACGCCCCTGCGGCGGCCCACTTGCCCTCGGTCTTGCCGGATCGCGCCGGTCCGATAAGGCGGACGGCGACGCCGATGGCAGCCAAAGCCAATACGGCGACCCCAACCGCCAGGAACAGCTTCACTGCATAATAGGGAATCGCCTGGCTGGTGAAGTCCCAAGAGGCGGAGCCGTGCTCCCAACCGGCCTTGGCTTTGTCGAGAGTGAAGATTGTCCAGGGCGCGCAGAGGACCGCCACAATCATCGCCGAGGCCCAGAAGGGAATCCGTTTCAGCAGGTCAAACCGGCGACAGAGGACGAGGGTGATCGGCGGCACGAAGGCCAGGTAGAGCCCGGATCCCTTGGTCAGTATCGCGGCCGAGGCAAACAGGCCGAAGAAGATCGAGCAACTGGCTTTGCCGTCCTCGATATAACGGCCGAAGCAAAGCGTCGCCGTGAAGGCCAGCAGCGCGATCGGGATCTCGGTCATGACCAGGCTGGAATACTTCTGGACCAGCGGGAGCGACAGGAACAGCACGGCGCCGAAGGCCGCGAGCCAGGAACCGAACTCATGGCGCAGCGCATTCCAGATCAGGAGCGCGGTCAGCGCGGTCAGGCTGGCCATAAGCAGCAGGACGGATGCGCGCGAGGGCGAGAAGGGCAGCGTCCAAGCGGACTGGATAAGGTAGAAAAAAGGCGGCCAGTTGCCCAACGCCACCTTGGGGTAGTGGTCGTAGTAATTCTCGGCGAAGCGCATGGGGTGTCCGGGGATGCCGTCGGCGATGTAGTCGCGGATCATCAGGCCGGTGACGTAATGGGCCGCCTCATCCGGGTGCGCGCCAAACTCGCATTCGTAGGCCGCGCCGAGATGCTGGTAGGTCGCAACCACGGCTAGGCACGCGGCGAAAACCGCGACTTGGGTCTTCCAGTCAATGCCAAGCAAGGTCGCC
>CAZFLK010000051.1:28845-32851 GCA_964519245.1 uncultured Verrucomicrobiota bacterium
CGGATAGCAACAACTTCTTCATGGAGGCTTCAGCGGGATCTGCGCGAATGATGGACTGCGCCATTCTCCCGATCGCCGTGATTTTGGCGATTCATTTTCAAGGTCTTCCGCGACGGCGGGCGCAAGGCGCTGACCCGTCTGCGCTCGTTGGTTGGCCAATTTGCGGACAAGGATGTCCGCGCTCCTGCTCGTTCTGCGGCAATGGCGGTCTCAATTGCCGGAGCCGGTGAGTTCGACCTCCGCGACGACCGCCCGGTGTTGTGAGGCGCGGCGCGGCTCGATGCGGCAGTTGGCGGCGGCGAGGCCGTTGCCGGTCATGACGTAGTCCAAACGCAACCAAGGGCCGAAGAATGATAGGGGATTGCGGGTGGTTCCTGGAACGGTAAAGCCGAAACCCTGGCCGCTTTCCGCAAAGGCGTCCTTGAGGCGGGTCGTCATGCGCCGATAGGCCACGCCATGGTTGGGCATGTTGAAGTCGCCGACGGCGAGGGTCGTGCGCTGGTCGCCCTCGATGACCTCCGCCAGGGCCTCGGCAAACGCCACGCGTTGGTCCCATTTCGCCTGATATTCCTCCCTGACTTCTCCGATGCGTCCACCGACGAATCCAAGCAGTCCCAAAGCGGCTCCCCGGCCCGCGAGCTTGTTCAGGTCATCCCGGGGCGAAGGAATATGAATGTTGTAGATCACGAGGGGCGCGCCCTCGAACTCGAGCTCAAACCATGCGGCCGCAGGTTGTCCGTGCCACATGACGTCCCGAACATATCCGGACCGCAGTATGGGCAGACGGCTGATCAGGGTGAACTCGCCGTGCGCCGCCACATTGAACTCCGGATAGGCGGCGGTGAACTGCCGGGCGCGACCGGCTTCCTGCAGCGCAATGATATCCGGCTGCTCCGCCTCGATGAAAGGCGTCAGGCTGGTCTTTCCCTTTTGGCCGATGTTGTTCGTCATGACCTTGAGCGAAGGCCCGGTCGGCTTCCTTCCGCCGGTCCAGTTGTAGTCCATGTAGCCCAGCAGCAGGATGGGAAATGCTGCAAGGTAGGCCAGGGCCACTCGAGGGCAGAACAGCAGGCAGAGCGGCGCCATAGGAATGATCGGCAGCAGCCAACCCATCGGCGGCGCGTAGAGCAGCAGGCAAAGCGTCAGATTCTTTTCGCCGTGATACTCCAAGGCTAGGAGAATCAGGACGAGAAGCGTCAGGTAGGCTGCGGTGGTGAACACGAGGGACCTGCGAATCCATTTCAACAACCACTGGATGCCGCCGCCCCGTTGCTTGCGTTCCTTCCAAAGCCGGTCCAGTCGATCGAACAGCCACTCGATGGGAGCCCGCAAGCTCTCGGTTGGAGCCGCTGCCTCCTTCGGCGAAGTCTTGTTGTTCATGTCGTCGTCGCTCATTCGGGCGTTTGCGGACCTTGGTCTGTTGACGATTGCAGAATAGCGTGAAGGGCCCTTTGGAAACGGTTCCCCCTTCACACCGCCCCCTCTCTCAGGGAGGAAAGTTGAGGGCGAGGGCGATCCGGTGTTCACTGTGAATTGCAGTCATCAATACCGCCGCGAAAGCTGGATTCTGGACGAAAACGGGGTCCAAGTCTAGAACGCGCGGGGCTTCCAAGGTTGGGGGCGCTTCGTGAGTCAGGTTTGCAGATCCGCCCGTCCCGCGCACGGAGAAATGGGGCTCCCTCAGCAATCTCCCATCCGATCTGGCAGACTTGGAGGGATCCCCCTTCTCAGCCAAAGCGAGCAATGCGATGGGCAAGCGTCGTGGGTTGCGTTGCGTCGTAAGACGCCGTGGACTTCAATTTCCCTTTTCTCGCACGCGGTCGGCGCCTAGGGTCTGACATCGTCAAGACGAGGAAAGAGAACCGCAGTGCGGCGAATCACCTGGTCGGCCCTGCCGGCAGATGCAGGGTCAAGGCCTCCGAGGATTACCGGGTTCGTTTGGCGCCGGGTGGCGCCCAACAAGCGCTGGAGTTGGCGGCGAGGCGTTGATCGCGCGCCTCCGTTTCCATCAGGAAGTTAGGGACTCGATACTGCTCATGAAGATTTCCGGAGGACATACTTTCCATGGCGACCGTGAGACGGTCTGGGCCTGCATCACGGATCCCGACATCCTGGCCAGGTGCATTGAGGGCTGTGAGAAGATGGTGATGACGAGGAAGGATCAATATGATGTACACCTCAAGCTTGGCGTCGCCGGGCTGAAGGGGAAATACATCGGCAAGATCCGGATGAAGGACAAGAAGCTGCCGGAGTCCTACACCCTTGTCGCCGAGGGGAAGGGCGCGCCGGGTTTCGTCAAGGGATCAGCCCGCATCGCCATGGCCGAGAACGGCAAGAAGACTCGTCTGACCTGTGACGCCGATGTGCAAGTGGGCGGCATGATCGCCGCCGTCGGTTCCTGGATCATCTCCGCCGTCAGCAAGAAGATGATGGCAGGGTTCTTCAAGGCCCTGGACGCCGAGGTGAAGAAAGCGAAGTAGCCTTCGACGCATTCCTACGTTTCATCAAGGTATGATCGATTGGAGGGTGATTGATCGGTATTTTCAATTGATGCTTTGATGCCATTGACATGGCATTATCATGATGTATTGGTGATCTTATGAGAACGACGGTCACTTTGGATCCTGATGTGGAGAAATTGCTTCAGGAATCGATGCGTGAGGGGGGGAAGAGTTTCAAGCGGGCGTTGAACGAGGCGGTCAGGCAGGGGCTCAAGGGCGGAGGAGCCGTGGATGAGCGGCCGTTCGAAGTTGTGGCAAGGCCTCTGGGACTGCAGGCCGGTATCGATCCGGCGAGACTCCATGAGATCGAGGACGATCAGGAGGTCGAGGAGTTCCTGCGAAAGTCCGAGGCCTTGAAGAGCAAGGCGGGATGATCGTTCCGGACGCCAATCTGCTGCTTTACGCTTACGACGCCGGGAGCCCGTTTCATACCCGAGCCGCGACATGGTGGGCCGATTGCCTGTCCGGATCGGAGCGTGTTGCCTTGTGCAGTGTGGTGGTGTTCGCTTTTGTGCGGATTGGCACGAGTCGTAGAGTCTTCTCGAATCCCATGACGATTTCCGAAGCGGCGAATCATGTCCGGAGTTGGTTTGAGCGGTCCACGGTCGACTTGTTGACCATTGAGGGGACGGACGTCATTCAGGCGTTGGAGTGGTTGGAAGATCTTGGCTCGGGCGCGAACCTGACGACTGACGCGCAGATCGCGGCCTTTGCGCGTCGACACCGCGCGACGGTGCACACGGCGGACACGGATTTTCAGAGATTCCGCGGGGTGCAGTGGATCAATCCAATCGTTGAAGCGGGGAATTGAGTGGAGCGGGTGAAGGGAATCGAACCCTCGTCGTAAGCTTGGAAGAAGCTTTCGAACCCTTGCGCTTTCGCTTTATTATGCTTTTTTAAGCTGATTTTGAGGTTTTGGCAAGCCGTTTGGACCGATTTAGGGGACAAAAAGGGGACACTTTGGGTTGGAGGTTCCCCCGGAATTGCCCTATATTGCACCGCATGATCCCCCAGAAACGAAAGCCCTCAGGAGGTCCCTGTGTCCCTTGAACTGAAGTCTTCCTCACAGTGGTGGTATGGCCGATTCACGGTCGGCGGACGCCGGCGACGGGTGAACCTGAACGTCAAGGCGCAGGGTATCCGTCCGGGGACCCTGGCCGATCAGGGCGACGCCACGTTCGAGCGTTCGCGGATCAAGGCCATGGTCGCCCACGAACGGATGCTGGAGGAGTTGGAGAGGAAACAGAACGCCGAGGAACTGCGGCAGCGGGTGATGGAGATCAAGACCGGGGCGCGGGTGGAAGCAGTCGCCCTGGAGACGCTCCCCGACGCCTGGGCGGCGCTCCCCCGACGCCAGAAGCCGACCGAGCGTTACCTGAAGATCTACCGCCAGAAGCTGGTCCGCTTCGTGGAGCATATGCGACGGAGTCATCCCGACGTTGCCGAGCTGGCCGCCGTGCAGGCTGATCACGTTCGAGCCTTCATGGACGCGGAGTCCGACCGGA
>CAZFLK010000052.1:0-30803 GCA_964519245.1 uncultured Verrucomicrobiota bacterium
CACCCACCCGGTGTCCGCCCAGAAGAGGACCACAAAGCCCTTGTCAGCCAGCATTTTCTCGATCTTGCCCTGCAACTTCTCATTCACCAGCTCCACTTCCTCCAACGACTTGAACATCATGGGGATGGCCTGCATGCCCTGCACTTCCGGGGTAATCTTGGAGAGTCCGACTGCGGTCATCAGGCCGGCCTGCAGATGGTCGATGCGCATGCTGTCGACGATGGCCAGTTCGCCTCCCTGCGTTCCGCCGGAATAGACCGAGACCTTGGTGGCGCCCTTGGACATCTTGGTCCACTCCGACGCCAAGCGGCGCAGGATCTTGTCGTAGGAAGTTCCCTTCGGCGCCACGGTGGCGATGCGGATACGCGACGGCGCGGCCTGGGTCGGTGTCGCGAAGGCGGCGGTGAGCGCGATGCAGGCCAGCGCGGTTGCGGCGCCCGGGATTCGAAAGTGACGGAGGATTGAGTTCATGGGGTTGACGGTGATGACTGCTTGTGGAGTGTGGCCGCGATCGGGTGACCGAGGCGGATCCGGGTCCAAGGGTTTACGTCTGGCAAGGTCGGTCTATTCGAGAAAGAGGTCTTCTGTGCGGCTCTGCAGCCACCGTGCGCGGCGTTGCATCACGATGTTCAGCAGCCGCCATTCGGGGCGGGCGTCGACATCCACCTCCAAGGCTTTTTCGAGCAGTTCGTTGAATTCCTGCTTGTTCTGGGTTTCGACGGAAACGGATTCGGCGAGGGCGACGTAGGGGCCGGCCTGTTGTCCTCCACTGAGTTCCAACGCGCGATCGAAGTGTTTTCGGGCGCGGTCGGCGGGTTCGCCTGCGGTTCCTTGGCGAATCATCTCATAGGTTATCAGGAATGTGTGGATGGCGCCGGCCTCGTAGTCCTCGTCGAGATCCAACGCCCGATCGATCATGGCCTCGATTGCGGGCATATCGGCGACCAGTTCCGGGTCGTCCAGGCCCAGGGAAATGGCCGCGCCCCAGGCGGCGGCGGTCCAGTAGAGATTGGGGACGTCCTTCTTCCCGGTGGCGGCGACGGCGGCGGTTGGGTCAGTCAGCAGGCGTTGGGAAATGCCCTTGTGGCGGACCTCGAGGCTGCGGAGGCCGTAGTCGCGCGCCCGGAGATAGAGTTTGCGGGCCCGGGCGCGGGTGGCCTCGGCGGCGTCGAAATCCACGTCCTCGATCTTGTCCGCCTTCGGTTCGACGAAGGCGTAAGCGTATTGGGTGAAGCCGCTGGTTGCGGCCAGCAGGAGGTCCTTGTGCTCGGGTGTTTCAGCCAGCAGGGCCTCCATGAGTTTCAGGCCGAAGGGAACGGCTTCCTTGACCAGTTCGGGGTCGGGGTCGGCCGCGAAGGTGGTTCCGGTTCCGGCGAGGGCGTCGCCCACCATGTTGATGGCGATCTTGCGGGGGGAGGCGCAGCCGGAGAGGAGCAGCGCCAGGATTCCCATGCCCGCGGCGGCGGTTCGGAGGCCGGGGAGGGGCCGATCGGAGGAGGAACGGTTCGTCATAAGCCGTCGTTTCAATTCGAACATCCCGTGTGCGTTGTCGGGGAAGCGTTTGTAGAACGACTTACTTGTTCAGACGAACCATTTTTCCGGGTTTGGCCCAGATTTTGTCGGAATACTTGAGGAAGAAGGCCTGCAGGCGGGCGGTGGTGTCCGTCAGGATGAGGCGTTTTTCGTCGCGTTGGTGCGCGAGGCTGTCCTGGTTATCCTTCAGATGTTTGTTGATCCAATCATAGTCTGGAACGCTCATGGTGAGCGCCTGGTCGTCGATCTTGTGCACCTTGAAGATGACATGGCCGGCGATGAAGGACGTCTGATACCAGGGGGAGAAACCATTCTCCAGCAGGTCGTGCGTGGGTTTCAGGTCGAGGCAGGTGTGTTTGCCCAGTTTGAACAGGCGCGCTTCCATTTGGCCGACGACTTCGAGCTTGCCGGGCTCATCCTGTTTTGGCACGGCCATTTCCAGTTGGTAGAAATCCTCGTCCGAGGGGCTGAAGATCCAGGTTTCGTCGGCCTGGCCCTTGGGCTTGTTGTCGCCGTAGACGCCGACCAGGTTCTCGTCTTTGAAGACGTCATTGGCGGTGTAGAAGGGTTGTAATGAGGGCAGGCAGCCGCCGATGAACAGGGCGGTCACAGCGAGCAGGAGGGAGCAGGGTCTTGGTTTCATGGCGACGAGCAGGTCATGGGCGAGGCTTGATGCTTCGTTTTTCTGTAACGAACCGCCCCATTTTGGGCCGTTTTGGTGTGGTTTTGTTAATTGATTCTTGGGGAGTGGGCATTGATCAACCTGATAATGGGGCGACTCTCTGTGGCGTTGGGGTATTCGCGAGCGGAAATGGCGGTCGTAAATTGTTTGAATAGAGCGGTTTGTCGTGCGTCGGAGCTTGATTGTCGAGGGCTCAGACGCTACACACGCGTTTTTTTTGTCCGTGAAGGCCAAGTCATAAAGCAGTGAACAACGAAGCACAAAATACCAAGAAGGCGCGAAACCGTGTCTTGATTGGGCTCATATGCATGACGGCGTTGGTTGCCGCCGCATGGGCGGGGTTGTCATCCGGCGAGGTCGATCCCAGCGACTTGCCGGATAGTCACGTGGTGGCGCGGGGGGCGTTGCGGGTTTCCGTGGTGAGCGAAGCCGGCTTGGAACCGATTCGCAAGTATGTGACTGACAACGAGTATCGCTACACGAC
This sequence comes from uncultured Verrucomicrobiota bacterium, assembly GCA_964519245.1. Classification (GTDB taxonomy): domain Bacteria; phylum Verrucomicrobiota; class Verrucomicrobiia; order Limisphaerales; family JAYPEY01; genus JAYPEY01. Next base: position 2,700 of record CAZFLK010000052.1, read on the forward strand.
CAAGGTGATTTTCGCCCGTCCGGAAGGGGTGATGGTGAAGGAGGGCGATATCGTGGTCGAGTTGGATGCGACCCAGGTTTCCGATCGGTTGGAGAAGCAGGAATTGGATGTGGAGCGCAGCGGGAACCTGCTGAAGCAGGGGCAGGAGACGCTGAAGATCGAGGAAAGCCTGGCCGAGGGGCGCATTGCTGCGGCCCAGTTGGCGATGGAATTCGCGGAAACCAATCTGCTGCAGTACGTGGATGGGACCTGGCCGCAACAGAAGCGCAATTTCGAGTTGAGCATTCAACAGGTTGAAGAGGAGCTTTTGTTGGCGGAGGAGCAACTGGGATGGGCTGTGAAGCTGGAGGCCCGTGGGTTCGAGACCAAGCGAGCCCTCGCTCAGCAGAGGCTGAAAGTGACCCAGTTGACGGCGGCTCTCGACAAGGCGCGGGAAAATCTGCGCATTGCCGAAACCTATGATTACCCCCGCCTGAAGCGGAAGTATGAATCCAGGATGAACGAGGCAAGACTGGATTTTGAGCGGGAGCAGGCCCGGACGGCAGCGCGCCTCGCCAAGTACCGCGGCAACGTCAAGACCCGCGAGTATGTGCACGACAACGAGATGGATCGCCTGAACTGGTATCAGGGTCAGGTTGAAGCCACCAAGATCCGCGCGAAGAAGGACGGCATGGTCGTTTATCCGCAGACCCGGTATTCCCGGAGCCAGGGCATGATCGAGGAGGGCACGACCGTCTATTACGGGCAGTCCTTGATTTCGATTCCGGACAATTCGCAGATGAAGGTTGCCTTCATGGTTCATGAGTCGGACATCCATCGATTGAATGTAGGGCAGATCGCGCGGGTGGAATTGGACAGCTACAAGGGCCGGTCTTTCGCCGCCCGGGTCAACAAGATTGCCCACACTCCCGACGGCACGACGCAGTATTATCGGCCCGGGATGAAGGTCTACAAGACGGAGGCGGTCATCGTGGATGAGCTGCCTGAGGACATTCGTCCGGGCATGTCGGGATCCGTCACGATCGAGATTGCCAATCTGGAGGATGTGGTTTCCATTCCGCTTGAGGCGGTCACGTCCATTGACGGTGAGCGGGTTTGCGTGGTGCGGACAGACGATGGAGAAGAGGAGTTGCGCGAGGTTGTCACCGGAGTCTACAACGACCATCGCATCCAGATCCTTTCCGGTCTCTCGGTCGGGGAAACGGTTTCTCTTTCGCCGCCGGTTGGGGAAGGGGCCCGGGAGTTGGGAACGGAGGAGCATCTTCAACGCTCCACTCACTTTGACGAGCAGGAGTTTACCCGGAGTCTCGATGAGGCGCGGGAGGACGAGGCGGTTTTGGTGCGGTCCGGCGGTTGATTTTTGGGCGGTCGCCACTTGTGGTTGAGGGGAGGCATGGCTGCCTGACCGCCGGCGAATCCGAAGTTAACACCCGGCCTTGTTTCAGGCAGAGTCAGGGCATGCCCAACCTCAGCAGACGCGTATTCGTTTCCCGGTCCGCAATTGCCGCGGCCTCGTCGACAGCCCTCGTTTCAAGCGCAGCCGTCACGGGCCCGTTTGCCGGCCGGATCTACAAGGCGGTGAAAGCGACCATGATCCGCAGCGACCTGCCGTTGCTGGACAAGTTCAGAATGTCAAAGGACGCGGGCTTTGACGGAATCAGTCTGATGGCGCCGGGGCGCTTTGACCTGAAGGAGGCGATTCGCGCGCAGGACAAGACGGGGCTCCGCATTCACAATGTGAATGACGCCGTGCATTGGCAGGTTCGTTTGTCGGATCCGGATCCTGCCGTGCGGGCGAAGGCGTTGGAAGCCATGAAGGACGCCTTGAAGTTTGCCGCCGACTGCGGCGCCAGTTCCATCCTGCTGGTCAATGGCAAGGTGACGGATCCGGAGAAGGAGAATCAGGAGCAGGTTCGGGAGCGGTCCCTGGCGCAGATTCGCAAGGCCCTTCCCCTGGCTTCCCGGTTGGGGGTCAGGATTCTGTGCGAGAACGTCGGCAACGGATTTTGCCCGGACGCCGATCAGTGGGCCGTCTACCTGGATTCCATCGGCAGTCCCTGGGTGGGCGCCTTCTTTGACATCGGCAACCATCATGGCTATGGCGGCGCGGATCATTGGATCCGCACCCTGGGGGCGCGAATCGTCAAGATCGATGTCAAGGACCGCAACCTTGACCTCGACAAGAACTGCAATCTTTTCGAGGGCCACGTCGACTGGGCCAAGGTGAGGAGGGAGTTGGCCGCCCTGCGCTTCACCGGTTGGGCGACCGCCGAAGTGAAAGGGGGCGGCCCGGCGCGCTTGCGCGAGGTGGCGGAACGAATGGATCGGGCGTTGGGTATCTGAGCGGGCGGTCTTGACCCGCGGTTGATTGCGGTTTATAGCGCCTTTCAGATTGAGTTTGGAATCCTGCCATTCTTTCCGTCGCAACCTGTCTTGAACGCTTTCACGGAAACTGCGCTGCGCATTGTTGTCGAGTTCCTGAAGCATGAGGGGCTGGGCGCGGTTTTTTCGGAGGACGGGGTTCGGATGGGGATCGACGAGTCCCTGCTGGAAGTGGAGACGCTTGCGGACGAGGAGACCGAACATCCGGAGATGCCTGGCGAACCGCTGCGGACGGTTTCCCTGCGTTTCTCCGTGCGGATGACCCCGGATTCCCCGCCGGCCTTTGGCAATCCGATCAACGGTCTGGGCGAGACATTGAAGGACGCCCTGGCGATGGCCGCATCGATCTGGGTGGAAGGCGATCTTCCGACCATTCGCCCGTTGTTGGGAGAGCCTGTGGGGCGCGGCGCGCAGGTGGTCGGCGAGGGGCATGATTGGCGGATTGAGCCGTGGGTGATTTTCTTGGGCTCCTATCAGTTCGGCGGCCCGCATGTGGAGCGGTTGACCGGGTTTGTGCGCGAGCAACCGCCGTTTCTCGCCCTGCGGGACTTGATTCGGGAGAAGCTCGAGGTCGATGCGATCCACTGGATCACCCTGTCCGGCTATCGCGCGGATTCAGGGCCGGCCTTTGGCCGGCTCGATTGCTGGCTCGACGGGGAGCATTGGGAGGACGGAGCCGAGGCCTTGCAGGGCGTGGATTGGCCGCAACTGACGGGCCCGCGCTTCATTCGGCAGTTCCTGGCCCTCGTGCCGGAATGCGCCATTGAGACCGAATAATAGTATCCGGTGAGCGGCCGGCAGGCGGGAGCCTACTGGTAGTCGCTGAAGTGCTCTTCCACGCAGGAGGGACAGATTCCGTGACTGAAGATGGCTTCGGAATGATCGACGAGGTATTCCTCCAGTTGCACCCAGTCATCCTGGCCGTCCCGGATTTTCTTACAATGCGCGCAGATCGGCAATCGGCCTTTGAGAATCTTGATTTCCTTCAGAGCCGCTTCGCGTTGCGCGACCGCGGTCGTGAGCCGGATTCCAATGAAGGCGGAGGACCAAATGGCAAGCAGGGCCGCGAGACGATTGGTCAGAATGGCGACAGGATCGACGCCGGGAGCTTCCGGGGACAAGTGGAAGCCCCACAAGGTCAACAAGGTGCACAACAAGGCCAGGCCGTAGGTCAGGCGGCCATCGCTGTTCCGGAGCGAGATCAGGATGACTAGGACGTAGGGCACACCCATGGCCGCATCCGGGGCCGTCAGCAGATCCGCCAGGAACACGACGGCGGCCGTCGCCAATCCGAGGCCGATTCGAAAGGCGCGGAAGCGCAACGACTCACTCCAGGGCCGCTCGTCCAGGGGGAGGACTCTTGCCTCCGAATAGCCCGTGGCGGGTGGATGTTCCGCGCATGATTTCACAGGCATGACAGCAGCATTGGGGGCGCCAGACGGATTTCCTGAGCAAGAAAAAAGACGGCAAGAAAGAGTGGGGCGTCAACGCGCGGCGCGGTCGCCGGCGCCGCCGGCGCCGGCCGCCTGGTCGAGCGCGTCGAGGACGATGGACTTGCTCAACAAGGTCGGCAGCACGATGGCCGGAGCCGAGGCATCCGCGGGATAGACGAGGTTCAGAGGCACGCCCGCCCGGCCATAGCGGCGAAGTTCCTCCGCAATTTCGGGGGGGGAGAGGGTATTGTCGCCCACGAGCGCCACGGCGTTGACCTCGCGCAACTTTGCCCGGACTTCCGGAGTTTCGATGAAATTGGCCTTGTTGAACTTGCAGGTCGCGCACCAGTTGGCGGTGAAGTCGACGAAGACGGGCTGGCCTGCTTCCCGCGCTGCGGCGACGGCCGCCACGCTCCAGGGTTGCCAGGGGATCTTGTCGGGATCGGTCGACGTCTCGACGCCGGTCCCGGCGGCTGGCCGGGCTTTTGCTTCGCGCCAGTTCAATTGGCCCTCCATGGTGAAGCCGTAGGATCCGAAGAGAATCAACACGAGCAACACGAGCGCCGCAGTCCGGTGGGAGCGGCCCCGTTGGACGAACTCGCCGAAGATCCAGGCGCAAAGCGCGACGGTCACGAGGAAGAGGCCGAACCAGAGGGCGCCGATTTCGCCGAAGTGGCCCAGGGTCAGCCAGAAGAGAGCCATGGCGGTGGCCAGCATCGGGAATCCCATTGCCACCTTGAAGCGTTCCATCCAGGGGCCGGGTTTGGGGAGGTATTTCAGCCATTCCGGTTTCCAGCTGAGCAGCAGGTAGGGAAAGGCCAGTCCGGCGCCGACAGTCAGGAAGACGAGGGCGATGATTGCGGGCGGTTGGGTGAAGGCGAATCCCAGTGCGGGCGCGAGGAACGGCGCGGTGCAGGGGGTGGCCAGCGTCGTGGCCAGGACGCCGTTGAAGAAGGCGCCGGCGTTGCCCTCCTTCGAGGCGAGGCCCCCCGCCGCGTTCATGGCGCCGCCGCCGAGTGTGACCTCGAACACCCCGAACAGGTTCAGCGCGACCAGGGTCACCAGCACGGTCAGGCCGACCAGGAAATAGGTGTTGGAAAACTGCATTCCCCAACTGGCGACGCGTCCGGCCTGCTGCACGCCGATGATCAGCAGGGCCATCAACAGGAACGACGCCAGCACGCCCAGGGTGTAGACGAGTCCCAGGACCTTCACCCTGCCGGGTTCCTCTTTGCTTTGGTTCACGAAGCCGAGGATTTTCAAGGCAATGACCGGCAGAACGCAGGGCATCACGTTCAGGATCAAGCCGCCGAGGAAGGCGAAGAACAGCACTTTTGGCAGGGACAGCGCTTCCTCCGGGGCGTCGGGCACCGAGGCGGTTGGCGCGGCCTCGGTTGGGACGGGTGACGCGGCCTCGCCGAATGGAATCGTCACCTCGTAGGCGGCCGTTTCATTGGGCTTCTTCGCGTCGGCGACCAGGACCCCGCGCAAATCCCGGGGCCAGTCGCCCGTGTATTTCTTGATGGTTTTGCGCAGGATGGTCATGCCTGCGGCTGTGGTTGTCTCGGTCGCGGGTTGAACCTCGAAATCCTCGGCGGCGAAGGGGTAGAAGTCCGGGGCGGTCGGGGGCTCCGCCGTCTGCCATTGGATCACGAAGGCGCGCTCCTCGCCCTCCGGTCCGGAATCCCAAACCGCCGTGATGGTCAGGTCGGACCGGTTCTCCGGAAGGCGGCCCTTCCAATCTGAAAACGCCGGCGCATCGACTGACGCGACGCGTTCGGGGCCGATGGTCAGCTCGGCGCTGACATCGCCGCTTCCGGGGATGCAGGACTCCTTGCATTCCAGCCACGAGACGGCGCCTTTCAACTCGATTTCGCCATGCGCGGTTTCTTTCCCGACATTGAGCGGGATGAGGAGATAGGCGTCGCCGTGATAGACGTAGCCGCCGGAGACGGTGTCTTCGTACTTTTCCGGGGTCGGCCACTGGATCTCGCCGGCGGTGACACCGGCTGGCAGTGTCCACTCGATCTCGGTTGGCAGTCCGGTGCCCGGATTGCGCCAATAGGTGTGATAACCTTCCGGCATGGAGAGGTGAAGCGCGGCCATCACCGTGTCGCCGGGGCGCGCCGCTTGCGCCTCGAGTTTCAGGTCGACCTTGGTGGCGGCGCCGAAGCCGAATTGCGCGTGGGCTCCCGCCACAGCAACCAGCAGAAATGTCGTTGTCAGGAAACGTCGGAGGCTCATTAGGGGAGTAGGATGCACGGCGGGGAGTTTTATTTGAAGAATTCTATTTGGCTCATTGGACTCAACCATGTCGGTCGCGTTCAGATCGGTTGTTCGATTCACGCAAGAAGATCGTCAAAGAGTTGTCAGGCGTCCGATCGCCCCGTCGACATGCAACATACGCTCGAGGAGGCATGTCAATCCAGCCCCTGTCCCGGGGCGGCTGCCGGCAGCCATTGACGGAGCCCGAGAATGCGGATAGCTTCGCCGTCACACAGATGATAGCAGCGTCCGCAAAGAAAGAAACCGGCGAGGTCAAGATCCGCAAGGGCGACGAGCGGTTGATCAAGTTGACCGCCAATGCCGCCGAGAAAGTGTCGTCATTGCTGGCCAAGCAAGGGCGCGAGGAAGGGGTGTTGCGCGTTGCGGTGATCGGCGGCGGTTGTTCCGGGCTACAGTACAAGATGGATTTGCAGGACAAGCCGGCCAACCGCGACATCCTGGTGGAGACGTCCGGCGTGCGCGTGGTGGTGGATCCCAAAAGCGCGCTCTACGTGACCGGCTCGGAGTTGGATTACGCGGAGGCTCTGACCGACGGCGGCTTCAAGGTGCACAACCCCAACGCGGCCACCACCTGCTCCTGCGGCGAGAGTTTCAGCGCTTGATGCGCTGTGGGCCCGAGTTGATCGCATTCATCCTGCTCGAGTCATGGTGGATCACTTTGCCGCGCTCAAGCTTCCCCGACTCCCGTGGATTGATCCCGAAACGGTCACCGCGGCCTTTCGTGAGCTCTCGGCTGACACGCATCCCGACGGGTTCCACAATGCCCCGGTTGAAGAGCGCGATTTGGCGACGCGGCGCTATGCGGATCTGAATGCCGCCCAGGCCTGTCTTTCCGACCCGCGTTTGCGTTTGCGTCATTTGCTTGAGCTGGAACGGGGTTCGAGTCCGGAAGTGGTGAAAAGCGTGCCGGAGTCGACGATGGACATGTTCATGCGGGTCGGCCAACTGACGCGGGAGGTTGACACCTTCATCGAAGAGAAGGAGCAGGCGTCCTCGCCGCTGATCAAGGCGGGTTTTTTTCAGCGTGGGCTGGAATGGACGGATCGGCTGCAGTCGCTGCAGGCGGAGGCGCTCAAAGGATTGGAGCCGCTGCACGAGGAGCTTCGGGAACTCAACGGCGACTGGGAGGGCGCGCCGCCGATCGGCGATCCCGCGCGCGGCGAAGCCCTGCCCTTGAATCGGCTGGAGGAGATTGGCCGGGTGATCAGTCATTTGTCGCGCTGGTCCGGGCAGTTGCAGGAACGAATCGTGCGCCTTTCCTTTTGAGATGAAACGCAGGGGCCGGTTGAAGGTGTTCGAATCCATGGCGATCCAATTGCGCGCCGCCTTGATCGGCGGGCTCCTTGCAATGGGTTCGTTGGAGGCGGCGAGGGGACAGGAATCCTCGTGGCGCACGGCGTTGGCCGGCATGCCGTTGTCGGAGCCTGCCAAGGACCTGAATCGGACGAACGTCGCGCGGATCATGCTGGGTTCGTTTCAGTCGAACCGCACGGTCAAGGCGCTCATTCTTCAACCCGGGGCCACGGATGAGTTCTACTTCTTCAAGCGCGCGAAAGCGGTGTTGGACGTTGATGCGCCGACCCTGCTCGACGCGGTTGACGCGCTGACGAACCAGACCCGCATCCGGGTCAAGTTTCGCCCGCCGTTCCTGCTGCTTCATGCCGACGACGACCCGACGGAACCGCTTGCAACGATCAGGAATCGCGACCTTGCGGCGAGGCTTCGGACCACGCCGTTCCTGTCCCACGCGCTGTTCAACGATCACGATTGGGATCATGTCCAGCCCATCCTGGCGAAGACGTTGGATGTGCGTTTTGACCCGCCGGTCGGCAGCCGCGATTCCTGGCATTTCTATCGGCATGCCCTGGCCGCTTGGAATCTGACGGGATGGGAGGCCCTGGAAGCGGTGTCCTTGGCGAACAAGACGACCTTCATGCTCCCGAAGAAAGGGCTCCGCCGTCGACCTTTGATCCGATTTGAGGGTGACCTTCGGCTCACCCGTCCGGAGGCGCGGTAGCCGGAGGCCGACGGAATGGCGGGACGTCCGGTTATCTTCTGATCGTCGGAGCGTTGAACGCGTAGTCGCGCAGCAATCGAAACGGTCGGGCCATGCCGGCGGCCAGTCTCCCGATGCGTCCGGTTGCGACCGGGGAATCGTTGGCGTAGTCGGGAGCGAACAGCCACTTCAGGAAGAAGCGACACATGGGAAGCCGGTCCCGCCATTGTTCACGGATACGGAAGAGGTGCAGCTGTTTGCGCAGGACGGTCGGCCAGCCGGAATTCTTCGGCAGAAACAGCCAGCCCCGGACCGCGCGGACGAGTTCGGGGATCGCCGGATCCTGGTCAAGACGGGCGATCACCACGTCGGGGATTGCGGCTCCCGCCAGCTCGCGCGCGAGAGTGAGTCCGACGCCGAGCATGCGCGAACTTCCCCAGAACGCCGCTCGATTGCAGAGGGTGTCCCAACAGATGGCATCGCGGCGGCGGTTGATCACCCGGGCCAGATCGCAGATCCAGATGAGCCGGGACCAGTAGTGCTTGCAGCCATGGGCGCAGAGCGCAAGCAGGAGGTCCTCGGTCTCCAGGGTCAAGATCTTCCGGCCTTGCAGGGGGGCAGGCCTCGCGCGACCGATCATCGTCTCCGCGTCCAAGCCGAAGGAAAACTCCGGCGGCACAATCAGCCAGTGCAGTTCGACGCGGGCCCGGCCTTCGTCCTCGCGTCGCGCGAGATTCAACTCGCAGTTGTTTGCGAAGTAGCGGGTCTCGGCTTCGCCAGTCAGTGAGATCTCGGGTTCGTAGCCCCCGGCCAGAAGGAGGTCCCTCGCTCGCCGCACATCGGCTTCTGCGACGAGCAAATCGATGTCGCTGCTGGGACGCAATGCGAGGCTGCCGTAGGCGGCCTCGCCCAATGCCACCCCCTTGTAGGGGACGGCGGGGATGCCTGCCTCCGCGAGGAGAGTGACCACCCGGAGCAATTCGGCGGCCAGAAACAGGTTGCGGTGACTGATGCCCCGGACGCATTCCCGCAGCCTTTGATGAGCGTCCTGGGGAATTTTTGCCGAGTGCGTTCGGTTGATCTGGTTTGCCAGCAGCGGCGTCATTCCGTGCGCCATCGCAAGCTCGATCAGGCGGTTCCAGTCGGGCTCTGGAAGCGGCGCCGCATCGGGCGCGTCGATGTCGGAACAGGTCTGCCGTGCCGCCTCGATCAGGCATGCTGCTTCTGGTGAAAGCATTTCAGAACGGATCATGAAGCTGCGAACGGTCCCGCCCGGGCGCGCCATGTGGGCGGAAACAGAAAGAGCCGCGCTGCCGCACGGCTCAAGAAAGCAATGGAGGGGCCCCGGACAGGCCGGCTCGCAATCAGGCGCAGACCATGCCGTCGTCAAGAACGCCGGTCAGGCTGCCCTTGGTCAGCTTCTGCACGCTCCCATGGCGCACGAGCTTGGGCGACTGATACCGTTTCTTCTGACTTGATTTGGAGACTTTCTTTTTCATGACACGACGAACAACTGGACACTCCAACATAGGTCGGCTGGCGGTCGAACGCAACCAACAAAACGATGCTCAACCGCCTGGGTGATTCCCATCAAAAACCGCCAATCGTGTCAACATTTTAGCCGTCTCGTAGTCCAGGCTGGCTGGTGGGCGGGGCAGCCAATCGTCGCGAACGACGCCCCGCAGGCGCGCGGACAGCTTCTCGTTCCAGGGGACGGCGTCCGGGATGGGGTCCCGCCGGCCCCAGCCGCCCTTGTCGCGTCGATACAGGTTTCTGGCCGGCACATCCTGCTTCAGGGCATTGCGCAGCAGCAGCTTAGTGTCTTTTCCGATCAACTCCAGCGGATGGCATTCCAGGGTCAACTCGATGATCTCCCGGCAATTGAAAGGAATGCTCCGCCGCAGGCCCAGCTCCGAGGTCGCTTCCCAACTCATGGCGGTCCATCCGTCAACCTCGAGCAGCATGCCCAGTTGCCGCCAGGCGCAGCGCTCCCGCAAGGCTTGGCGTCGGCGCCGGTCCCGCAACTCATCCAGTTCATCACGCAGTTCCGGGCAGGTCCAACCGGGCAGTTGCGAGGGGAAGGGCATCGCCGACGGCAACCGCCCCCGCAGATCACGCCAGCGATGTTTCAGCCAGGCTCCGAGGAATCGTGGGCCCACATGGAGTTCGCCGAGATGGCGGACGGTCTCGCTGAGGGAAAGTGTATCGATCAGGTCCGGCATGGTGGCCACCGACCCGCAAAGCATGTCGGCCATCTCGCCTCCGAAGAGCGTGGTCACCGGCGTCTTGCTCACCAGTTGCGGCAGAGCACACAGAACGGGATGCGAAATCTGGAACTCGACGGCGGGTGCGCTTCTCAGCAAAGCGAGGTAATCCAGGCGGGGAAGCGGCAGCCCCCAGGCTCCCTCGAAGCCGCACTCCTGCGCGAGGGGGCGGATGAAGGACATCTCGCGTTGGTAGGATTCTTCCTTCACGGGAAGCGTGGTAAAGGAGGTCACCTTCCGGCCCCGTCGAGTGGCCAGGGCTCCGAGCGCAGAAGAATCAACGCCCCCGCTGAGGGCCAGCAGATTGCCGCCCGCCGGATCGAGATCACGCTCCAGACGAGCGATCAGCAAGGCTCTCAGTCGCTGGGGGTGTTCCCGCGCGCGGTCGGCGTCGAATCTTGGCGGCTGGTCCGGACGCGGCGTCCAGTAGCGACCGAACTGCAAGGCACCCTCTGAAACTCGCGCCCAGCCGCCGCGTTCGAGTATGGAGACATCCTGAAAAAAGGTTCGACGTTCGGGGAACCAGGTCCAACCCGCGGCCCACAGGGCATTGACCAACGGGTCGAATCCGAACTCGCTTGGAGCGAAGCGGATCAACCATTTCATCCGGGTCGAAATGCAGGCCCACCCGGGTTTTCGTGACACGTAGAACGGAGCCAGCCCTCCGCAGGACCGCGTTATGGTCGCGTCCCCGTCTGCTCCGAAGGCGATGAATCCGAAGTCTCCCGGATAGTTCCGCAGGCGTTCCGGCTGGGCGCATGCGGTTTCGCGCAAGGTTGCCCAGAAGTCGGCATTCGTTGGGGCGGCCCCGGCGCTGACGGCCTCGCGTCCCTCGGCAAAGGCCAGTTCCGGAATCGGGCGTTGCCCATACTTGCCGTGCGAATCGTCCCCGGGCAGGGGGCTCGCGCCGACGATCCAGCCGGGGGCCGGTTGCCACAGCGAGTCAAACTCCCCCGACTTCCGCAACCGGTCGGTTGCCGCTTTCAGGACGCCCTCATCCCGGGAGTGGAAGGCGAACAGATTGGCGAGCGGCGGACGTGGCATGGCGGGTCAGCTGCGGGTGATGCCCGTCGCCTGCCAAAGAGCCTCCGCGACGGCAACTTCAAAGGGCGGGCCCCAGGGAACTTCCGCCTCGAAAACCGGCACGGCGCGAGCCACCCCGGCCAAGGCCTGGAACTGATTGCCCAGAGGGCCGTCCATGCGCCAGCCGCTGACGCGCGGATAGGATAGCAGGTAGTAAAGCGACTTGGGTTTTGGGGTTCGAACCACCTTGAGTCGCTCGATCTCTCTTGATGGCTTCGGCACGACGATCGCGCGCAACCGTGGAAACGCGGTCGGTTCGACCCGGCCTTCCGCGAGGAAGCGCTTGTCGACCGAGCGCCCGGGGCTGCCTTCCGCCAAGGTCTCCGCCAAGGATTGCGAGCCTGCGCGCAGTCGCATTTCCCGGCTGCCCGGATAGCAGGAGAAGCCGTCCTCGTCCTCGCGCAGCCGCAGCAGGTCGTCCGTAATCAATCCGGCTCCGGCGGCGCAACCCAGCGCTGCCAGGGTTGACTTGCCCATGCCGGACGCCCCCATGAACGCCAGCGCCTGTCCGTCGACATCGATGGCGCTGGCGTGGAGGACCCGCTCCCCGGCGAGGGCCAGGCGCAACGCCGTCAGGTTGCCGCCCACGAGGATGCCGGCCAGTTCCGGATCCGCGTCCAGATCGAGATGCGCTCGAACGTGGCGGAGGTCGCGATCCAGGAAGAACTCGCAGATACCGTCGAATACGAGCCGGAATCCGTCTTCCTCCTCGAAGTGGCGATAGCCCCGGCCGTCCGCCATCTTGTATTCGGCGAGCAGGCGACCGTTGGTTTGGACAGTCTCCCTGGACACCGTATGCGGCTCACCCAATCTGACGTCCAGGTCGGGCTCGCCTTCCGCCGCCGGCGCCGCAGACAACGGGAGTTCGGATTGCACGCGAAGGCCATAGAGCTCGAACAATCCGCTTCTCGCGGTCCCTTCATCAGGGCGTGGCAGGTTCGCGGACGCGCGACTCATGACGGATCAATGACGCTTTCCCGGCGGGTCAACACTTCATACTGACTCACGTCCGGACCGCCCACCAGCGCCCGGCCGTTGAACTCGATCCAAGCGTGAGCGTTAAGGCCGTCCGTGGTCGAAGCCCCGCGCGTCGCGCCGATCCGCAGCGTTCCGGGAAGTCCGCGGCTGCGAAGCATGTCGCCGGCGGCCAGCGCCTTGACCAGGCAGTTGCCCATGCCCGGCAGTCGCGCCGCCACCGCCTCCACCGCCCAGCAGATTCGCACGACCCGTTTCTCCGGGTCGTTCGCCTCGTCGATTGTTTCAGAGCCTGGAGTCGCCTCCGTCCGGGCCAGCAGCCGGTCGAAGGCCACGAACCGCAGCGCGATCCAGGCAACGAGCAATCGCCAGCAGGCGCTTCGCAGGAGCCGCCGATCCGGGGCGGGAAGGCGAACGTATTTACTCAGGACGCTCATCCCCGATTTCCACCAAGCCGGAATCCGCCAGCTCCCTCAGCAGGGATTCGAGGTCCGAACGACAGCGATCGTCCTCCACCTCGTACTCTTCCAGCAGGGCCTGGCGCAGCGCTCCCACGCTGGACGCGTTTTCCAGGCGTTCCCACACCAACGCGCCGACTTCGTTCAACCCGAAGTATTGCCCGGTCGCCACGTGAAGAATGGCCGCCTCGCCGTCGAGGTCGCAGGACAGTTGGTTGCCGCTGCGCCGGATGATCGTTTCGTCGCTGAAGGGGGTTTTCGGTTGGTTGTCTTTTCCTGGCATGGATCTGCTGGCAGCCGCGGTTGTCGCGTTGAAGAGACCGCGGAAACCTGAGGGGGACATTAAGACTGTTGTCGCCGTTATCCAAGCCCCGCGTTCTTCCGCGGTGTGCGCATTACCGCCAATACTCCCGACGCTCAGCGCGCGTTTGAAACGCCCAGGCCACGATCCGGCTTCTCTTCTGGCCCAGGTTGATCTCAATGGTTCGAACCTCGCTGGCCTTCGCCTTTTTCAGGCTGCGCTGGATTGCCGGCAGATTCTCGCGCTTGGAAACCATGGTGGTGAACCAGGCGGCGGCCTTCCTCAGCTTGGCGCTCTCCCGAATCAGACCCTCCAGGAAACCCGCTTCCCCGCCGTCGCACCAGAGCTCCGTGTCGCTGCCGCCGAAGTTCAGGGTCGCCTCGGTCGGACGCTTGCCCTCCAGGTTCTTCAGTTTGCGCAGCGTCCCCGCCGTGGCCGCCGCCTTGGACTCGTGAAATGGCGGATTGCAGAGGGTGAGGGCAAATTGTTCTCCGGGCTTGACGATGCCCTTGAAAAAATTGGCGGGGTTCTTCTGCAGCCGGCACTCGAGGTTTCGCTTCAAGCGGGCGTTCGCGGACGCCAACTCCGTCGCCCACTTGACCGAGACAGGATCGATATCGGCCCCGACAAACTTCCAGCCAAATTCCGCCGCGCCGATGATGGGAAAGACGCAGTTCGCTCCGACTCCGATCTCGAGAACCTTCACCTTCCGCCCGCGCGGAACATCCCCTTCCTCGTCTCCGGCCAACAGGTCCGCCAAGTGATGCAGGCATTCCGCGCGACCCGGCACAGCCGGGCAAAGGTAGCCTTCGGGAATATCCCAGAGCGCGATCCCGTAATGATGGACCAGCAGGGCGCGATTCAGCGACCTCACGGCGGCCGGATCGGCGAAATCGATGGTGTCTTCGCCGAGGGGGTTAAGTTGCAGGAAGGGTTTCAACTCCGGGCAGGCCTGGACCAGGGCCGGGAAATCGTAGCGGTCGCTGTGCCGGTTCCGCGGATGCAGAGCCTTGGTCGCTTGAGGTTTCTTGCCGGAACTTGGTTTCATGGAACAGGTTCAGTTTAGCGATGCGGGGCTGTCGCGTCGAACTCCGCTTCGGCCGGGCGCGGGGTTCGGTGTCGTGGCAAGGGACCCGTTTCATTTCGCGCGGTTGCCGGGCAGTCTGTTCGAGACCGCGATTCAACGGGATGCCGCCGCCGGGAGATGTCATTTCCGAACCTTGGACCGGTTGCACCTGTCGGCCATGGAGGAACTTGGCATCTTCCGGCTGATGTCCAACGACACTCGCCAAGCCAAGGATGCGACCGAAGCGGGGTGTCAGGTGATGGTTCCCGGCGGATAATGGCGGCCGCTTCGGGGGCGCGGCTCAACGTTCATTTGTTGTCGGTGAGAATGGAGAGGGCGCCGGGGGTTCCCGGCTTCCCGCGACTGGATGTTTGCAACTCGGCGGACTCGTTGGAATAATACTGGGCATATTCGAATGAAGAGTTGTCACTCAGTTGTGTTTCGGCGGACCGGCATTTTCCGCAACCTGCCATTTTCAATCGTTGTCCTGGCGGCCGGACTCCTGGGTTTTCATGGGAACTCCGGGGCATTCGCTGCGGAGCCGACCGAGGGCGAGAAGCTCTTCGCGCTCAAGCTCAGACCCCTGTTCAGCGAGAAATGCCTGGCTTGTCATGGCGCCGAGGGCAAGAAAATCAAGGGCGGCTTCGACATGCGCTCGCGTTCCTCGCTCTTGAAAGGCGGCGATTCGTTCGGAGCCGAGGTTGTGATCCCGGGCAAGGGGGAGGAAAGCCTGCTTTATCATTCGGTCGCGCGGACGGAGGAGGATTACGAGATGCCGCCGAAGGAGGCGGACAAGCTTACCGAGGAGCAGGCCCGGTGGGTGCGGGATTGGATCGACGCCGGCGCGCCGTGGCCGGACGAAGCCCGCACAGACGGGATTGTCAGAAAATATGCCGAAGGCGTCACGGTCGCCACTTCCGGCGGTTTGAGTGACGATTGGACCCAGCGTCGCTACAAGCCGGAACATCTTTGGGCCTACCGTCCTCCAGAGCGGGCCGATGTCCCGGACGGCGTCAATCCGATCGATTGGTTTGTGAACAGGCGCCTGAAAGCAGCCGGCCTGAAACCGGCGCCGGCCGCAAAGCCCCGTGAACTGGCGCGCCGGCTCAGCTTTGGATTGACGGGGTTGCCGCCCGCTCCGAAGGCGGCGGGCGAGTTTGAAGCAAAGTTCGAGCAGGATCCCGCAGGCGCGTTGGCGGATTATGCCCGCAGTCTGATGGCTTCTCATCACTACGGTGAACAGTTCGGCCGGCATTGGCTGGATGTCGCGCGTTACGCCGACACGGCCGGTTTTGCCAACGACTACACCCGGCCCAACGCCTGGCGGTATCGCGACTACGTCATTCGCGCCTTCAATGACGACAAACCCTACGATCAGTTCGTGCGACAGCAGCTTGCGGGTGACGAAATCGATGACCAGAATCCCGAGAATGTCATCGCCACGGGCTTCCTACGCATGGGGCCCTGGGAGCAGACGGCCATGAGCGTCTTCCGGGTGACGCGGCAACAGTGGCTCGACGACATCACCGACTCGGTCGGGCAAACCTTCCTGGGCCACGCGCTCCAATGCGCCAAGTGCCACGATCACAAGTTCGACCCCGTGCCCACGCGGGATTACTACCGCATGATGGCGGTCTTCTCGACGACCCAGTTTGCCGAGCGCGAAACGCCCTTCTTGCCGCGCGAGAACAAGGCCTGGTTCAAGGAGGCCAATGATTGGATCAAGGCCAAGGTGCAGTCCTATCAGGAGCAACGGAAAGAGCTGCAAGCCCGCGTCAACCAGCAGAGGACTCGGGAATCCGGGGATGCCAAGGTGGGTGACAATGGCCTTGATCCCGGTGATGAAGCCTCGCTTGCCCGCATGGGCAAGAACATCAGCCGCCACAGTTGGGAATACGACAGGTGGCGCCCCATTGCTTTCGCTGTTCACACCGGCAAGACGATCGAGCGAAAGAACGTGGGGAGCCGCATCCGGATGCCGAAAGATCCCTGGGGAAAGGGCTACCTGGAGGAGGATGTCATCCTGACCGGCGGCGACGCCTACAGTCGTGGCGACGCGGTGATGCCCGGACCACTGAGCGCGGCGACCCGGCTTGGCGGCATGGAGAAACCGGCGTTTCCCGCCGGCCGGGGCAAGCGGCGGTTGGCCCTCGCGGATTGGATCATTGACCCGAAGAATCCTCTCACAGCGCGAGTGATGGTGAACCGGGTCTGGTCCTGGCATTTCGGGCGTGGCTTGGCCGGCAACCCGAACAACGTCGGCTCCACCGGGAAGCTTCCGACCCACCCGGAACTGCTGGACTATTTGGCGGTTTGGTTCATGGAGCAGGGTTGGTCCGTCAAGAAGCTGAACGAAATGATTGTGTCCTCCTCGGCCTACCGTCGCAGTTCGCGGCATCCCGATGCGAAATCCTGGGCGGCGAAGGATCCGAAGTCCGAGCTCTACGCCGTCTTTCGATCGCGGCGCCTTGCCGCGGAAGAATTCCGTGATGCGATGCTGGCGGCCAGCGGGGAATTGAACCGACAACAAGGCGGCATACCTTGCCGCCCCGACATCAACCTGGAGGTCGCCATGCAGCCGCGCCAGATCATGGGCGGCACGGCGTCGGTCTACGAACCGGACCCACTGCCGAAGATGCGCAACCGGCGTTCGGTTTATGCGGAGAAGATCCGGGGACTGCGGGATCCGTTCATGGAGACCTTCAATCAACCTGGTCCCGACAAATCCTGTGAAGTGCGGGAGACGTCCACGGTCGCGCCGCAGGCTTTGACCCTCCTGAACACGGAGGAGGTTCAGGACCGTTCACTGGCCCTGGCGGCCCGGGTCCTGAAGGAAAGCAAGACGGACGAGGCGGCTGTTCAACGCGCGTTCGCCCTGACCCTGAGTCGTCCGGCAAGTGCAATGGAATCGAAGGCCTGCCTCAAGCATTGGCGCGCCGCGACGGCGGAGGAGACGGGCAAGTCGTACGAGCCGAAGCGGTTTGAGAGCCGGATCGAGCGAACGGTCATGGCTGAGAAGACCGGCGAGCCCTACGACTTCATTGAACGCATGCCCGCGTATGAGAGCTATGTTTCTGACTTGCAACCCGGGCAGGTGAATGCGCGAACGCGCGGGCTCGCCACTGTTTGTCTCGCTTTGTTCAACTCGAACGAGTTTGCCTACCTGGATTGATCATGAACCCGCATCCTGTTTTTGCCTCGCCCTCGCGACGCGACTTTCTCTACGGCCTGGGAGCCGGCCTGGGAACCGTTGCCTTCAATTCCCTGCTGCAGGCTGCCGGGCTTCAACCGCACCACGCCGCCAAGGCCAAGCGCTGCATCTTTCTGTTCATGGAAGGCGGTCCTTCGCACATCGACACCTTTGATCCGAAGCCGGAATTGACCAAACGTCACCTGCAGGAGTTTTCCCGATCGGGCGAGATGGAGAGCGCCATGTCGTCTGGCAAGCGCTACTTCGTGAAGAGCCCGTTTGAATTCATCAAGGCGGGCCAGAGCGGCGCCGACATGTGCGCCGAGTGGAAACACCTGAAGGATTGCGCGGACGACATCTGCTTCTTTCGTGGTTGTCAGGTCGAGTCGGTCAACCATCCGACGGCCTGTTATCATGTGAACACGGGCAACCGTTTCGGCGGCGATCCGGGAGTGGGGGCCTGGGTGACTTACGGTTTGGGGTCGGCGAACGAGAACCTGCCCGGTTTCGTGGTGCTCCCTCGGACAAGTTACCCCCAGGGCGGCGCCGCCAACTGGTCCAATGGTTATCTTCCCGCCCAGTTTCAGGGGACGCCGCTGCGGCCCGAGGGCAGCCCGATCCTCGACCTGAATCCGCCAGCCGGGATGACCCGCCAACGCCAGCGCAAGAACCTGGACCTCCTGGCCTCGTTGAATCGCCGGCATCTGGAGGCGCGTCCGGGACGCAGTGATCTCGAAGCGCGCATGCAATCCTATGAGCTTGCCTATCGCATGCAGGCGGAGGTGCCGGATGTGCTTGATCTCAAGGGGGAAAACCCCGGGACCCTTGAAGCCTACGGCATCGGTTCGGGGCGTTCGGATGCTTTTGGGCGCAAGTGTCTTCTGGCGCGGCGTCTGGTGGAGAAAGGCGTTCGTTTCGTGCAGGCCTACGCCGGCAACTGGGACAGCCACGATTATATCGCCCGGGCGCACGGCAACCTGATCGAATCCGTCGACAAACCGATTGCCGCGCTGATCAAGGACCTGAAGGAACGGGATATGTTGGATGAGACCTTGATCGTTTTCTGCGGCGAGTTCGGTCGCACACCGGACAACGGGCTGCGCGGTGGCGGCAAGTCCTACGGCCGCGATCACAATGCCAAGGCCATGGCGATGTGGTTTGCCGGCGGAGGCGTCAAAGGAGGGCACACCATCGGAGCCACCGATGAGATCGGCGCCGCGGCGGTCGATCGCGTTCATCATATTCGCGATGTGCATGTGACCCTGTTGCACCTCCTGGGGTTGGATGACAACAAGTTGACCTTCTACCATGCCGGGCGCTTCAAGCAGTTGAGCCAGTTCGGCGGCAATGTGATTCGCGACCTGATCGCCTGACAAGGTCGCCGCCTCCTCCCTCTTTGCTTTTCTTGGGCGGTCTTCGAGTCAACCTGTGGTGATGATTAGGCTTCCTGCGCGGCTTTCCGCGCTGTCGATCGCG
Source organism: uncultured Verrucomicrobiota bacterium (assembly GCA_964519245.1). GTDB lineage: Bacteria > Verrucomicrobiota > Verrucomicrobiia > Limisphaerales > JAYPEY01 > JAYPEY01. The sequence goes on from CAZFLK010000052.1 coordinate 21,610, forward strand.
TTGTTCTTTCCGCAACTTGGAGGAGCCGAAACGGATCAATTGGCACGCCGGCATGCAATGCCACGGCGCTGTCGCCCGCGCGAAAAAGGTTCCGGCCAAACTCGACAAGCGCTATCCCGGCGCCACATTGATCAGCTCTCATGATACGAATCCTGTTGCTCTCCTTCCTGCTTGCGGACGCCGCCACCCTGTTTGCCCGACCGAACGTCGTGATGATCAGCATTGACGACCTGAACGACTGGACGGGATTTCTTGGGGGGCATCCGGAAGCGCTGACGCCCAACATGGACGCGCTCGCGAAGCGCGGACGCAACTTTGCCAACGCCCACTGCGCCGTGCCGGTCTGTTCAGCCTCGCGGGTCAGTGTGATGTCGGGCATCGCGGCGACGACGCACGGCAGTTACGAGCTGGGCCCCCGCTACGAGCAACTCCCGGCCCTCCAGGACGCGTCCACGATACAACAATATTTCAAGGACCACGGCTACTACACCATCGAGGGAGGCAAGGTGCTTCATCATGGTTTCGGCGGGAGGTTGGCGAAAGGCATTGATCGTTCCTTGGGACGGAAGCGGAGTCCGCGGCCAAAGGAACGGATGAATCGGCCCGCCGATTGGAGCGGCGCCTGGGATTGGGGAGCTCATCCCGAGAACGACACGGCGATGTTTGATTTCCAACTGGCCGGGAAAGCGGCGGACGCGCTGCGTGAGGATTTCGAGAAACCGTTCTTCATGTCGGTCGGCTTTTTTCGGCCGCACGTTCCATTGTTCGCGCCGCCGAAGTGGTTCCAGCTGTACGACGCCGGAAAACTGACGCTGCCCAACAATCCGAAGTCGGATCTGGATGATCTCCCGAGGAATTTTTTGAACATCAACAACTACGCCGTGGCGCCGACGCATGCCGAGGTGGTCGAAAATGGAAAACAAAGAAGTCTGACACAGGCCTACCTGGCGTCCATCAGCTTCGTGGATCATTGCGTCGGCGTTGTCTTGAATGCGTTGAGTTCCAGTCGTTACGCAGACAACACCATCGTAGTTTTGTGGAGTGATCACGGATTTCACTTGGGCGAGAAGCAGCACTGGGCCAAGCGCACCTTGTGGGAGGAATCCACTCGTGTTCCTTTGTTGATTGCCGGGCCGGGCGTCGAAACCAACGAACCGTGTCGGGAACCCGCCAGTCTGATCGATATCTACCCAACCTTGATCGAATTGTGCGGCCTGCCAAAGAACTCACGGTTGGAAGGCGTCTCCCTCGTTCCCCAGTTGAACGACCCGGCAGCTCCGCGCGAGCGGCCCGCGATCACGTCCTCTTATTTCGGCAATCACTCGATCCGCACGCGGGATTGGAGGTTGATCGTCTATAGCGACGGGGCCAGGGAGCTATACGACCATCGCAACGATCCGGATGAGTTCCGCAACCTTGCCAACGACCCGGTCCACAAGCAGCTCCAGGACAAGCTGGCTCGATGGTTGCCGCGCGGGGCGACTCCAGAGTTCAAGGCGCGATCAGAGCGGGATAAGGCCAAACGTAGATGAGATCCTTGTGCTTCGTTCAGGCTTTGCTCCTTCCGGTGGAGAAAGCTTGATTATCCGGCGTCGCCCTAGAAGATCCTTGGTTTGCTCCATTGGGTCGAAATCCGTGGGCAATCCTGACGCAACGTGAAGCCCTTGAGAACAACGTGTCTGTTTGTTGCAGGTATGGTCGGATCGCTCAACGCGGATCCAGGGACGAGGTATTTCAGGGAAGAGATCGCTCCGGTTCTCACGCGTCGTTGCTACGAGTGTCACAGTCACGAGTCCGGCAAAGCGAAGGGTGGGCTGGTTCTTGATTCGCGGGCAGGGTGGGCCAAAGGCGGCGGCTCGGGGCCGGCGATTGTGCCGGGCCAGATCGACCAGAGCCTGCTTATCACAGCGGTGCGTCATACGAACGACGCGCTTCAGATGCCGCCGAAGCGTAAGTTGCCGGCCGAGGAAATCGCTGCGCTGGAGAAATGGGTCGCGATGGGAGCGCCGGATCCGCGGGAATCAACGTCGCCGAAAGTTGATCCCGCCAAGCTTTGGGCGCTGGAGCCGATTCGAAAACCGGAGCCGCCGCGTGTTTCGAAAACGGACTGGCCGCGCGATAAGATCGACAGGTTCATTCTCGCCCGGTTGGAGAACGCCGGGCTTCAACCCGTCAAGGACACCGATCGTCCTACCTTGCTCCGACGAGTGACCTTTGATCTGACCGGTCTGCCGCCGACGCCGGATGAGATTCAAGCTTTCCTGAGCGACCCGTCCGGACTGGCCTACGAGAGAGTCGTGGATCGTTTGCTTGGATCAGAGGCCTTCGGCGATCATTGGGCGCGGCGTTGGTTCGACCTTTCCTGTTATGCGGACCTTGCCGGGGTCGGCGGTCGCACGTTGATACGCGATGCGTGGCGGTATCGTGACTACGTGGTCAGTTCCCTGAATGCGGACAAGCCCTTTGATCGCTTCATCCATGAACAGATTGCCGGTGATCAGTTGCCGTATGAATCGATTGAGCAGCGTCGCGAACAAATCATCGCCACGGGCTTCCTCGCGATCGGTCCCTACACGATTTCCAACTACGTCAAGAAGCAGTTGGACGCCGATGTAGTGGATCATCAGATCGACCGGATTGGACGGGTCTTCCTCGGTCAAACGCTTTCCTGCGCGCGCTGCCATGATCACAAGTTTGATCCCGTCCCGACCGCTGACTACTACGCCATGGCGGGCATCTTTCACAGCACGCTGACGACCAGCTATGACGGCCCGGGCGTCTGGAGCACGATCACGGAAATTGAGTTGCCCAAGACGCCCGAAGAAAAGGCGACCATCGAGCAACGCCGAAAGAAAGTCGCCGATTTACGGGCTCAACAGGAAAAGATCCAACCCGAGTTGACGTCCTTGATGCTTCAGATTCCGGGAGCGACAGACGCCAACGTCCTGACGTTGGAGAAGCCGGTCGACGCGAATGAAGAAGCGGCGCGCTATGAGCTGACCTTCGAAGCCGCCCCCAGTGTCTGGGCCGGTGCAAGCCAGGCTACGACAGAAGCCAACGGACTACAGGTGGATCTGCTTCGGGAGGACGGCAGTGTGCTGAAAGGATTCCGTCATCAACCCGGCGCCTGGACTCGGAAGAAGACCTCGCAGCAGATGAAGCTCGTCCGAGTGGCTTACACGGGAGATGGTTCGGGAAGCATTCGGATCCGGCTGACCACGTCCACTCCGGGCAGTTCGAAGTTCGGTGGCGCCATCGACGACCTGGCGATCAGTCAAGATGGGAAGATCCTGTTCTCCGAGGACTTTGATGCCTTGAAGCCTGGCAACACGGGCGCCCAGGCGCACTCGGGTTTGCGGGTCACGGCCTTCGCCAAGGTTCCCGGTTGGAAGGGCGGGGGAATCAATCATTCGCACGCCGTGGATCTGGGCGAAGGCGACTACGCCATCCAATTCTATGGAGGGAGGGGAGCCGTGTTGGCCAACGCCAAACCCGGAACCGAATCCCAGAGACGCGCCTTGGAACGCGCGCGCGAGCTGACCAAACGACTTGATGGAATCGCCGCGTCCCTGGCGCGTTTGAACGCGATCGGTCAACCTGAGAAAGCCCTCGCTGTTCGCGATGTGGACGAGCCGGCGGACAGTCCCATCTACCGTCGCGGCGATTTCCTGAACCTGGGTCCGAAGATTGCGCGCGGTTTTCTCAAGGCCGTCAACGTTTCGAAGGATCACGAAATACCCGCCGCGGCCAGCGGTCGCCTCCAACTCGCGCATTGGCTTACCGATTTCGGGAATCCACTCACCTCACGCGTGCTCGTCAATCGTGTCTGGCATCACCTTTTTGGTCAGGGCCTGGTCCGCACAGTGGATTATTTCGGCGTTCACGGGGAATTGCCTAGCCATCCGGAACTGCTTGATTTTCTCGCTCATCAATTCCGCACGGAAGACCAATGGTCGCTCAAGAAAACCGTGCGCCGTATGGTCCTGTCCCGGGCGTACCAGATGTCGACGGCTCATGTCGCCAAGGCCGCTGCGATTGATCCCGACAACCGCTTGCTTTGGCGGATGCCCCGACGCCGCTTGCCCGCCGAGTCCATTCGCGACGCCATGCTGGCTGTAAGCGGTCAACTCGATCCGGCGCGCAGCGGTCCGTCTTTGGGCCTGGAGCTCAAGGGGAATATGCGCGGGCTGGGAGGCAAGGTGAACCTGCCGACCTGGGGTGGGCAGATAGCCGACTACATAAGGAATCGCCGAACGGTTTACCTGCCTTTCAAGAGGGAGCGCCCCGTGGGCGAGCTTGAGATCCTGAGCGTCTTCGACTTCCCTCATCCCAGTGAGATCACCGGAGCGCGAGCCAACACGACAGTCGCCACACAAGCTCTCTTTCTGATGAACGGTCCCTTCGTGAAACAACAGGCCGACAAGCTGGCCGAGCGACTTCTTGGCGAGATGCCGGGCGACGAGCGCTTGCGAATCGAGCGTCTTTACCTCTTGGCCTTGAATCGCCCGGCCGAAGCCGGTGAAATCGAAACAGCCATGGTCTTTCTCAATCAAAGCAAAGCGGATTTTGAGAAGGACGCCCGAGATCGCGCCTGGGTCCAGTTGTGCCACGCGATTCTGGGCTCCAATGACTTCCTGTTTTGTGAGTAGCCTCATGAATTCAATCCTTCCATCCCGTCGAAACTTTCTGCGCACGGCGTCCTGCGGGTTTGGCTCGTTGGCTTTGCAGGCGATGCTGCGGGGAACGGCCATCGCGAAGACCGGCCCCGACAACCGTGATTCCCCGCTTGCCGCCAAGCCCCCCCATTTTCGGCCGCGCGCCAAGCGAATCATCTTTCTTTTCATGATGGGCGGTCCGTCGCAGATGGACCTGTTCGACTACAAGCCGCAGCTTCACCAACGGTCCGGCCAATCGCTGCCTTACAAACTGCCGGTCAACGAGGCGACCGTCGGCATGGAGAACACCCGCCTGCTCGGTCCCGTTTCGGAGTTTGCCAGCCATGGCCAGTCCGGTCTGCATTTGAGCAAGCTGTTGCCGCACACCGCGCGTCATACGGACGATCTCTGCCTCCTTCGCGCTGTTCAATGCGACAGTCCGAACCATCCCGTCGCCATCCGTCAGATGCACACGGGCAATCTCTTTGAGACGGTTCCGTCAATGGGGTCCTGGCTTTCATACGGTTTGGGCACGGAGAACCAGCAGTTGCCCAGCTACATCACCATTCTGCCTGGCGAGGGTGAACGCAATTACAGCAGCGCCTTCCTTCCAGCGATTCACCAGGGCACGGCCATCCAATCGGTCAGTTCCGCCCCGGACAAGGCGCCCATCCGCAACCTCACCGATGGCGGCCTCTCTGAAGTCGCCCAGCGGCGGCGCATTGATCTCATCCAGAGGATGAACCGCCGCAAGCTCGCGCGGCTTGAATCTGATCCGCAGATGGAGGGCGTCATCGAATCCTTTGAGCTCGCTTTCCGAATGCAGACCGAGACGCCCAAGCTGGTGGACCTTGGATCGGAATCAAAGGCCACCAAGAAGCTGTACGGCATCGGTGAGAAGACGACCGATCAATTCGGTCGTCAGTGCCTGCTTGCGCGGCGCTTTGCGGAAGCCGGTGTGCGCTTTGTTCAGGTGACCCTGAATGGTTGGGATCATCATGGAACCATTGCCAAGAGCCTGCCGGGTCAATGCGCCAAGGGCGACAAGCCCGTCGCCGGATTGCTGTCTGATCTGAAGGCGCGTGGACTGTTGGACGATACCCTGGTCCTTTGGGGCGGCGAGTTCGGACGCACGCCGCACACCCAACAGAACAACGGCCCTGGCCAGGCTCCGGGGCGGGAACACAATCCGCACGGCTTTTCCATGTGGCTTGCGGGCGGCGGTGTGAAAGGCGGCATCGCCCACGGGGCCACCGACGACTACGCCTACCACGCCGTGGATGGACAGGTGCACATCAACGACCTTCACGCCACGCTCCTCCACCTGCTCGGCGTCGATCACGAACGCCTCACCTACGACCACCACGGCCGCCCATTTCGCCTGACCGATGTTGCGGGCAATGTGGTGGAGGAAATTCTCGCGTAGTCTACAAGGCGGAAGGCGCGCAACGTTCTGGCCCCGATATACATGTCTCGGGGTTTTGGTGTGGCGACTACTACGGAGAGATCAGTTGGATCATGTTTGATCTTCAAAAGAATGTCCAATTCTGCGTCCTTGGTTGGACCCGATGTGATCCATGGCGCCGCAGTCTTGGCGACCCTGCCCGTGAGAAAGAAGAAAATGGCTGTTAAATCCCGGAAACTCCACTTATCTCAATAATCGATGAACCCCAGTTTCCATCAGAATCTATCAGGCCCGTCGCGGCGGACGTTCCTGAAAGGAGCGGGGGTTGCGTTGTTGCTGCCGCGGTTTGAAAGCTTGGGTCAGGTGGCGGAGCAGTCGCCGCGTCGATTGCTCACCATCGTCAACCACCTCAGTTTCTATCAACCGGCGCTGGTCCCGGAGACCGACGGCGCCATCAAGGAGCCGCCGCCCTTGCTGGCCAATTTGTCGGATCACTTCGCGCATCTGAAGATGTATAGCGGACTGAACAATCCCGCGGTCCAAAACGGATTCGGGCACACGCCCTGTGTCGGCATTCTCTCCGGGTACTTCAACAAGCTGCATCGCAAGAACCGCATCTCCATCGACCAGGCGGTCGCGGATCGCTTGGGCGACGAAACCCGCTTCCGGTCGCTGGTTTTCCAGGCGGGCGAGAATCTGAATTTCTCCCAGATCTCCTGGGACAAGCATGGCCTGCCCGTGCGTCAGATCGATTCGCCCCGCAAGATTTTCAATCTGCTCTTCCAAGTGAACGAAAACGAGAAGGCGCAGCAGCAAATCCTTGCCGAGGACCGCAGCATTCTCGACGCCGTGCTCCACCAGGCCAAGTCCATGGAGAAGCGGCTCAATGCCACGGATCGGGCGAAGCTGGACGAATACCTTTCCTCGGTGCGGGATGCGGAGAAGACCGTGCGCAAGCAGGCCCATTGGTCGGGCCGGCCGAAGCCAAAGGTGGATTACGAACTTGATAACTTTGATCGCAAGTCGGTGGACGACTATGTGGGCACGTTGCTGGATCTGGCCGTGCTGGCGCTCGAGACCGATTCCACCCGGGCGGTCACGGTGCAGATCCCTTTCTGGGAGGGATTCAAGGAACCAGAGATGACCGGCAATTATCACGACCTCTCGCATCACGGCCAGAAGAAGGAGAAAATCGACAAGTTGCTGATGCTCGAGCACGGGATACTCAAGCGCATCAGCGCCGCGCTCACATCCATGAAGGAACGCAAGGCGGGCAGTTCTTCACTCTTCGATCAGACGACGACGCTCCTGACGGCCTCGATGGGCAGCGCCAATGCCCACAACTTCGACGATCTTCCCGCGCTGGTCTTCGATGCGGGCATCAAGACCCCGGGTTATTGGCGGCGCCAGGATGTGCCCATGAGCAACCTTTATCTGGGACTGCTCCAACGATTCGGCGTCGAGCGGGAAAAATTCGGCGAAAGCAACGGGAGTTTCGACCTCTTGGCCTGATGCGAAGGTTTTGGATACCGGCGCTGCTGATCGGCGCGCTGCAGGGAAGCGTCCTCGCGGCGCCGGACCTGGAAGCGTTCTTCACCCGGCATTGCGTCAAATGCCACGGGCCCGAAAAACAGAAGGGCAAGCTGCGGTTGGACTTGGGCGTCGATGAGTTCTTCGCAAAACCGGACCTGCCGGAAGCGGTGGTTTCCGTGCTCGAGGCCGGGGAGATGCCGCCTGAGGATGCGCCGCAACCCGGGTCGGCAGCCAGAGCGCTGGCCTTGAAGACGCTGGCGAAACGCATTCTCGCCAATCGTCCGCCCAATCCTATCAAGCGGCTCACGCGCGAGGAGTACAAGAACACGATCCTGGATCTGTTCGGAATGGATTTCGATTTCACCGATCTCCTGCCGCCCGACCAGGTGGAACATGGCTTCGACAAGTTCGGCGAGTCGCACTTGATGTCGTCTCACCAGGTGGTGGCCTATCTCAAGACGGCCCGCTTCGTGGCCGAGCGCCTCCTGCCCGACGAGAAGCCGAAGACGAGAACGTGGGAGTTCGATGTGCGCCACTTCCATGGCAGCTTGAACTTCGCTACCGGAGGGGGCGGTGATTACCGTGATGGGGAAGACTATGTTCTCACCGGCTTTCGTCCCTATCGCAGCAACTTGCATATCTCGATCGATCCGGAGAGCCACGACCAGTTTGTCATTCCCGCCTTCGGAGCATACCGCCTGGAAGTGAAGGCGCATTCGAAGAATTCCAATGAGGGCGAAGTCATTGGGATCAACCTCGGAGATGGACGTCACCCAACCAGTTTCCGTGGTATCCGGCGAATCCCCATGCCTCACGGCTCGAAAGGGTTTACGACCGAGCTCACCTTGAAGTCGGGCGACATGCTTGCGTTCACGTTCGACAGCGCCCGCGTGCCGGGGAGGAGTCTTAAAAAGAAGCCGCACAAGGGTCCGGACATGCGCTTCTCCCATCTGAATCTGACCGGCCCGCTGGTGAAAGAATGGCCTACCGCCGCGATGCAGGCCATTCTTCCCCAACCGGACATGAAGCCGGCTGAGCTGGTCGATCACATCGCCCTGTTGCTGACCCGGCGGCCGCTGCCAGCGGGAGCGCGCGCCGCTTTCGTAGAAATCGTCGAGAGCCGAAAGAGATCCGGAGGATCCGCGATCGCCGTCGCCCGCAGCGCGCTGATCGCGCTGTTAACCTCGCCGCATTTCATATACAAATCCGAGTCGCCTGAATTGACCGGGGTGGAGTTGGCTCATCGCCTTTCTTATTTTCTGTGGAATTCCGTTCCGGATGCCGAGCTGTTGGAGGCCGCCACATCCGGCGCCCTGGCCAGGGATTCTTCGGCACAGGTGGATCGCCTGCTCCAGGACGCGAAGTTGGATCGCTTCATTGACGACTTCACCCGCCAATGGCTCCAACTGGATAAAGTGGACGACTTCGGACCGGATGTGCGCGTCTACAAGAACGTTCGTCGTATGACGGTCGATTCCATGGGGCGCGAAGGCCGAGAGCTCTTTGCACATCTCTTGAAGAACGACCTGAGCATGGAACTCTTCATCGATTCGGATTTCGTCATGGTGAACGACCGCCTCGCGCGCTTCTACGGATTACCC